>DFES01000093.1 GCA_002369175.1 Selenomonadaceae bacterium UBA3796
TTTATTGTCATCTTTTTCCGAACAAAGGGGAACCGCCGCCCCGCACCGAAGCGGGCCGGCAGCTCCCATATGCCCGGAAGGGCATAGGAAGAAGGGGTGAGCCGTCAGAACATCCTTGTGACATCGTCGCTGTAGATGATCTGGATGCTTGTGGCGTAATCGCCGGGCTTTTTGCTGATGTCGTCCGATATCTTGACATCCCCGCGATACATTTTCGATACCAAAGTTCTGTAGTCAATGAGGGAAAATGCCTGACTCCACTGTGTGGTGCCCATGGGGAGCTTCACATAGTTCTTCATGGGATCCTCGCTGATGAGCCCTAAAGTCTCTATCTTTCCGCCCCGGAAGGAACCATCGGCAATTTTCCCCAGGGTCACCTGCACCGTCCCGGACAGATCCTTCATGGCACTGGTGACCGTCATGCCTTTTCCATACTGGCTGTCAATCACGCCGGACTGATCCACGTCGATGCCGATGATCTTCCCGCCTCGCGCCTCCGCTGCCTCAGCAGCAGATTCATAAAGGCCGCCGCAGGGAAGGACGATCTGCACACCGTCCTGATACCATTGATCCACCGCCTCATTGATTTCCGCGCTCGGCTCGAACTGACCGGCATAGGCATAATGAACCGTAACGCCTTTCAGGCGGAGTTCCTTGGCCGCATCGTCGATACCCTGCACAAAGCCGTATCCGTAACGCCTCACCGGCGGGATGTCCGTACCGCCCAAATACCCAAGCTTCGTGTATCCAAGCCTTACCGCCGCATATCCGGCCATGTAGCCGCTGAGCTCTTCCTTGTAGACAACGCCGTAGAAGTTCTCCGGAAGATCATAATTCCCCAACCGCTCCCGGCTGACATCGACAGCGACGAATCTAGCCTTCGGATTCCCCTGGGCCGTGGACTTCAAGGCATCCACGAAGGAATCGCCGGCGGTGACAATGACGTTATAACCCTGCTTCACAGCATCCCGGATGGCTGCCACACGGGCCTCATTGTTGTCCTCCAGTGGTTGGAAGCAAGCAAAGGGCGTCCCGTGCCCCTGGGCAAAGAACCTGCAGGACTCGTAAATCGACTGGTTGAAGGACTGATCCGTGATTCCTCCGTGGTCGCTGATCATGGCAATCCTCATGTTATGCGCCGCACTGCCTCCGGCGGCGTATGCCGGGGATGCCGTCAAAAGAACCCCCATCGCCAGGGCCATCAAGAATTGAATCCATGGCTTCATGATGAAAACATCTCCTTTGCTGAAACCCATCAGGGATTGATGTACTTGTCTGCCTTTTTGTAAAACGCCTTCATAAGATGCAGATACGCATCGGCGGTTTTATCATCCTGCTCCGTGTCCGAATGGCTCAATACCACCTGATCCGTTTTCGAATCCTTCAGGAAAAAGGTTCCGCTGACCGTCGCCCGGTAGCTGTACACACCGTAGTGATCCGTGATCTCGGTGATGTAATCGGTCACCTGCATGGTATGCTTGTTCCCTCTGGCATCGACCCAGTCCTGTTTCTTGTAATTTACCGTTTTGTTCCAAGTCGATGCATGGGGCGGGATCCAAGTGCGCTCCAGGGAATAGGTGGAGATAGCTCCGTCAACATAGTATTTCTCCAACATGGAGCCTCCCTCCTCAAAGACGGGACGGCCCTTCGTCCACCGGCGCACCCCGTCCTTCATGTTGAAGTACACGGCATTGACGATGCAGGGATCCTCCGCCACGTTGGAGGGAAGCCGGACGCTCCGGAAGCCGACCTTTGCCCCCGTGTGGCTCTTCTCCTTTTCCTCCTTGAAATACTCCTGGATGTCCTTGACATCCTTGCGGAACTCGTCGATCAAGTCCTTGAACATCTTTTCCTGGTAGTTGTCGGTGCGGTAATCATAGCTGTGTTGGCTGTTCTCATAGGTCAGCACCTTTTTCCCGTTCCGGTCATAAATGGTATGCTCGATGTCCATGTGAAAAAGGTTCATCCGGCGCTCGGGAATGACATGAGCCACATTCCATCTGCGCTCGTTGGTGGTGTAATTCCCCTGGGGACTGTCCCTGACCTCTGTCCAGCTTCGCATGCCCACCGTCACGGTTGTCCTCGGGGACGTGTAGGTCTCTATGCGGCACTCGCGGGTTCTCGGCACCAGATAGCCGTCCGCCGCCGTGATGTCGAATACGGCCCTGCCCCGATCCGCCTCGGATGCAAAGGTATCATACAGGGATTTGTATTTTTCCTCATCGGTCCGGATTTCCTTGTTTTCCGCCAGGCTCCGCCCCAGGGAAATCGTGCGGAACTTCAATTTGCGGACAAATTTCTTGTCCAAATAATCATTCAGCTTATAGGCAAGAGATTTTTCGTTCTCATCCACCATAGAAAAACCGTCTGCATCCACTACGGGATAAATCACCAGTTTTTTGAATTGAGGTACATGGGACGTGACATCATACCACACATGACCGTGGGCCGATGCCAGGGACGGTATGGCCAGAGCGCAAACAATTGCCGCCAAACATTTTGTGAGTTTCATGCCTCTCTATGCTCCTCATACTTTCTGTCGAATTTTCCCGCCGATCTGCACGATTGCCTTCTCCACTGAGTCGTGCCAACTCTGCTCCGAGATCTCATCCTTGCCGAACTGCAAGGAACTATCGGCGACATTTCCGTGGGTTTCGGATATCCCGGTTCCCGATGCCGTAGCCACAATGCTCCCGCTCTTTGCATCTATGATCCGCACCGTGAAATCCGATCGCACGGTGTAATTCTGGGAGAACATGGATTCCCGGTGAGTGATCGAATAGTTGTCCAAGTAGCCGTAAAGCAGATAATCCGGGTTGACGCTGAAACTGACCAACGCCTCTTCCCTGTCTCCCAGCTCCATCTGCAGGATAATCTCATCCCGCCTGGCCTGGGCAAATCGCTCACTCGGATCCAACAGGGTGATCTCCGGCAGGCCGTCGAGTTCCGAGTGGAGGAGCTCGCCGAAAATCATCTGGGCCTGATCCAGTGCCCGTTCTGGTATGTTGGTGTGATTGACCCGACTGGAATATCCCATAATGCCGATTGTGTACCCATCATGAGCCATCCCTTTGGGGCAAGGAAGAAAGAGAGCAGCAATCAACAGACCTATCAGTATCTTCTTCATGGCGTCTGCTCCAATGCCTTTCGACCCTTTCCGACTGCTTCCTTCGTGATATTCCTTGCCTGGACTTCGCACATGACCTGGAGCAGATTCTCTGCCGTCATGGCCTTGCCGTATTGCCCCAGAAGGTTCAGTATCTGGCCCGATTTACTTGTCTTCACATGGCCTTCGTAGATGTTCCCACTTTGGGTATCGATGAGGTAGAATTCAGATTCGACCTTAAGGTTTTTGGCGCGCTCGTCCAAGGTCGTCCTGGCATTGAAAATCGAATGCAAGAGTTCGATGTTGGAATCGCGAATGTTGCAAAAAAACAGGTACTTCACGTTTTGCTCCTGCCCTATTTTCCGGATGGCATCCGTAGAGGCGGGACTCATGTGGTAGACCTTTCCCCGTCCCTTTTTCCGCTGCTCCAGGTTCTGATCGTCCCAAAAATAATCCTCGCCAAATACCGATTCCGCGAAACGAACCATCTCGGCACCGGCGTATTCTTTCTGGAACCAAGGCCCGTAGGCGATTGCCTCCATGTGGAGCCGTTTCATGACATTCGGGTCAAGGGCAGGTTCCGGCGTAACAAAGGAAAAGCCCTTTTCGCTCTCCAATGCCTCCCGCACCTTGTCGCTGAAGGTGCTGATTTTATCGGATTTCAGTTCATGATCCCCATAACAGGCGATCTCACCGATCATGATCGTCGGCCCTGTGCCCTTGCTGCTGAAGGGCTTGGCTAAGGCAACGGGAGCAAAGGAAAGAAAGACCAGGCTCGCTGCCAACACAAAAAACAACAATCTCACCCAATCCCTCCTCTCAGCGCCTGCCGCCCTGCATAAGGGTCAATATGCCGCGCTTGCCGTCCATGGCATCCATCACGGTGTTTTCCAATGTCTCGTAAGTATCATCCCCCCTGCCTGTGCCGCGTCCGGCCAGGGCGATCGCCGCAGTCTCGACATCAACCACCCGGAGGGAAACATGGCCCACCAACCGCCCTTTCCCCCTGGAGTTGGAGCTCAGCCCCGTAACGCTGGCCAGTACGATGTATTCCGCCCCCAAGAATTTTCCCACACGCGCCGCAGTACTTGGATCCACCAGCCCGGACTGTTGGAATTTCAGCTCGTCCAAAGCGCGCTTGATGTCGTTGATGTCCCGGGTCACCAACTGGAATCTCTGGCTGAATTCCAACTCCTCATTGATGAAATTGTAGACCCTGCCCAGCTCTTCTTCTCCGAGGCTTCTCGTCGTCTGATCGATCAAGGGCATAACGGCCAACCTGGGATGATCGCCGATGCCCGCTCGGCAAACCGAGGGCACCACAAGGCAGAACACAGTGACCAACAAAACACAGAATCTAAGCAAGTGACCACCTCCACGCACATATAGGAAAAACACCTAAGATACCATGATCTTCGCTCGATTCCCGCTGACTGAATCAATAAAAATGCCCAGTCTCGTACGGCTGCGAAGCATATCGACGATTGTCCCTGCACTTTGGTTCGCATCCATCTCCAAGATCCCCCTGCCATCGGAATACTCCCGCAGGAATACATTTTGCACGCCCGGCACGGTTCTCAGATCATCGACCAACCGCTGAAGGATGGAAGCATCCGACGCAACCGCGACGATCTGCACATTGCCGCCGGAACGCCCGCCAATCCTGCGGAATTTCTCCTCGACCTTCTGCGCCGCCTGAAGGGCCATGTCCTTGAGGGCCGCATGTTCTGCCATACTGCCTTCGCTCATGGTTCCCCGCCCCTCAATGGCAAAGGTTTCCAGAATATCTCCCGTGTCCAACCGGATGATCTTCGTGACCATTTCGGCGCGACCGGCGCTGAAACCGCTGTCCACATACCCGCCCTTGAAATCGGGAATGGAAATGTGATTGGATGCCACGCGGGTAACGCTCATCACGACAAAATCCGCGCCGAAGCTGGATCCGACCTCGATAATAGGCCGACCATCGTACAGGCTTCGGAGCATTTTGGCATCCTGCAGCGCCGATGCCACATTGGCATCAAGAACGCGGGTAAACCCCAGGGATATCAGGCGGTCATTCATAGCCGCTTCGATGAGTTTCTCGTGGGTGTTCTGGTTCTCCCGCAGCACTACCACGGCAATGCGCGGATCGTTCAGACGGGCGATCATTTGCAGGCGGCTCACCAGGTCATTTTTGTCTTCGCTGACGGTAACAGCGGCATGCACCTTGTACCCGTTTCCCTCGCGTCCCTCCTGGAGCACGCGAACATCCACGACATAGCCTTCCGACTTGGCATAGATTTCGTCCAGTTCCACCACGGCCTTGTCCACCAGAGTCCGCGAGTCGATGTACGTGCCGACCACGGACTCCACCGCCGTCCGTTCCGCATCCCGCAGCGCGCTCTGCCGATCGATGCCGAACCCATCCACGGTAACTTCCTTTGCAAAAGCCGAGGAAGGCAGGAGGAACACAAGGGCAAAAAGTATCCACAGGATGTTCACTTGTTTTGATGCTTCCATACACATCGCCTCGATTCTGATATCATTATTCCGATGTTGCCTTTGCTATCCTTCCGATGATGCTGTATACTTCCAAAAGGAGGTGCTTTGAAATGTATATGTCCGTAAAGGAAGCTGCAGATCTCTGGAAGATCTCTGAGCGCCGGGTGCGCTCTCTGTGCGAGAATGGCAGAATCCCCGGGGCAAGAAGGGATGGAAGGCGCTGGCAGATTCCCTCCTATGCGCAAAAGCCGGAGGATGGACGGAGGACTTCCCCGGAAGATATCCTCACACAGATCGACCGGAAAAAAAACGCTCTGGACGCGAAACGTCCCTTGACTGCCGGAGAAGCCGCGCGACTGGCAGAAGAGTTTGCGGTAGAGTACACCTATAATTCCAACGCCATAGAGGGCAACACCCTGACCCTGCGGGAAACGGATCTGGTGCTTCGGGGACTTACCATCGCCAAAAAGCCTCTCAAGGATCACATGGAAGCCGTCGGACACAAAGAAGCCTTCGACCTCGTGCGGGAACTGGTAAAGGAGCAGGCTCCCCTCTCAGAATCCGTCATCAAAAAGATCCACTTCCTGGTTCTGGCCAATCAAAGAGAAGATCGAGGCATTTACCGGAAAATTCCCGTGAAAATCATGGGAGCGCTGCATACATCCCCACAGCCCTACCTGATTCAGCCCAGGATGGAAGACCTTCTGAAAACCTATCAGCAGAGCACGGAACACATCATCGCCAGACTGGCGCGTTTCCATATCGAGTTCGAGGGCATCCATCCCTTCATTGACGGAAACGGCAGAACCGGACGGCTTCTGGTGAATCTGGAACTCATGAAGAAGGGATATCCTCCCATCGACATCAAATTCTCCGACCGGACGGCCTACTACCGCGCCTTTGACGAATTCCACGCAAGGCATACCA
>DFES01000080.1 GCA_002369175.1 Selenomonadaceae bacterium UBA3796
TCGGCAGACCCGCCTTATATCCCCAACCCTAAAGGGCGGGGTTTTACGGCGGTCTGGATAACACAATTGGAGGGGTTTGCCACAGGCAAAACCTTCCAATTGGCGTTTCCCTATAGGACTAGCTTCGCATCGCAACGAAGCGGGAGACGTGTGCCCTGCGGCCTTTTTATCATTTACTAATCATCGCCATTTCCAAGATATGCAATTCGCATACCCTACAAACGGATGATTTCCTTTTGTACAGAAACTTTTTTTCACCGCCTGCTTCAGGACTGAATACTTTTTTCCCTGCGACTGCCTTTCAACTTCTCATATTCTGCCAGAATTTCCTCTTTATGCTGCTTGTATCAGCATAACGCAGGAATTGCATAGCTGTTTTAAAAAAAACTCTGTGTTGAAAACAGCCTCCGGCATATCACCATAATATCCCTTTTGACAAACGAAAAATCTGCTGATTTGTTCTAATATGGTCGAACAAATCAGCAGATTCCAGTTTTATTCCGAGCTGTCCCCCACTTTGGAAGTGTGGGACAGCTTCGACCTCGTTCGGCTCACGGTTCGACGATATTGAAGAATGCCTTCGTCACCGCAATGGCATCGGAGAAGCGGGACAGCAGGGTCGTATCCCCCTCCTGTTTTATGATCTTTTCCTGCAGTTCCCGATTCTTGCTGATGATGGTGAAAAGTCCATCCTTTGGCATGCGCCAAACAGCATCGGGGCTGGGGCTTTCCTCACCCTTCTGGTAGAGCAGGATGCCTGAGCGCACCCGCAGCAAGTATTTCTCTCCTACATCCGTCAGGTAGAGATTCACATCAAAATTCATATCCTGCGCCTTGTCGGTGTCCAGCAGGATGCCGATATCATCCAGCATCATGGAAGAATCCATCTTGCGGCGGATATCCGGACTGGGAGGCGGCATGCGCGTGGGATCCATTTTCGTACCTTCCCGCAGATCCTTGGCTCCTGAGAGATAGACATTGCGCCAAGTGCCGGACTCTGCCTGATAAGCCAGCTGCTCCAAGGCATCAGCACAGAGATTCCGCGCTTCCTGGTTCTTGGGATCGGCAAAGACCAGCTGGTTGGTGATTTCCGCCACCCACTGATACTCACCCTTGGCAAAATCCTCACGGGCTTTCTTCAGCACTGCCTGGGGATTGCCCAGGTACTCGACATATTTCTTGGCGCTTTCCTCAGGAGGCAGGGCATGGAGGTGCACGGGATTGGCATCGTACCATCCCATGTACTTCTCATAGACGGCCTTGGCATTATGGGGCACTGTGCCGTAATACTGGCGGGTATACCAGACCTTCTCCAGAGCGGGGGGCAGATGGATGGCATGAGCCACCTCATTTTCCGTCATGCCCCGATTGATATAGAGCAGGGACTGGTCATGGATGAACTGATAGATCAAGGCCGTATGGATCATGTGGTCCTTGATATAAGCATTCCCCCAATGGGGCCAGTTATGCGCCTGGAAAACCACCTGCGCCTCATCTCCGTAACGGCTCAGGGATTCCATGAGATAGTGGGATCATTTGTTGGCGTCCCGCACCTCTGCTCCCCGCAGAGTGTAGAGATTGTGAAGGGTTCCCGTGCAGTTCTCTGCCATCCAGAGAGCCTTTTTCTGTGGGAACCAGGTATTCATCTCCGCAGGAGCCTCGGTGCCCGGCGTCAGCTGGAACTCCATCTCCACCCCGTCAATGGTGAGTTTTTGCCCCGTGTGGGTGATGTTCATGGTGGGAGAAAGATAGGAAATCGTACCCACAGATTGTCCCATGCCAATGCCGATGGAAAGCCGTCCCTCGGGCCCGGGATCCAGCAAAGTGCCGTATTGGTAGGCGGCGCGCCTTCCCATGGCCGCACCTGCGTAGACATTCTCGCTGACAGCATGCTCCTCGAAGCCCTCCGGAGCGATGATGGGAACGTCCTCATTTTCATCCACGATGCCCCGTACGCCACCGTAGTGATCCACATGGGAATGGCTGTAGAGGACGGCCTTCACGGGCAATTTGCCAAAATGCTTTTCCACAAGCTCTTTCGCAGCCCGGCTGCACTCCACCGTCATCAGCGGATCAAAGACAATCCAGCCGGTATCGCCCCTGACAAAGGTGATATTGGACATATCATAGCCTCTCACCTGATAAATGCCGTCCATGACCTCAAACAAGCCGCAGACATGATTGTTCTGGGCATTGCGCCACAGGCTGGGATTGGCGGTATCCGGCGCTTTGGCATCAAGGAAGCTGTAAGCCGCCTGGCTTCAGACCAGATTCCCTTTTTCATCCCGGATTTCCAGCGCCTTCGGAGCCTCTATGAGGCCACGCTCTGCAAATTCCCTTTCTGTCTCATCGGAAAAATCCAGCTGGCTGTAAACCTTTTGGTTCGCCTCTGCCGTATAGGAAGAAGCGGGTGCCGCCTCGCACCAAGGGAGCGGAGCAAAAATTCCCACTGAAAAAGCGGCGCACATAGCTGCCAGCACTCTACGGGCAGGCATCTTGACGATTTTTTTCATACCATCCAACCTCTTTTCTGTAGAAAATTCTTGGATAAAATCCATGCCAAAAATCTTCGACTTCAAAGAAAAAATCCTTCCTGTTACGTATAAAAAAGACAGAAGTCCGACTGCCTTTGCCGTACGTCTTCTGTCCCGTGAAAACTTATTTTCTGCTTTTGTGCTCCGGCGCAATCATGCACAAATACGTAATATATCCGAAGCCGTAGCCCGCAATCATCATCACGCACATGGGTATGGCCGTATGCTCTCCGGCAATCCCCACCAGCGGCATCATGCAGCCGCCCAGTATCATGGAGAAAAAGCCAAGCAGCGCACTGGCACTGCCGGCATTCTTCCCCTGCCTGGAAAGAGCCAGGGAAAAGCTGGAAGCCCCCAGTACAGACAGCGGTGTAATCGTCAAAAAGAGAATGGGCAGAATCACCGACAGACCCGCTTCCCACCAGAAGCCCGCCAGCAGGAAAACCGATCCCCCGAGCGATACCAGGAGCGCCGTCTGCAGCATCTTCTCATCCGGTACCCGTCCGGCCAGTCTTGCAGGCAGTGCTCCCATGAACATGAGTCCTGCCCCGATCCCGCCGAAAATCAGACTGTATACCTGCGGGGACACCTGGAAGATATTCTGGAACACAAAGGAGGAGCCGGACAGATAGGCGAAGAACCCGCCGAACACAAAACACTGCAGCAGGCAGTGACCCAGGAAATAGCGATTCCGGAGCAACTGGGGGAATTTGGCAAAGGAATCCAGCATGCCGGAAATCCTGTACTCAGGCCGCAAAGTTTCCCGATTGACAAGGGTAGCAAGCAGCAAGACAAAGCCTATGGCCACCAAAGTGACAAACACGCCACGCCAAGTGGTGAAGAGGAGGAGCTGTCCGCCGATGACGGGAGCAAGGATGGGCGCCAGCCCGTTCACCATCATCAGCATGGCAAAGAATTTAGTCAGTTCCGCCCCTTCGCAGACATCGCGGGCAATGGCCTTGGCCACCACAATGCCGCTGGCTCCCGCAAAGCCCATGAGAAAGCGGAACACAAGGAAAATCACGATATCATCAGCCATCACGCAGCCCAAAGAAGCGAGGGTAAAGACCACCATCCCCACAATCAGTGGCTTCTTGCGTCCATAGCAGTCACTCACCGGCCCGATGAAGATCTGCCCCAAAGCCATGCCCAGCATGGTCATGGTGAGGGTCATCTGCGCCATAGAAGCAGAAATGCCAAAATCCGCCTGCATGACGGGGAGTGATGGCAGGTACATATCGGTGGCAAGAGGAGCCATAGCGGCCATCATACCTAAGAAGACCGTAAACCACAGTCGGGTTCCTTTGGACATCGACATCAAAAAAACCTCCTTGTCAATGACAATTCTATACGCGCGAAAGAAAAACAGTTCCTGTTTGTTCATGCCGTTCGCGGTATATGCAGAATCCGTTCCTATTTCCCTGCACTTCGCTTGGTAAATATGGACGGCTTTTAGTATAACGAGGCAGAAGATGTCC
>DFES01000106.1 GCA_002369175.1 Selenomonadaceae bacterium UBA3796
ATCCGTTCTCTTCCTATGAATTCCAAAAGCTGTCTTCTCCTGTGCTCATCCAGCTCGCTCATGACATCGTCCAGCAGAAGAACGGGATATTCCCCCGTTTCCGAACGGAGAAATTCCAGCTCAGCCAGTTTCAAGGCAAGAACACCCGTGCGCTGTTGTCCCTGGGAGCCAAAGGAACGAAGATTGACCCCGTTTACTTCCAGAATGAGGTCATCGTGGTGAGGACCGATTCCCGTAGACCCGCGTGCAATATCCATTTCCCTGGAATCCCTCAGCTTTTCATTATACCACACTCCCAGGCTCTCTGTCATATCCTCCTTTTCCATTCCACGGATTTCATAGTGAACGGAAAGGTTTTCCTGGTGACCGGAGATCCTTCGCTGCATGAGATTTGCCAGCATATTGAGCTTCTTCACCGACTCCTGTCTCTTCGCAGAGATCTTGGCTGCGCTTTCGGAAAGCTGGCAATCCCATGCTTCCAGAAGCTCCGCTTTCGCTTTTCGCTCTCGGATGCGCTTCAGGAGCGTATTGCGTTGGACGAGAATGCGGTTGTACTGCAGGAGTTCTCGATAGTAGGAAGGGCTGGCCTGTGAAATCTCCCCATCCAGAAAATGACGTCTGCCCGAAGGGGCGCCTTTGATGAGAAACAGATCTTCGGGAGAGAAGAGAACGGTATTGAGCAACCCCACCAAATCCTTCGGGCGAATGGGATGTCCATTATGAAGAATGCTGCGGCGCTTTTCTCTGCTGAATCGAAATTCGAGCGCATTGGGAATCCCCCTGCGCTCGAATCCAATGTTGACACTGCCCTCCGGCTTCTCCCAAAGAATGAGCTCCCCATCGGAACGGGTGCGGTGAGAATGGCCAAGAGAAGCATAGTATATGGCTTCTATGAGATTTGTTTTCCCCTGGGCATTGCTTCCGAGAAAAATATGGATGCCGGGCATAACGGAAAGTTCCAGGGAAGTATAGTTCCGATAATTTTTCAAGGACAAAGAGCGAACAAACATTTGACTATAGATCCTTCCGGGTGACTTTCCAAATGCCCACGCCTTCCACTTCTATGATATCTCCCGGATGCAGTTTCCGCCTTCTGGCCGTTTCCGTCTCTCCGTTTTTCCGGATGCTCTGTTCCGATAGGAGAAACTTGATTTCTCCGCCGGTGGATATGGCTCCTGCCAGTTTCAGGAACTGATCCAGTTGGATCTCATCGGTTGTTATAGAAATTTCCTTCATAGAAAAACAACGCCTCCTGACAACATCAATGTGCCGTTCTGACGGGAGTTGCAACGTAGAGGAAGGTATCGTCTCCCGTTTCCCTGACACTCATGGGATTTAAGGATTGGTTCAGATAAAAGAAACAGGTTTCTGCATCAATGATTTTGAGGATATCTGTGATGTACTTGGAATTGAAGGCAATGTTGACCTCCGGTCCCTCTACTGTGGCAGATACCGTTTCCTCCGCATTCCCGATATCCGGATTGTTGGAGGAGATATGGATCTGCCCTTCTGTGAACAAAAACCTTATGACATTATACTCATTGGAACGTGAAATCAGGGATACGCGATCTACGGCGGCACTCAGTTCCTGTGTGTTGATTTCCACCTTGGTGGCGAAATCCCTGGGAATGACTCTGTTGTAGTCAGGGAAGGAACCTTCGATAAGGCGGGAGGTCATGTAGATATTGTCAAAGGAAAAGCTGATTTTGTTATGCGAACATGTGATGTGAACATCTGTTGGTATCTCGGAGGTCATAATGTGTTGAAGTTCATTCAGTGCTTTGGAAGGAATGATGATTTTTATGTTTCCAATGGAGCTGCCAAAGGTTGTGTTTTTGACGGCGAGACGGTGCATGTTCGTTGCCGCCATTGTGACAATGGTATCATTGACTTCCATGTAACAGCCTGTGAATATGGGACGGGATTCGTCGGTTGCACAGGCAAAAGTGGTTTTCCGTATGAGATTCCTGAGAATATCGTCTTTGATGGTGAAGGTCAGATTACCTTCAAAGTAGGGTATTACGGGGAATTCGCTGGCATTCATGCTCAGGAGCGTGAAATTTGCCTGATCGGATTGTATGTGTACAATGTTTGCTTCGTGATTGAGGGTAACATTTACGAATTCACCGGGGAGTTTGCGTACAACTTCCTGTAGGTAGCGTCCGGAGAGGACGATCTGGCCTTGGGATTCGATCTCTGCTTGAATTTTGACAATGAGTCCCAGTTCGTAATCCGTGGCCTGAAGCTCCAGTGTGTTGTTTTCGGTTTTGAGGTAGATGCCGGAGAGGATGGGCATCTGTTGTTTGCTGGAGATGGCCTTGGAGACGATTTGCAGGGCATTTGCAAGGTCTTTTCTTGAGCATGAAAATTGCATGATGTTCCTTCTTTCTGTTTTTGGCAGTTGGGGTGGGGTAAGTTTTTTATGATATCTTAAATATAAAAGAAAATAGTCGTTGTAGTAGTAGGGGCTGTGGAAATGTAGATAAGTGGTCGGAGGCGTTTATGACATTGGTGGAGAGAGAGTGGATAACATGTTGGTAACAAGAGGGGAGGTTATCCACATTATCCACTGTGATAGCCTCCCCTCCTCCTTATGCACATTTTATCTACAGTAAATCGGATCTGTTGTACACATGTTTATCCACGATGATGATTACATTCGCTGGATTCTTTCCATGAGTTCCTGTATGGTTTTGCCCAGCTGCTGGTTGGTTTCTTTTTCCGTGTTGATTTTTTCATAGGCATGGAGGACGGTTGTATGATCACGGCCTCCGAAGAAGTTGCCGATTTGAGGAAGGGAGGTGTCTGTGAGCTCACGGCAAAGGTACATGGCAATCTGTCTGGGAAAAGCAATCTCCCGTGTGCGTTTTTTGGAGTGAAGTTCCTCCACTTTCACATGGAAGTGGTCAGCAATGATTTCCTGGATGATGTCGAGGGTGATTTTTTTGTGCTTGGTGTCCGAGAAGATGTTCTTCAGGGCTTCGGAGACGACTTCCGTTGTGACCGGCTGCTGCGTCAGCGAAGCATAGGCAACAACCCGGGTCAAGGCGCCTTCCAGTTCACGGATGTTGCTGTCAATGCGGCTGGCGATATAGACCATTACATCATTCGGCACATTGAGGTGATCGATGATTGCTTTCTTTTTCAGAATGGCAATGCGCGTTTCCAGATCCGGAGGCTGTATATCTGTGATGAGCCCCCATTCAAAGCGGGAGCGCAGGCGTTCTTCCAATTCCTTTACTTCACGGGGAGGTCGGTCAGAGGACAAAATGATTTGCTTGTCCGAGTCCCGCAGGGTGTTGAAGGTGTGGAAAAATTCCTCCTGTGTTCCCGTCTTTCCGGAGAGGAACTGGATATCATCCACAAGGAGTACATCTACTGTGCGGTACTTTTGACGAAACATTTCCGGATCGTTGTCCCGTATGGAGTTGATGAGCTCATTGGTGAATTTCTCGCTGGAAACGTAGAGAACGCGCTTGTTGGGGTTGTTCTTGAGAATCTGATGGCCGATGGCGTGCATGAGATGTGTCTTGCCTAGTCCCACGCCGCCGTACATGAAGAAGGGATTGTAAGCTTTTCCGGGAGATGCCGCCACGGCAAGGGCTGCTGCATGGGCGAGCTGGTTGGACTTGCCTGTAACAAAGGTATCAAAGGTGTACTTTGGATTTAAGGTGGAGGTGTCTCCGGGGGCAATCTGCTCGGGAACATCATGGAACTGATGCAGATTGCTGGTCTCTATGGATGGGGTCTCGTCGTTGATGAGAGAATCCTGAATGGGAGCCCCTTCCTTCACGATATCACTTTTGGCAGCTTTTTTGGGGGGCTTTTCGTTGGCGAGGGGGAGATTCAGGTTCTGTATGACGATGCGGAGCCGGTTTCCCGTGGCATCGAGCGTCGCATCCTCAAGAATGGGAATGTAACGGTCGTTGATCCATTCCTTGTAGATGTTATTCGGTGTTCCGATGGTCAGGGTCTGATCCGTCAGGGAGATGGGACGAACCGGGCGGAGCCATCTGTTGCAGACGCTTTCGGAGAGGGATTCCTGGACTTTTGACAGGATTTGCTCCCAAATGGCGTTCATCTGTATTTCATCCATAAAAAAAATCCTTTCTGGTGGGGAAGTATCGTGTCGTTTTCCGCACAGCAAATTTTTTTCGTACACTTATCCACAAGGTTTTCCACAGATGTGGATAAGTTACAGGGGAAGGATCGGGACGGAGAAAAAATGCTGTACCCTTTGAAATATAAGGTGTAGGAACAAGTTCAAGTACCTTTGGAACGAACGGAGGCAATTGAAAATGCAAGACTATATTAACAAAATTGGGGGGAGTTATCAACAGTTTTTGTGTATATTTCTTGCTTGACACCCTTGTACAGCTAGTCTATAATCTGAAATAGTCGGATTTCTAAGAGTCTGCTCTTGGAAGGTTACCTCAAAGTGTTAAGGAGGTGTTGAGGAAGTGAAGCGGACTTATCAGCCAAACAATCATTGGCGCAAGAAAACTCACGGATTCCGCGAGCGCATGAAGACGAAGGGTGGCCGTCTCGTCATCAAGAGAAGGCGGCAGCGTGGAAGAAAGAAGCTTACAGCGTAATTTGCACAACAGGTCACTGAGGTGGCCTTTTTCCATTTCATGGAGATTCACGGAGATTCCTTGCGACTGGAGGAGTGAAGTATGTTCAAATTGCCAAAGCGCAAAATCCTCCGCCAAAAGAAGGATTTCCAAAGGGTTTATCGGTGTGGTCGTTCCTACGCGAATCGTTATCTCGTGCTCTATGTGTTTCCTTCTGAGGAATTGGAGGGAAAGGTTGGCTTCGCGGCAGGGAAAAAGCTCGGAAATGCGGTGATCCGCAACCGGGTGAAGAGGCTTCTCAGGGAGAGTTACCGCATGAACCAGGAGAAGGTGAAGCCCGATATTGCCTTGCTGTTGGTGGGGCGTCACGCTCTGGTGGGCGAGAAGTGCTCCACAGCACAGGAGGCTTTTCTCTCCCTTGGCAGAAAGGCGGGAATATTCCATTGATTCTGTTTTTCATCCGATTTTACCGCAGTTTTCTTTCGCCGCTCAAACCGCCCTCCTGCCGCTTTGTTCCTACCTGTTCTGAGTATGCCATGATTGCTGTTGAAAGATACGGGGCCCTCAAGGGGGGATGGATGGCATTCCGGCGCATTTTGCGTTGTCATCCCTTTCATAAAGGAGGTTATGATCCCGTTCCATAGATGTTTTTATATTTTTTGAATAGGATGTGATGAATTGGAACCCGGTTTCTTTGGAACGATTTTTTCGCCCATTGAGAGCCTGCTGACCTTCGTGCTCACAGCTCTTCACAATATTACGTCAGCGGCTGGCTTCATCAGCTATGGCTGGGCGATTGTTCTTTTGACCATCTTGGTCAAGATGCTTTTGTATCCCTTGACGGTCAAGCAGGTAAAATCCATGAAGGCCATGCAGGAATTGCAGCCGAAGATGAAGAAGATACAGGAGAAGTATAAGGACAATCCCCAGGTCATGCAGCAGAAAATAGCCGCCCTGTACAAGGATGCCGGGGTGAACCCTCTGGCAGGATGCCTTCCGCTTCTCATACAGATGCCGATTCTCATGGGAATGTACTACTCCCTTTATAATTTTCATTTTGAAGAGGGAATGGAGGCTTTTTTCTGGCTCCCGAGCCTTTCGGAGCCGGATCCATTGTACATCCTTCCGGTGCTTTCTGCATTGACGACCTTCCTGCAGCAGAAGCAGACCACAACGGAAATGAACCAGCAGATGAAGATCATGATGACGGTCATGCCCCTCTTCATTGGCTGGATCAGCTTGCAATTCCCATCGGGGCTTGTTCTTTACTGGGTGACGATGAATGTGACTCAGATTGTTCAGCAGTGGTGGATGTATCGCGGTGAGGACCGCAACCCGAAAAAGGAGGCTGCCTGATATGGCAGAGGTGCTGGAGAAAACAGGTAAAACCATTGAAGAGGCGCTGAAGAGTGCTCTGGCTGAATGGGGAGTTTCGGAAGAGGAAGTGTCCTACGAGGTTTTGGCTCAGCCTACCAAAGGGATTTTCGGTTTTGGCGCGAAGCCTGCCCGTATCCGCGTGACGCGGAAGGAGCTTCCGAAACAGGAGGCTCCTTCCTCCGGGCAGGCGGCGGAAACTCTGCCGGGAGCGGAAGCGCCTGTTTCCGCGGAGCCGCTGAAAGAAGAGCTCCGAGAGGCGACGCCGGAAGAGCATGTGGAGACGCAGGCTCTTCCGGTACGGGATGATTCTCTTCCTCTTGGGCGTGTGGAAGATTTTCTGACAGGACTTTTTGATGCCATGGGCATGAAAGTTACGGTAGAACAGGAAAAGACGGAAGCGGGTTATGTGTTCAATCTGGTGGGCAATAAGCTGGGAATACTCATAGGAAAGCATGGGCAGACCCTGGATGCCTTGCAGTATCTGGCGAATCTCGTTGCGAACCGGGGGCTTGCGGAGGATCGCATTCGAGTGATCCTGGATGCGGAGGAATACCGCAGCCGCAGAGAGGAGACCTTGAAGCGCCTGGCCATGCGCCTGGCTGACAAGGCGCTTCGGATTCGGGAGGAAGTCAAGCTGGAGCCCATGAACCGTCATGAGAGAAAAATCATTCACATGGCTCTTCAGGAGCATCGGCGCGTATCCACTTACAGTGATGGCGAGGAGCCATACCGTTGTGTTGTGATAGTCCCAAAGCGTGGGGGACAAAAAGAGAAGAATCATACGAATTAATTTTTGTAATAGGGCTGTCCTGGCGGACAGTCCTATTTTGTAACGTAATTGTTTATCCGGATTATGAGTGGGGAGAAGATCATGCAGCAGGGAGATACCATCAGCGCCATTGCTACTGCTCCAGGAGAGGCAGGCATTGGGATCATACGGATCAGTGGTGAGAAGGCCATCGGGACAGCAGGGAGGATTTTCTTTCCTTCCAATAAAAATAAATTGGAAAACACAGCATCCTATCGGGCTGTGTACGGGCATATTATGGATCGGGAAGGGGAAATGGTGGATGAGGCGATTGCCATTGTCATGCGAAGTCCGCATTCCTATACCAAGGAGGATGTGGTGGAGCTTCAGTGCCATGGAGGAAATATCGCTCTTCGAAGGACACTGGCGCTGACCTATGAGGCGGGGGCGCGGCCCGCAGAGCGGGGGGAATTCACGAAGAGGGCATTTCTCAACGGCAGACTGGATCTTTCTCAGGCACAGGCCGTCATGGATGTGATACAGGCAAAGACGGACGCTTCTCTCAAGGTGGCCACAGGGCATCTCTCCGGCAGATTTTCCGAAAAGATCAAAGGGCTCCGCCATGGTATCCTGGAGCAGATTGCCCATCTGGAGGCGAGTATTGATTTTCCGGAGGATGAGATCGAGGATGTTGTGCTCAGGGAAGTGGACGAAAAAGTGGTTGATTTCATCAACTATTTAGAGGAAATGCTTCGGACGGCGCAGACGGGAAAAATTCTGCGGGAAGGTCTCATGACCGCCATCATAGGGAAGCCGAATGTCGGAAAGTCCAGCCTCCTCAATGCCCTCCTGAGGGAAGAGCGAGCCATTGTCACAGATGTTCCCGGAACGACGCGGGACAGCATTGAGGAGTATGTCAATATCGGAGGCGTTCCCCTTCGCATCATTGATACGGCAGGAATCCGCTCCACGGAGGATGCGGTCGAGAGCATCGGCGTGAAACGCTCCCGCGCCTTCGCAGAGGAGGCAGCCCTGCTCCTGGCTCTTTTCGATGGTTCCAGGGAGCTGACGGAGGAGGATGAGGAGATCCTGCGGCTCATTGAGGGGCGCGACGCGATTCTTTTATTGAACAAAAAGGACCTCACGCCCGCATTTGCCCCTGAGAGCCTCCAGGAGCGTTTTCCGGATCTCGTCCTATGCGAGATATCCACCAAAGAAAAAACAGGGCTGAAAGAGCTTGAGAGAGCTATCCTGAAAAAAGCTTACGGAGATCATTTTTCCATGGAGGAGAGTTCCTTTGTGAATGATGAGCGGCAGGCAGAAATTCTGCGGCAGGCGAGGGAGCATTTGGAAGGAGCCAGGAGAACCATCGGCGAGGGAATGGGAGAGGATTTCGTCTCCATTGATTTGCGTTCCGCCTGGGAAAAACTGGGGGAAATCACCGGGGAGACCGTGGGTGAGGATATCATCGATCAGATTTTCAGTCAGTTCTGCATTGGAAAGTAGGGAGAATATGTTTACAGCGGGAGAATACGATGTCATCGTCATAGGAGCAGGGCATGCGGGAGTTGAGGCGGCTCTTGCATCGGCACGGATGGGATGCCGGACCCTTATGGCGACCCTTTCTATGGACAATATTGCCATGATGCCCTGCAACCCTTCGGTAGGAGGGCCGGCCAAAGGTCATTTGGTTCGGGAGATAGACGCTCTGGGCGGGGAGATGGGGATCAATGCGGACAGAACCTGCATCCAGTTCCGAATGCTCAATACGGGAAAGGGGCCTGCCGTTCAGGCTCTCCGGGCACAGGCGGATAAGAAACTCTACCAGTTCACCATGAAGGAAACCTGCGAGAATACGGAGAATCTCGACGTCAAGCAGATTCTCGTGGAATCCCTCATCGTGGAGCAGGGGAAAGTGAAGGGAATCGAGGCGGAAACAGGGGAGCGGTACCTGGGGAAAGCGGTCATCATCGCTACAGGAACCTATCTCAAAGGGCGCATCATCATCGGGGAAAGCATGTACGACGGAGGCCCGAACGGCCAAAGGGCGGCAATGAGCCTGTCGAAATCTTTCTTGGAAAACGGCATCCGGCTCATGCGCTTTAAGACCGGAACCCCTGCAAGGGTGGATGGGCGCACCCTGGATTACAGCAGGATGCAGCTTCAGCCGGGGGATGAGGAATGCCGCAATTTCTCCTTCATGAGCGAGGAAGTGACGCGGGAACAGGTGTCCTGCTGGCTTACTTACACCAATGAGAACACCCACAAAATCCTTCGGGAGAATATGCATCGCGCTCCCATGGCAAACGGCGTCATCGAAGGAATCGGGCCAAGGTACTGCCCTTCCATCGAGTCGAAGATCCTGAGATTTCCGGAGAAAGAGCGACACCAGCTTTTTTTGGAGCCGGAGGGGCTCCATACGAACGAGGTCTATGTCCAGGGCATGTCTACCAGTATGCC
>DFES01000132.1 GCA_002369175.1 Selenomonadaceae bacterium UBA3796
GTCAACCAGCTCAACCGCATCAAGCTCATGCTTGCAACGGCAAAGGAGCGGGGCGAGCGGGAAAGTACACCAGCGCAAGAAGAAGCGCTGCACGGTTGAAGTTTTTTTGAGGTAGGTTCTCTGAAGGAGGTGAAGCGGGCGGCTGTGCCTGCAAGAAAATGAAGGAGATATTCAGATACAAGGGAAAGCATGTCCTCTACAATACGGGCGAGGTGGAGGCATCCGAAAGCGAGAAGGTTCTTGTGGGCGATGCAAAGGAGCCTGCGGGAGAAGGGGAACTCACTTCGGAGCAGATGGGAATCGTGCTCAGTTCCATGAGCGACAACCGCATCTCTGACAGCGTGAAGGATTTGGTGCAAAAAGCATCCGAGTCGGACCCTGCCCAGCTTCTGACGGAGGAGCAGCGAAGGATCGTATCCGGCTCCATGAGTGACAACCGTATTTCGGACAGTGTGAGGGAATTGGTGGAAAAGAGCACATCCTGAACGTTTTCTGCGTACACCTTTCCTTGACATTCGTGCATCAGGGGAATATACTAGAATCCGTAACCGTTTGCCGGTGGAAGTGCAGGCAGATGCTTACGGATTCTGCATATACGGCGTCCGAATCTTTTCGGCTAGGCGAGTATGGAATACAGACATTTTTGGTGTTGCATTGCAGCATGGAAATTCCGAGAGGGGTGCGTTAGTTTGAGCAAGGCAAATCTGGATTGGTCGAATATTGATTTCAGTTATCGTCAAACATCACAGCGTTATGTGGCGAATTATAAAGATGGCAAATGGCAGGAGGGCGGCCTTACCTCGGATGCCACGGTTGTCCTGAATGAGTGCGCAGGTATTCTTCAGTACTGTCAGGAAGTTTTTGAGGGGCTCAAGGCGTATACGACGAAGAATGGGGATATCGTGGCATTCCGCCCGGATCTCAATGCGGAACGCATGGTGGATTCTGCCAAGCGTCTGGAGATGCCTCCTTTTCCCAAGGAGAGGTTCCTTGAGGCTGTGGATGCTGTGGTTTCGGCTAATGCAGAATGGGTTCCGCCTTATGGCACGGGAGCGTCCCTCTATCTTCGCCCCTATATGTTCGCATCTGGCATCGTAATTGGAGTGAAGCCGGCGAACGAATACCAGTTCCGCCTTTTCTGCACACCGGTGGGGCCCTACTTTAAGGGCGGGGCGAAGCCCATTACCATATGCGTCAGTGACTTTGACCGTGCAGCTCCCCATGGAACGGGACATATCAAGGCAGGCCTCAATTATGCCATGAGTCTTCATGCTTATGTAACGGCGCATGCCAACGGTTTTGATGAGAATATGTATCTGGATCCCGGAAGCCGTACCTACGTGGAGGAGACAGGCGGCGCGAATTTCATCTTCATCACGAAGGACAACGAAGTGGTGACGCCGAAATCCGATTCCATCCTGCCCTCGATTACGCGCCGTTCCCTGGTCTATCTGGCAGAGCACCAGCTTGGCCTCAAGGTCACGGAGCGCAAAGTTGCCCTCTCCGAGCTGGCGGATTTTGCTGAATGCGGTCTTTGCGGCACAGCGGCAGTGATTTCCCCGGTGGGCAGAGTCGTGGACCACGGCAGGGAAATTCTCTTCCCAAGCGGAATGGAGAAGATGGGTCCCGTTACGCAGAAGCTGTATGACACCCTTACTGGTATTCAGCTTGGGCTGATCGATGGGCCGGAGGGCTGGATCCGCAAAATCAAATGAACATCATCCCCGAAACCAATGTCCTGGATTTCGGGGATTTTTGCAATATGTCCAAAAAATTTTCATGGAAACAAGGATTTTGGGAAAATAAAGGAGAATAGCTAAAAGAAAGAGTTTTTGAGGAGTTTTACCATGCCAATCGATATCGACATTCATATTCCCACACATCTTCATGTGATATTGAAAACCATAACATTTTTGGACGTATTTGATGTTTTGATTGTGGCAATGATTCTATACAAGGTCTATGAAATGCTCCAGGGAACCAGGGCGATTACCCTTGTGAAGGGGCTTCTGGTGCTTCTGACGGTCACGATGATCTGCAATTTTCTGGAACTCCATGTGATTTCATGGCTGCTCCAGAAGACGGTGACGCTCATGTTTGTGGCTCTTCCCATTGTATTTCAGCCGGAACTCCGAAGAGGTTTGGAACGGCTGGGACAAGGGCATTTCTTCAAGCCTTCCTTGTTTCTGGATGACGATGAAGCGCGTTCGGTGGTCAATGAACTTGTGAAAGCGATCAAGACCCTTTCCTCCACCAAGACGGGAGCGCTTCTTGTCATTGAGCGGGAAGTGGGACTGAACGACATCAGCAATACGGGAATCCAGATTGATGGGTTGATTACGGCAGATTTCCTGCTGAATGTATTCATTGTCAATACCCCCCTTCACGATGGGGCAGGCGTTATTCGCGGCAAGCGCCTCGTTGCGGCGGGATGCCTGCTTCCCCTTACGGACAACAGAAGCCTGTCCACGGAATTGGGAACCAGGCACCGTGCAGCCATCGGACTTTCCGAGCAGTGCGATGCATTGATTGTCGTTGTCAGCGAGGAAACGGGAACGATTTCCATTGCGGAAGACGGCCGCCTGTTGCGCCACCTGGATACGGATGCATTGAGGCATGCCCTTCAGCCGGCCTTTATGCCTTCACAGACCAGCTTTTTTAAAGAGTTCGTCAGGAATTGGAGGCGCAGCAGGAAATGAGGAAACGCATGCAAAACATGGTGAGGCACAATCTTCTGGCGAAGGTGATATCCCTTGTCGTGGCGCTGTGTCTCTGGGTCATCGTCATGGATGACCAGAATCCCATGGTGGAGAAGGAATTCAGTGTTCCCGTTGTCCTGCAGAACGTCCCGACATCTTATCGGATTGAGCGGGGGACGGATACGGTCAAGGCTAAAGTGCGGTCGCAGCGTTCCAATTTCGTCAACGTGGAATCCTCTGATTTCAAGGCCGCTGTGGATCTGACCGGAGCGGAGGAGGGAAGTTACACCTTGCCGGTTCGCCTGGAGGTGCCACAGGGCTTTGAGACTGTGGAAATCGCGCCGGAGGCTGTTGAAGTATCCCTGGATCCCTTTATTGAAAAGCAGTTCAAAGTGGATCTGATCGTGATGGGGTCCGCAGCGCCGAATGTGACGATAGCGGGCATCTATCCGCAGCATCAAGAGGTCATGGTGGTCGGTCCGAAATCTTTTGTGATGAAGGTATCCCGCGTGATAGGATATGTGGGTCTCGCAGGGAATACGGAAGATTTTGATTTGCAGATACCTCTTTCCGCTATCAACGAAGAGGGGAGGGAAGTTCCGGGAGTCCGGGTCGTTCCGTCCATGACGACGGCAAGCATAGAATTGGCTCGCGGCCTTTCTAAGAAGGTGGTTACGGTCAAGCCGGTTCTGGGCAATGACATCACGGCAGGGCATGTGGTGGAGTCGATCAAAGTGAATCCCGCAAGCATTGAGATCGCCGGGGTGGAAACAACGATTGCCTCCATACAATCCGTCAGCACAGAACCCATTTCACTGAAAAATAAGGATGGTACTTTTTCGGCAACCGTGAAATTGGTGATTCCGGAGGGAATTACCGTGACAAATTCCGAAGTTAGTGTTAATATTGTAATCGGAAAAGCAAATTAGAAAGTATCGGAGTTGAGTGGGAAAGTGATTCGTATCACGAATTTTGCCGTACCTTTTTCTGACCAGACTCCCTTGACATCGTTGGCAGCAAAGCGACTGGAATTACCACCTCAGGCTGTGCCTGGGGTGGTAATTGTGCGTAAGGCTCTGGACGCGCGAAGGCGCCATGGTGCACCGATCCGGTATGTCTACGTACTGGATGTGCGCGTGACGGTTTCAGAAAAAAAGCTCCTTTCCAAATTCCGCAGGGATCGGGATATCAGTCTCCCGCCGGAAGAGAAGAAGCGAGATTTCTTTCCAGGAGGAGGCAAAGGGGGTTCCCTGCGCCCCGTGGTCGTCGGCTTCGGCCCTGCAGGAATGTTTGCGGCACTGACGCTGGCAAGGGCCGGCAGGAATCCATTGGTACTGGAGCGCGGCCTTGATGTTGACGGGCGATGGGAAAAGATCCGGCGGTTCTGGAGGACAGGTGTTCTTGATGAGCGCTCCAATGTGCAGTTCGGGGAAGGCGGCGCAGGAACCTTTTCCGATGGGAAGCTTACCACGCGCATCAGCGATGTCCACATACGGGAGGTTCTAGATACCTTTGTGGCCGCAGGGGCGCCGGAGGAGATCCTCTATTTGCAGAAGCCCCATATCGGCACGGATCTTCTGCGCGGCATCGTGAAGAACATCCGCCGTGAAATCCTTCGGCTGGGCGGTGAAGTCCGCTTCGAAGCCCAGGTGACAGAACTCCATGGGGACAGTGGGGGAGCCATAGAGGCAGTCATTGTGGCGGATGAGGAGCGCATTCCTGCAAGGGCTGTCTTTATGGGAATCGGGCACTCTGCAAGGGATACCTATGAGATGCTTCTGCGGAAGGGCATCTTTCTTGAGGCAAAGCCCTTTGCCGTGGGTGTCCGCATCGAACATCCCCAGGAATTCATTGACCGGGCGCAGTACGGTATGGATGCGGGGAATCCGCTTCTTCCGGTGGCAGATTATGCGCTGACATTCAAGGACGAGAAAACGGGAAGGGGAGCGTATTCCTTTTGCATGTGTCCCGGCGGTTATGTGGTGGCTGCGGCGTCTGCATCGAAGGGGGTTGTGACCAATGGCATGAGCGATTATGGAAGGGATTCCGGCGTTGCCAACTCTGCGCTTCTGGTCACGGTCGGACCACAGGATTTTGGGAAGGAGACCTTATCCGGCATATACTTCCAGCAGGAGTGCGAGGCGTTGGCCTTTGCCGCCGGGGGCGGTGATTATTCCGCTCCCGTGCAGTCCGTGGGAGACTTTCTCAGGGGAACCAAGGGGGCTTCTCATTTTCTCCTGACTCCAACCTATCGTCCGGGGGTGCGTCCCGCTGATTTGAGGGAGTGCCTGCCGGTTTTTGTCACGGACACCTTGAAGGACGCATTGCTTCATTTTGACCGGAAGATACCTGGCTTTGCCGCAGAGGATGTACCCATGACCGGAGTGGAGACACGTTCTTCGGCTCCTTGCCGGATCGTGAGAAATGGGGAGACCTTCCAGTCGGAAAGCATGGGCGGGCTTTATCCCATCGGCGAGGGTGCAGGCTATGCGGGCGGCATCATGAGTGCCGCTGTGGACGGAATCAAAGGGGCGCTTGCCTTTTTGAAACGTGAAGAATAGGTAGCAAATCATATATAAATTTTAGGGGGCGGTTCATTTATGTCTAGGTTATTCGGAACGGACGGAGTGCGCGGCGAGGCGAATATCACCCTTATGCCGGAGCTTGCCTATCGCTTGGGCAGGGCGGCGACGCTTTACTTCGGCAAAAAGGTCACAAAACAGCCGAGAATCCTCATCGGCAGGGATACGCGCATCTCCGGTCAGCTCTTCGAGACGGCTCTGGCAGCAGGTATTTGCTCAGCAGGCGGCGTTGCCATTGTCATAGGGATTATTCCGACTCCTGCCATTGCTTATCTGGCGAGGAAACTCAAGGCAACAGCGGGGATCGTCATTTCTGCTTCCCATAATCCCTTCCAGGATAACGGCATCAAATTTTTCGGAGGGGACGGCTACAAACTGCCCGATGCGGTGGAGGATGAGCTGGAATCCATCGTGCATCGCCTGGAGACGAAGGACGATATGGAACGTCCCACAGGTGAGAAAATCGGCCGCATTGAATACCGCAACGATCTCGTGAATCAATACATTGATTATCTCTGTACTTCCTGTGAAGAGCATTTCGACGGTATGAAAATCGTGCTTGACTGTGCCAATGGCGCGGCTTATGAGGCGATGCCGAAAATCCTTCGCCGTCTCGGAGCGAAGCTCAAGGTCATCCATGCTTTGCCAAACGGTGTGAACATCAATGACGGTTGCGGTTCCACCCATATGGAATCCCTGCAGAAGGCGGTGCTGGAAAACCATGCGGATTTCGGCATTGCCCATGATGGTGATGCTGACCGTTGTCTCTGCGTGGACGAGAAGGGGCAGATCATTGACGGGGATCACATTCTCATCATGTGCGCCACGGAAATGATGAAGGAAGGGCGTCTCAAGGACAATACCGTGGTGACGACGGTCATGTCCAATATCGGTTTCCATCAGGCGCTCAAGACTGCCGGTGGCAGAGCGGAAATCACGAAGGTTGGAGACCGCTACGTGTTGGAGAATATGCTGGCCAATGGATATAATCTGGGCGGAGAACAGTCGGGACATATCATTTTCACGGACTACGGTACCACAGGAGACGGCCTTCTCACTGCACTTCAGGTTCTTTGCTCCCTCAAGCGCAGCGGGAAGAAGGCATCGGAGCTCACTTCCCTCATGACCACCTATCCACAGCTGCTCGTCAATGTCAGGGTGGCAACGAAGGATGGCTGGGAGGAAAATACCGTCATCCAAGAAGCAATCTCTCAGGGAAATGCAGAACTTGGTGCCAGTGGGCGCATCCTTGTACGCCCGTCGGGGACGGAACCTCTCATCCGTGTCATGGCGGAAGGACCTGACCAGGCGCAGCTTGATGTCATTTGCAATCGCATTGCGGATGTGATAAAGAAGGAACAGGGATGAAGCAGGCCATTGTACTGGCGAGTTTCGGTGTGGCAGATGAGCGCGCGCGCCGCAGTTCTTTGGATGCATTGGCGGATGCTTTTTCGGCAGCGTATCCGGACTATGAGCTCCGGCAGGCATATACTTCCGCTTTTCTTCGCAGACGGCTGGAGCAGAGAGGGACTCCTGTCCCATCGCTGGCGGAATGCCTGGAGGATCTGGCGGACAGGGGCTATGGACGTGTTTTTGTCCAGCCTTCCCATTTGACACCGGGAGAGGAGTATGACGGCAAAGTGCTGGCGGTTGTGGAAAAGCTTCGGGGAAGGTTTTCCGAACTCATGACAGGGGAACCCTTGTTTTCCTGCAGGACAGGTGAAAGGGAGGACAGCGGGATCCACAGTCTTGCGGTTATCCTTGCGGTTCTTGCTCCCGGAGAAGATGAGGAACTGGTTCTTTTGGGACATGGTTCTCCCCACCGCCACAACCCTGTCTACGAAGTTTTGCAGGAACAGGCGGATCGTCAGGGCAGACATATTCACATCGGCGTCCTGGAGGAATCGGATTGGCCGAACTTTTCCATGGTGCATGCAAGGCTTCAGAAAAGCGGCAGAAGAAAGCTCCTGCTTGCCCCCCTTCTTCTTTCCTGCGGCATCCATGTCATGGAAGATTTGGCGGGTATATCCCCCCAGTCGTGGAAGAACAGATTGAGGTCAGAGGGGTTTTCTGTCCGCACGGTTTTGAAGGGATTGGGGGAGTACCCTGAAATCCGACGCCTATATCTGAGAAAAGCCGCCGCTCTGCTGCAAGCGCCAAAGTAGGTCATTTGGTTATCAGAGAATTTTTCTGGATCTTGAATAACCTATAGATATTATTTATATTCCAATAAAGTAGTTCATTTTCCATGAAAAATTGTCTATAATAATATCATTTATTATTTTTAAAAAGTTATGAGGTGATTTTATGGGACATCCTGTAACAACGAATCCATTGATCATCATGCTCATCAACATGACCGTTGTGTTTATCGTATTGGTTTGTTTGATGTACATGATCAAGCTTATTCACATTGTGGACCCCACAAAGCCGAAGGAAGAGCCTGTATCCAAGGCAGTACCCGCTCCGGCTCCTGCACCTGCGGCGGTTCCCGCTTCTCCTGCCGTTGAGGAGGGCATTCCGGCAGAGGTGGTGGCGGCGATTGCGGCAGCAGTGGCTTCCTGCGGGGCATCCGGGGAGATCCGGTCCATCCGTCCGGTGAACCGTGAAGGCTGGAAGCAGTCCGGCCGCATGCATGGCTTCAACATCGGTTGATGGCATAGGAAGGAGGAAACAAGATGGAACTATTCAACGCATTTGTGGTATCCTTGCAATCTGTCTGGAATGACAGCGGATTTGCCGCCTTCACAGCGGGAAACGGCATTATGATACTCGTCGGTCTCATTCTTCTCTACCTTGCAATCGTCAAGGAATTCGAACCCCTTCTCCTCGGGCCGATTGCCTTTGGCTGTGTGCTGGCAAACCTTCCCTGCACGGGATTTTTCGATGAGATGGGTGTCATGATGGCCATCCATTACGGCATTGCCAATGAAATTTTCCCGCCCCTGATTTTCCTGGGCATCGGCGCCATGACAGATTTCGGTCCGCTGCTTGCCCGCCCCTATACGCTGCTTCTCGGTGCTGCGGCGCAGATTGGCGTCTTTGTTGCTCTGGCCGGAGCCATGCTCATGGGCTTTACGGTTCAGGAGGCAGCGGCCATCGGCATCATCGGCGGTGCAGACGGCCCCACATCCATTTATCTTTCCATCAAGCTGGCTCCCCATCTCCTGGGTGCCATTGCTGTGGCGGCTTATTCCTACATGTCACTGGTTCCCCTGATCCAGCCGCCGGTCATGATGCTTCTGACCACGCAGGAGGAACGCGAGATTGCCATGGAACAGCTTCGCCCTGTGACGAGGTTTGAGCGCGTTGTATTCCCCATTGTGGCAACGATCTTCATCAGCCTGCTCCTTCCGTCCATCGCGGCACTGCTCGGCTGTCTCATGCTCGGAAACCTCTTCCGCGAGTCCGGCGTTATGGATCGTCTCTCCGATACGGCTCAGAACGCTCTCTGCAACATGGTCACGATTTTCCTTGCAACAGGCACGGGCATGACCATGTCAGCAAAGGACTTCCTCGTACCCCAGACGCTTCTCATCATCGTCCTGGGTCTTGTGGCCTTTATCGGCGGTACGGCAGGCGGCCTTGTTCTCGGAAAGATCATGTCCAAGGTTTCCGGCGGCAAGAT
>DFES01000070.1:0-964 GCA_002369175.1 Selenomonadaceae bacterium UBA3796
TTACATCAAACGTGATTAGCCTGTTCTTCGGGACGGCAAAAGCGGATGCGAAATACCTCTTTCGAGGAAAGAACGAGGAATGAAACGTAAAAGTTAGCTTTTCTTATGAAATTTATAGCTTTTTGTAAGTTTTAAGTAACGGAAAGTCGAGAATGATGAATCGAAAAATAATCAGCAGTATGCTGCTGATCGTATTTTTGGGGGCGTTTCTGCCCTGGGGCACGGCCGAAGGGATTGCACATATCCGCAAGCCTGAACTGAATGCGCGAGTCGGAGAGACGAGGTACCAGCCTTTGTTTCTGGATGCGGAGGGCAGCATTTATGCTCTTGAACCGAGCAACTCTGCTTGGATTTGGCAGCGGTTGTCCCCCGATGAACCCGAAAGCGCCCAGATTGCTTCTGTCATTGTTCGCTGCAAAAAAAGAACCGCTTACGAAGGAGCATGGATTCTCTGCCGCTATTATCTTTGCCCGCGACTGGGCATGGTACAGCAGCTTGAGGAAGTGCAGGTCATGTCCGGGGAGCGCCGCAAGACGATCATGAAACGTCAGTACTCTCCCGACAACTGGATAGTGCCGGAAGCCGACTCTGTTCAGGCGAAGCTGTTGCAATATGCTCCTGTCTACTTGCCTGCGGAATATGCCGGGCGTGAAATGACCGTGGCTCCCTTGGACGAGGTGCGGGAGCTGGCTGCCAAAGCCAGGGAGGCTCTATGGGAGAAAGCGACGGCTTTGGGACGCGAACCCAAGCTGTACCTGCATTGGACGGCTATGCCCTATGGCCGGTTCTACTGTTCGTACCACATAAATATCGACAGGGACGGCACAATCTACCTTTCTACCAGAGATTTTTCCCAATCTACACCAGGTACGTGGATGCGCAACGATGGTGCCGTCAACCTGACCATTACAGGCTGCACAGGCTCGAATCCCAGAACACTGGGGCCTGAGCCGCCTACCGAGGC
>DFES01000070.1:1045-16816 GCA_002369175.1 Selenomonadaceae bacterium UBA3796
CAAATCGAGACGATGGCGCAGGTTATTGCCGTATTGGCAGAAGGTATAGGCATACCGGTGGACAAGCAGCACGTATTGACCCACGGCGAGGCCGCCAATAACGAAGACGGCCTGCAACTTCATCAACCCTATCCCTGGTGGAATGACAGCTATGGTGACAAGGATACCAGAGGTGATCTGGAATACCTTGGAACGAAGGAAAGCCCTGCTTATGCGCCCACAGATCCCCAAAAGCAGTCGCAGAGAGGCGGCTCGGTGTTGA
This sequence comes from Selenomonadaceae bacterium UBA3796, assembly GCA_002369175.1. GTDB lineage: Bacteria > Bacillota > Negativicutes > Selenomonadales > Selenomonadaceae > UBA3796. Next base: position 1,308 of record DFES01000070.1, read on the forward strand.
GGCGCCTTGCTCAAACCTATCAGAAAACAGGGAAATGACATAGGTGACGGTGATTTCTGGGCGTTCTTTGATATGGGATTGGAGCAACTGCAATTCTTCGTCTATGGCGTTCATTCCGTCATCGGACAGCTCCAACTACTCATCTGCCGCAAGAGATGCTGCTGTCCATGTGCGGAGACGGGTTGAAGTCTGACCATGCGTAACCTGCCTTTCAACGAGGTGGGAACTATGCGTTCCCGCCTGCCTTGTGCCCACAGGGTATTATGATATTCGCTCTATTGAGCTGGGGAAACATCTTCTGCTTCGCTGAAACGCTGATTGTTCCATATATTCAGTTCTTTCTATGCAGAGAGATGAGACTCTTTTGCATGGAATATTAATCCAATTCATAATTTTCTATTATCATTTCATAAAAGGGAAGCAATCTCAACCAAAAATAAACTCGGCTATGGGCAGGAATTATCCTCGGGCGTGGCGAAGACCACTTATGGATTGAATCGCCTATGGGAGGGATTATCATGGATTTTATGGAACTTGTAAAGAAACGTTATTCCTGCAAGAAGTTCCAGCCGGACAAGGCTGTGGAAAAGGACAAGCTGGAGAAGATCTTGACGGCGGGACAGGTGGCGCCCACTGCCAAAAACAGTCAGCCGCAGCATATTTACGTCATGCAGTCCGAGAAAGCACTGCAGATCGTGGACAGTCTGACACCCTGTCGCTATGGTGCGCCTTTGGTGATGGTGGTGACCTATGACAGCAGGCAGGAATTCGTCTATCCCGGAGAAAAGTATACTTCCGGGGCGGAGGATGCCAGTATCGTTGCCACACATATGATGTTGATGGCTGCAGCGGAAGGCGTAGATAGTTGCTGGCTGAACTTCTTCGATCCGGACAAAGCGGCAGAGGCATTGGATTTGCCGGAGAACGAAAGGGTTGTGTTGTTGATGGATTTCGGCTACGCCGCTGAGGGTACCCGTCCAACGCCGACCCACGAAAAGACCAAGCCGATGGAGGAGCTTGTCTCCTACCGTTGAATCGCCAAAAGGGGCTGTTACATCACTGATGCAACAGCCCCTTGAGCGTTATGACAGTGCAAGCCTGTCGAAACGCCAAGCGGAGGATTTCGCCTATGGCGAAATTTGAACAATTGCGTTATGACAGTACAAGCCTGTAGAAACGCTAATTTGAAGGTTTTGCCTGTGGCAAAACTTGAACAATTGCGTTATAATAATCGTGTTGAAAATTGGTGTGCGCCCTGGCGTGGAGAGTGCGGCACGCTAGGGCGGCTTTTTGGGAGTGGGTCATGGCAAAGAAGAGATTGGATGTGCTTCTGGTGGAGCGCGGGCTTGTGACGAGCCGTGAGCGGGCGAAGCGCATCGTTATGGCAGGACAGGTGCTTGTGGACGGACAAAAAATCGACAAGGCAGGAACCGTGGTGAAGGAGGAAGCGGAGCTGCGCTTGTTGGGGGAGGATATTCCCTATGTGAGCCGGGGCGGGCTGAAACTGGCAAAGGCCATGGCGAAATTCGGCGTGGAGCTTCAGGGGAAAGTAGCAGCGGATATCGGTGCATCTACGGGAGGATTCACGGACTGCATGCTTCAGAACGGCGCAGTGAAGGTCTATGCCATTGATGTGGGCTATGGGCAGCTTGCCTGGAAGCTTCGCACGGATGAACGCGTTGTGAATATGGAGCGGACAAACATCCGCCATGTAACGCCGGATATGCTGGAGGATTCCCTGGATTTCGTTTCGATCGATGTAGCCTTTATTTCGCTCATCAAAGTGCTGCCTGCGGTAAAAGCCCTTTTGAAGCCATCGGGAGAAATTGTGGCTCTCATTAAGCCCCAATTTGAAGCAGGTCGGGAAAAAGTCGGGAAGAAGGGCGTGGTAAAGGAGCCTTCTGTCCATGAAGAGGTCATCCAAAAGGTCATTGGATTCTGCCGACAGGAGAGCCTTGTTCCTAGGAACCTCACGTATTCGCCGGTAAAGGGGCCGGAAGGGAACATTGAGTATCTGCTCCGCCTATCCTTGGATGAAAGCACTTTGGACGGTGTGCCGGAGGAATGGATTTCAAGTGTGGTACGGGCGGCGCATGAAGAATTGGACGTATAGGTATTTATCATGGGAGGTATTATGGAACGCATTGCTGTTTTCCCAAATGTGAACAAGAAAAGATCCGGTGAAATGCTGAATCGGTTGCTGGATTTTTTTGCGGATAAGGCGGTAGAGCTTGTACTCCCCAAGGATGAAGCCATTTTCTTTGGCTGCGAGGAGCATGGCAGGGAGGATATTGAGAATCTTCCCTTTGATATGGCGCTCAGCATTGGCGGAGACGGGACGCTTCTCGGAGTTTGCCGCCGTTTTGGCGCCCGGAATGTTCCCGTCTGCGGCATCGATATCGGTACACTTGGCTTCATGGCAGATATTGAGCCGGAAGAGCTGGAGAAAAAAATGGCCAAGATCTTGGCGGGAACCTACCGGATTGAGGAGCGGCTCCTCCTTTCCGGTTACGTGAAGAGCGAGGATGGCGAAGAGCGGTTCCTCGGACATGCCATCAATGACGTGGTTATCACCAAGGGCGGGGTGGCACGCATGCTGCACCTTGGCTTGAGCATAAATGATACGCGCCTCATGGATTACAAGGCTGACGGCATCATTGTCTCATCCCCCACAGGTTCTACGGCCTATTCTCTTTCCGCCGGCGGCCCCATCATGCATCCTACGGTGCAGGCACTTCTGGTGACGCCGATTTGCGCACATACTCTCACGATGCGTCCCCTCGTGGTCAATGAAAACGATCTGATTCGTATCCATATCGCGGCAGTACATCAGGATATTCTGGTGACCTTTGACGGACAGGAGAGTTTCCGCTTGCTGCCCGGTGATGATGTCATTGTGAAAAAGTTGCCGGTGACGGCTAAGATTGTGAAGTTTGAGGATAAGGACTACTACAAAATCCTGCGGACGAAACTGTGGGAGAATAGTCGGTGACGGAGATGAGCACATGAAGGCGATACGCCATGCGAAAATCAGGGACATCGTTGAGAATGAAGTCATAGAGACGCAGGAGGAGTTGACAGAAGCTCTTTGCAGACATGATATTGAAGTCACTCAGGCCACGGTTTCACGCGACATCAAGGAACTCATGCTCATCAAGGTACCCACAGGAGACGGTCGCTCCCGCTATGCTTCTCCCACGAACAAGAGTGTAGCTTTTTCTAAAAAGCGCATCCTGCGCATTTTTCGGGATTCGGTCATCGGAATGGATTTCAGCGAAAATATCGTTGTGGTGAAAACCTTTCCGGGAACGGCAAACGCTGTAGCGGCGGCTCTGGATCATGCCGGGTGGCCCGAAGTCATCGGCACGGTGGCGGGGGATGATACCATCCTCGTGGTCGTGAAGCCCAAGGCGGCCGTGCCTGCAGTCCTCAGGAAGATGGAAGAGCTTGACTTTTGAGAACGGAAGTTATAGGAGATTTTGCGGATGCTGAAAACATTGACGGTTTGGAACTTTGCCCTGCTGGAGCATGTGCAGGTGGAATTCGGGACGGGGCTCAACATACTCACGGGTGAGACGGGAGCAGGAAAGTCCATACTCATAGATTCCCTGGGGGCGATTCTGGGACACAGGATTTCTGCAGACTCTATTCGTACCGGCTGTGAATGGCTTCGTGTGGAAGCCGTTTTCTCCCTGGAGCATCAGGCGATTCTCTCGGAGTTCCTGTCAGAGCATGCCATTGACGCAGAGGATGGCTCGCTCATCATTGTCCGCCAGATTACAAGAGGTGGGAAAAGTTCCATTCTCGTGAATGGGTGTCATGTAACCTTGACGATGCTGAAGCAGATCGGTGCAATGCTTGTGGATGTCCACGGGCAGAATGAGAATCTTGCTCTGCTCAAGGAGTCCAACCAATATGCGCTTTTGGACAAGTCAGATGAAAAGATTTCCGTGGCGTTGGAAGCGTATCGCTCCGCTTATGGAGAATGGAATGGGAAAAAGCAGGAACTGGCGCAGCGGGAAAAGGATTCCATGGAGTACGCACAGCGTCTCGATATGCTGCAATGGCAGGACAAGGAGATAGAGGAAGCAAAACTCAGGGAACACGAGGATGAGGAACTTGAAGCGGAAATCCGCAGGCTCTCTCATGCGGAAAAAATCGCATCCTATGTGGAGGAAGCCCATCGCCTCCTGAACCAAAATTCCCGTGAAGGCATGGGAGTTTTGGCGGCGTTATCCCAAGTGAAAAAAAATTTGCAGGATATGGGAAGATTTGATCGTTCTTTGGAAAATGCCGCGAAGATCGTGGAAGATGCCTTTGTTTCCCTGCAGGAGGCCGCCTATGAGATACGGGACTATGGAGAGGGCATGGAGTTCCAGCCGCAAAAATTGGACAGCCTCCAATCGCGGATGGATGTCATCTACAAGCTCCGAAAAAAATACGGTGCAACGGTGGCGGATGTGCTGGAGCATCAGCGAAAAATACAGAAGGAATTGGCGGAGATTGAAAACTACGATGACGCAATCGCAGAACTCAAGGAGGAGATCCGACAGGCGGAAAAAACGCTGGAACACCATGCGGACGCATTGACAACAGCCAGAAGGGACGGTGCGGAGAGACTCTCGAAAAGCCTGGAGGAACAGCTCAGGGAACTTGGGATGCCAAGAGCCAGACTCATAGTAGAACTTCGTCCGCTGGGTCGTTATGCGGCAAATGGCGCAGATGAACTCATCATGTCCTTTTCGGCAAATCCCGGAGAGGCGGCAAAACCTCTTGCAAAAGTGGCTTCCGGCGGTGAACTTTCCCGTATCGCGCTGGCAGTCAAGACCGTTTCGGCGGCACAGGACAGTACGGTTCCGAGCATGGTCTTCGATGAAATCGATACGGGAATCGGCGGGCGTACAGCTCAGATGGTGGCAGAGCGCATTGCCCTTGTAGCCCATTACAAGCAGGTGCTCTGTATTACGCACCTGCCGCAAATTGCCTGCATGGCGGATGTCCATCTTTACATAGCGAAAAGTTCCCGCGGGAACAAGACACAGACGAAGGTGAAAACCCTTACGGAAGCAGAGGAAATCAGCGAGATTGCACGCATGGCATCGGGAGGGGATGCAACGGCGGTGTCGCTGGACAATGCCCGGGAAATGCTTCTTCATGCCCGCATGAAAAAAGAAACACTGCGAAAAACAGGCAAGAAATAGCTTTTCATGGAATTGGCTTTGTATTACAATAGGATGGTAAGTTCAGGAATTTTTAGAAAGAAAGGGCAAATAAATGCCAATAGACTATGGGAAATACACTTTTCAAGCATTGGTAAAATCAATCAGGAACAACAAAAAGCAAATCGAGGAACATGAGAAGAAGATGGCAAATCCATCAAGGTATGTTTCAAACTGGAAAAGCCGAAATGAACATTACAAACAAGGAATCATTCGATACTGGAAAAAGGAAATCAGGAATCTAAAAGGGCAAATAAGACTAGCGCAAGAAGAATTAGGCAGGAGGGATTGACCATGAAATTTTCTAGCGATGTGACAAAAGAAAACATTGAAAACATGATGGATGTAATATTGCATGATTTGCGGGAATACAGTAATGACGCTAAAAAGCAGTACGAAAAGGATAATACTAATGAGTTTCAGCACAGCATGGCAACAGCTTTCCAACTTGCGGCAGATATGATAGAAAATAGGCTAGGTACACTTGGAGAATAAGGAGTTTTAAGTGGAATCATGATATGATGTATGGAGGTTTTGGCGATGTACGAGGATTTGATTGAGAAGAAAATCAGCAGTGAGGATATCTATGACGGATGCCTGCTTCATGTAAAACGCGATACGGTTGAGCTTCCAAACGGCAAGGAGGCTGTCCGTGAATGGATCCGGCACCCCGGGGCGTCTGCCGTGCTTCCCCTTCTCCCGGACGGGAGGGTGATTCTCGTGCGGCAGTACAGGTATCCCGTGGAGAAGGTTACCCTGGAAGTGCCGGCAGGGAAACTGGATGCACCGGATGAGGATCCCAGGATTTGTGCCGAGCGGGAACTGGCTGAGGAGACGGGATACACTGCCAAGTCCCTCACGAAGCTGACGACCATTGCCACAACGGTGGGATTTTCCAATGAATACATTCATCTCTATGCAGCGGAAGGTCTGGTCTCCGGAAAACAGCACACGGACGAGGATGAGTTCATCAATGTGGTGAAAGTTCCTTTGGAGGAAGCCGTGGACATGGTGCGGGACGGACGCATTTTCGATGCGAAATCCGCAGTGTCGATACTTCTCCTGGCTGCACAGAAGGGTATTGTTGGCAAGTAATCAGGGAGGGAATTCATGTTTGATTTCAGTTTCGTACAGATTGTGGCCGGGCTGCCGGGGCTTATCATTGCCATGGTGGTTCATGAGTATGCACATGCCCGTGTTGCGGTTGCCATGGGGGATTTTACGCCGCGCATCATGGGAAGGTTGACCCTCAATCCCGTCTCGCATATCGATCCCATTGGCATGCTGTGCCTGTTTCTTGTGCATTTTGGATGGGCAAAGCCCGTCACCATCAATCCGAACAATTTCCGAAATCCACGCAGGGACGATATTCTCGTCTCCCTGGCAGGGCCGGCGGCAAATTTCATTACGGCGTTTCTTGCGCTGGTCGTTCTGGTGGCTTTTCTCCAGTCAGGCGCGGAATTGTCCCTTGGCGTTCGGTCTGTATTGACGCTCATCATCATTTACAATATCAATTTTGGAATCTTTAACCTCATTCCTCTGCCGCCCTTGGATGGTTCCCATGTCCTCATGCAGATTTTGCCGAGGGAACTGGCCTATAAGCTGGCAGGCATTGAACGGTACAGCTTTCTTATCCTGATTGTCCTGATGATGACGCCGGTTCTCGGCGGGATTCTCGTTCCCATGCAACAGGTGATTCTTGATATCTTTCAGTGGATCATTTCCATTTTCCTCTGAGTGGCATGGACGATTACAAGGTAAAGCTGGATGCCTTTGAGGGGCCGATGGAACTCCTCATGCATCTCATCGACAAGAATAAGATCGATATCTATGATATTCCCATAGCAAGCCTTACCCAGCAGTATATGGATTACCTTGACAAGTTCAAGGAGTTCAATATGGAAATCGCCAGCGAGTTCCTCGTGATGGCGGCAACGCTCCTTCAGATCAAGTCCCGCATGATGCTGCCGAAGCCTCCCAAAGAAGAGGTGGAGGAGGACGAGGAAGATCCCCGCAGGGAACTGGTGCAAAGGATTCTGGAGTACCGCAAGTTCAAGCAGGTGAGTTCCATGCTTTCTGAGATGGCAGTGACACAGGAGAGATTCTATGCCAGGGAGCCGCTTTCTGTACCGGTTCAGCATCTGCCGCCGGAAGCTCTTTCTTTGGAGCTTCTTCTGGAGGCATTCCGCACGGTTCTGGAAGTCAAGGAAGAACTCCGTATACCGGACGTATTGGTGACACCGGAAGAATATAACATTCAAGATAAAATGGAGGATATCATGAGCCTCCTGAACCGTGCAAACGGAAAATTGCTCTTTTCCGAGGCATTTCGCTCCGGCAGGAAATCGGAGCTTGTTGTCACATTTTTGGCCATGTTGGAACTCATCAAGCTCAAGACCATTACCGTAAAGCAGCAGAGAGCCTTTGCGGAAATTTATATCTGTGTGAAATCGGGGGATGAGGATGCCTGAGGAAAACTTGCAGGGAATCATGGAAGCTGTGCTCTTTGCAGCAGGCGATCCGGTGACGACAGGGCAGCTCATGAGAATTCTGGAGCTGGAGGAAGATGCGGTGGAGGCTGTCGCAGCCGATCTTGCGGAAACCCTGCAGGCGCGTGGAAGCGGCCTGACTCTGCGGCAGGTAGCCGGAGGCTATCAAATGGTGACACGGCCCGAATATTTCTTTGCAGTGAAAAAATTGACCCAGGTAGTGGATCGAAAGCTTTCTGCGCCGACCATGGAGACACTTTCCATCATTGCTTTCAAGCAGCCGATTACGAAGCAGGAAATTGAGCAGATTCGCGGTGTGAGGATCGAACGTGCGCTTGCAAAGCTCATTGAGCTGGAATTTGTCTGTGAGAAAGGAAGAAAGTCAGTGCTTGGCCGCCCCATTCTTTATGGGACAACAGATACCTTTTTGCGCTGCTTTGGCTTGAACAGTCTGGCGGATCTTCCCAAACTGCCCACGGCAGAGGAAGCAGCCATCGGGATGGACGAGGAGCAGATGCGGCTTTTGCAGGAAAGCATGAAGGAGAATGAGGAGCAGGAAACAGAAGAGGAAGAGGGAGCAAATTGATTGAATTACTGGCTCCCGCGGGGAGCAGAGAATCTCTCATCGCCGCAGTGGAAAGTGGCGCAGATGCAGTATATCTGGCGGGAAATATGTTCGGTGCGCGTGCTTACGCCGGAAATTTTGACGAGGCAGGGCTCAGGGAAGCCATTTCCTTTGCTCATCTTCGGGGCGTGCATGTCCATGTAACCGTAAATACCATCGTGGATGATTCGGAGCTTTTGGCGTTATCGGATTATCTGCGTTTTCTTTATGAGGCGGGGGCGGATGCCCTGCTCATCCAGGATCTCGGAGTGGCAAGACTGGCAAAGGAAATCCTGCCGAAGATGCCGCTTCATGCCAGCACACAGATGACAGTTCACAGTCTGGAGGGCGTACTTGCTCTGCAGGAACTGGGCTTTTCCCGGGTGGTGCTCTCCCGTGAACTCTCTCTGAAAGATATCCGTCATATCTGCGCTAACTGTGCTGTGGAAATCGAGACCTTCATCCATGGGGCGCTTTGTGTCTGCTATTCGGGGCAATGCCTGATGAGCAGCATGATCGGAGCTCGGTCCGGCAACCGTGGGCGCTGTGCGCAGCCCTGTCGTCTGCCTTATACGCTGGTAGACGGGGAGGGGAAGGATGTATTGGGGGATAAGGCCGGACACTACCTCTTGTCGCCGAGGGATCTCAATACCCTTGATATCCTGCCGGAACTCGTGGAGGCTGGGATATCCTCCTTGAAGATCGAGGGCCGCATGAAACGGCCCGAATATGTAGCAACGGTCGTCCGTACCTATCGGGATGCCCTTGACCGCTATTTGGCGGGAGAGGGATATGTTGTAACGGCGGAGGAACGAAATGACCTTTCGCAGATCTTCAATCGGGATTTTACGACGGCTTATCTGAAATCCAGACCCGGAAAGAGCATGATGAGCGACCGTCGTCCCAACAACCGCGGCCTTTTGATTGGCAGAGTCGTGTCGTATGACCGGGAGCAGGGGCTTGTTTCCGTGAAGCTCTCGGGAAGGCTTGCCGTAGGGGATGAAGTGGATTTTTGGGTGAAGGTCGGCGGCAGGGTGGCAGCTCCGATTCATAAGCTGATGGATGTGCAACGGCGGGAAATCGCCATGGGACAGGCAGGCGATGAAGTCCTCTTTCCCATTCCTTCCGCCGTGCGGGTGCATGACAGGGTGTTCAAGGTATACGATGCGGCTCTCATGGGGAAGGCGAAAAGCGTCTACACTTCCGGTGCGCCGATACGCCGTATTCCCGTTTCCGTGAAGGTCACGGCCTCGGTAGGAAGTCCTCTGGTGCTTTGGATGGAGGATGCTGACGGCAATCGGGCATCTGCCGCAACGGAGTTTATCGGCGTGGAAGCCCAAAAGCGTCCTCTTACAGAAGAAATCGTCAAAAAGCAGGTGGAGCGCCTGGGTACAACCGTTTTTGCGCTGCAGGCATTGACGGTGGAAATACAGGGAAATGTCATGGTGCCCATGAGCGAGATCAACGAAGTCCGTCGCAGGGCTGTGCTGGCGCTGGAACAGAAGCGCCTGGCTCCTTTTGCCCGTGAGCCTCTGACTCAGGGAATTCCTGCAGTGGAACGGGAGAATCCCGGAGCTTGGAAGGGGAAGTGCCAGATTGTCGTGTCTGCGGACTCCCTTGGGATGGTGCGGAGAGCCATAGAGGCAGGTGCTGATGCCGTCCTTTTCGGCGGGGAGTCTTACAGGCATGAATTCCTCTCGGCGGAAGCTTATCGGGGGGCATGGGAGATTGCTCGTGGGGCGGGCAAGAAAATTTTTTTCCAGACGCCCCGCATTGTACTCCGGACGCATCAAAAGAAGCTGGAGCAGCTGCTGGAGGCATTTCGGGAACTTCGGCCGGATGAGCTCTATGTGCACAATATAGGAACCTTTGCGTTGGCAAAACGCTTGACAGATCTTCCCATCCATGCGGATTACTCACTGATTTCCTATAATCATTTGACACTGGAGTTCCTCAGGGAATACGGGGCAGTCGGTGCAACCCTTTCTCCGGAACTCACCTGGCACCAGATGGAGCGTTTGTCAAAAAAATCTGCGTTGCCGCTGGAATGCATCGTGCATGGAAATCTGGAACTCATGGTATCCGAATACTGCGTGACGGGAAGCTTTCTGGGAAAGGCGGGAGAACAGCCCTGCACCCGGCCATGCAGGGGAGGCAGCTATTTCCTCAAGGACAGGAAGGGCGTTCTCTTTCCGTTGGTTATGGATCAATTCTGCCACATGCACGTGTTGAACGGCAAAAAACTTTCCATGCTTCCCTATGCCAACGGTTTTGGGGAGGCCGGCATCCAGAGGATCCGTCTGGAAGGGAAGTTTGGGACGGAAGAAGAGCTTTCGAGACTTGTCAAGGCATACCGGCGTGTCCTTGCATACAGCGAGGAACAGGTGAAGGAGCATGCAGCGGAGCTTTATGAAATAGAAGGGGACAACATCACCAGAGGTCATTATTTCCGTGGGGTGTTATGTCCGGACTGATAGAATACGAATGGTGGACTCAATGGAAAGCGATGTATTAAAGGTTTTAGAATACGAAAAAATCAAGGAGATGCTGAAGAATCGTGCCGGCTCTCTTCTCGGCAAGGAAAAAGCGGCGGCGCTTCTTCCCAGCAGCGATTTCTCTGAGGTACAGGAGTGGATGGCACAGACGGAGGAGGCTGTGCGTATATATGCTGCGGCAGCACCTCCCTTGGGCGGGATACGGGATATCCGTCCTCTCTTGAAAAAGGTGAGTATGGGCGCGGTACTGGATACGGATGAGATTGTGGATGTCATGGGCACGATGTATGCCATGCGCAATGTCAAGCGGTTTTTCAAGGAGATGGAAACGGAGGCGCCAAGGCTCAAGCAGTGGGCGCATGGAATCGAGATCCTGGGGCAGCTGGAGCGCAATCTGGAGAATGCGGTGGATGAACATGGCGTTCTTCGGGACGATGCCAGCGTGGAATTGCGGTGCATCCGCAGGGAAATCCGGAAAGCCCAGGCCCATATCAAGGAACGCATTCACGGTGTGCTGCATTCTGCGGAGTATCAGAAGTACTTTCAGGATGCCATCATTACCATGCGTGATGAAAGGTACGTCATTCCCATCAAGCAGGAATACCGCTCCCATTTTCCGGGGATTGTCCATGACCAGTCATCCAGCGGCTCTACTCTTTTCATAGAACCGATGGCGATCGTGGAACTTAACAACGATGTGAAGCAGCTTGTACTGGCAGAGCATCAGGAGGTTCAGCGGATCTTGCGCGCCCTTTCCGCACAGATTGGGAAGGAGGGAGATATCCTGCTGGAGAATGCAGACATTCTTGGGGATATCGATTTTGCCTTTGCCAAGGCGCGATTGGCACGGGACATGGACGGGGCGATGCCGATCCTGAATGCAGAGGGCCGCACAAGGCTTCATCAGGCGCGCCATCCCCTGATTGCGCGGGAGAAGGTAGTGCCTGTGGATCTCTCCCTTGGAACGGATTATCGCATGCTGCTGGTGACGGGGCCGAATACCGGTGGCAAGACGGTGAGCATGAAGACGCTGGGGCTTTTGGTGCTCATGGCTCAGTCCGGTTGCTATATTCCTGCGGCACTGGACTCGGAAGTTTCGGTGTATCATAATATCTACGCGGATATAGGAGACGAACAGAGCATTGAGCAGAGCCTGAGCACTTTTTCTTCCCATATAACGCATATTGTTGATATTTTGGACAAAGTGGATTCGGAGGATCTTCTCCTGCTGGATGAAATCGGTGCAGGGACGGATCCGGAGGAAGGGGCGGCTCTCGCCACGGCAATCCTTGAGAGATTGCTGGAGGTTGGGGCAAGTACCATTGCTACGACGCACTACTCTACCCTCAAGACGTTTGCCTACACGCAGCCGGGCATTGAGAACGCCTGCGTGGAATTCGATCTTTCCACCCTTCGTCCCACTTACAGGCTTCTTATCGGCATACCCGGTGCCAGCAACGCCTTTGCCATCAGCAGGCGTTTGGGGCTTGCCGATTCCATCATTCTCCGCGGCCAGCAGCTCATGAAAGCGGATCACGCGAAGTTCGAGCAGGTCATCAACGAACTGGAGAACGAGAAGATGATGTACGAGCAGCGCAATGCGGATATTTTGGAGCGGCAGCAGCGTGTGAGCGCCATGGAACAGAAGGTTGCGTCGATGAAGGCGGAACTTTCCAAGCAGAAAGGCGAGATCATCCGGAAGGCCAGGGAGCAGAGCGCGGCCATGATACGGCGGACCCGCAGGGAATCTGAGGATATCATCAAGGAATTGAAAGAACAGTTCGACGATCAGGGCATAAAGAAGCGCCAGCAGGCGATTCAAGATGCACGGGCGCGCTTGAAGGAAGAAGAAACCCGGTCAAATCCCGGCATCATGGCACAGAAGGGTGTTGGGAGGCGCATTGATTTAAAGACGCTGGCTCCCGGAGATACGGTTTATGTGACGAAGCTGGATCAGAACGGAACGGTTTTATCCATCCGGGAAAAAGAACTGGAAGTGCAGATTGGCAGCCTCAAGACGAGCATTGCGCCTTCTGCCTGCCGCTTTGTCAGCAAGGGCGCAAAGGAGGAACGGAGTGCTTCCGGCAGGAACCCTTCGGCGGGAGCCTTTCTCCAAAAGACGGCAAATATCCGGCGGGAAATCGACGTGCGGGGGCTTATGGTAAACGAGGCGGAAGTCGTTGTGGGGAAATTCCTGGATGACGCAGTCATGGCGGGAATGCATCAGGTACTCATCATTCATGGCAAAGGCACCGGGGCGCTCCGCAAAGGCCTGCAGGAATATCTCAAGCATCACAGGAATGTGCTGCGTTTCGTCTTCGCTGATATGAACGAGGGCGGTACCGGTGCAACGGTGGTAGACCTGAAATGAGCTTTGGAAAATAACGGCAATCCTATTGCAAAAGGCGTGTTGTCGGTATAAAATAGACGGGTATATATTGAGGTGGCAGTCTCTGAAGGCAGGTTGCCCCTAAGGAGGAAGTTCATGGAGAAGAGCACCAGGACAAGGCGTCCGAAAAAGGCCGGTCAGGGCAGCAGCAATGCCAGGCGGCTTTTTGTCGGCTTGTTTATCGTTGTTTTCGTCATGCTCACGGGAATTGGCTGTGGATTCCTGACGGCTAGCATGAATACGAAGCCGGATCTCATCAATGATATCAGACCTCCGGCGACATCTACGATCTATGATATCAACGGAAATGAAATCGCTACGGTTCATGCGGTGGAGAACCGTATGCCCGTGAAGATTTCCCAGGTGCCCAAGGATTTGCAGAACGCCTTTGTGGCGGTAGAGGATAATCGCTTTTATGAACATATGGGCATTGATCCCAAGGGCATCCTGAGAGCAGCCTGGTCAAATATCAGCGGTCGTTCCATTTCCGAGGGCGGTTCCACGATTACCCAGCAGTTGGCGAAGAATGCCTACCTTACGCAGGAACGCACTATGAAGCGCAAGGTTCAGGAGGTTTTCTTGGCGCTTCAGCTGGAACGCCAGTACACAAAGCAGGAGATTCTGGAACTTTACCTGAATCAGATTTATTTCGGCCAGGGAGCCTATGGTGTGCAGGCGGCGGCCAAGACTTATTTCAACAAGAACGTGGAGGATCTCTCCCTCAATGAATGTGCCATGCTGGCAGGCATTCCCAAAAGCCCCAACTATTATTCGCCCTTCAACAACCTCCAGGCTGCGCAGGAACGCAAGGCGACGGTTCTTGATCAGATGGTGAAGTACGGCTATGTGAACCGCCAGGAGGCCGCAAAGATCAAAAATCAGGATCTGCCACTGGTTCAGCCGGTCAAAAAGGACAAGGACATGGATCGGTATTTCATTGATTATGTGACGCAGATCCTCATAGATAGATATGGAGCGGATGCTGTATACAAAGACGGGTTGAAGATTTACACGACAATCGACATGGATATGCAGCGCGCTGCAGAAGCTGCCATGGAGTATTTGCCCGACTACTTCACGGATGAGGGCGGAATCCTTCAGCCCCAGGGGGCGCTCGTGGCCATTGATCCCCATAATGGGTATATCAAGGCTATGGTCGGCGGCCGCGGTACGGATCAGTTCAATCGCGCGACAATGGCAGAAAGGCAGCCGGGTTCTGCTTTCAAGCCGTTTGTCTTTGCGGCGGCGCTCGAAAACAATTTCTCTCCGTCTACGGTCATTGATGACAGTCCGGTCACGATTGGGGATTGGGAGCCTCAAAACTATGACCGCAGTTTTCGCGGGAAGGTTTCCCTCCGGTATACGGCGGAACAGTCCTTGAATGTTCCGACGGTCAAGATCGCACAGAAACTCGGCATCGACAAGCCGATTTATTATGCCCAGGAGATGGGCATCAGCACCTTTGTGCTGGATGGCCCCACAAATGACCGCAATCTGGCGATTGCCTTAGGCGGTCTCACAAAGGGCGTGACGCCCATGGAACTGACCAGCGCTTACGGAACTTTTGCCAATCAGGGAATCCATGTATCTCCCGTGGCCATCGTAAAGGTTCTCGACCGCAATGGGAAGATTATGGAGCAGGCAGAAATCAAGCAGCGCAGTGTGATCAGTGAGGAGAGCGCTGCGGAACTCACGAGCATGCTGATGGGCGTTGTCCAGCGCGGTACAGGAACCCGCGCCAACATCAATCGTCCGGCAGCAGGAAAGACAGGGACGACAAGTGATTACCATGACGCATGGTTTGTGGGATATACGCCGGATCTTGTGGCAGGCGTCTGGGTTGGCAATGACAACAATGCAAGTCTCGGCGGAATGGGGGGCGGCAATCAGCCTGCGCAGATATGGAGTGCGTTCATGTCCAAAGCACTCGCCAATGTTCCTGTGAGGAACTTTGAGGGGGTGTCTGCGCCATCCAACTCCAATTCCATCGGAGAACTTGAGGAGAACAAGAAGCCGGCCGGCGGCGAGGGGCGCAGCAACGGCAATGCATCCCGCACAGAAGCGCAGGCGGGAGATCGTACGGAAGCTCAGCAGAGCACACCCTCAAGGGATGCTGCTCCTCAGAAGACGGAATCCGATCTGCCGACGGAGCACGATACGCCTTCGGGTCCTGCTGCACCGGCAGCACCTGAGCCGGAAGCACCGGCTGCGCCGGTTCAGGCACCGGAACCGGGAGGCGGGGTCTCCAAGGGGAAGAACTGATATAACGAGGCAAACGCCAATGGGAAGGTTTTGCCTGTGGCAAAACCTTCC
>DFES01000070.1:16881-25917 GCA_002369175.1 Selenomonadaceae bacterium UBA3796
TTGCGTTATAAGCAAAGGAGAGAGTTTGTTGGCAAATGTTTTTGATACTTTGAAGGAACGCGGATTTATCGCACAGTGCACCAACGAAGAGGAACTCAGGAAGATTTTCGATACGGAGCAGGTAACGTTCTATATTGGTTTTGACCCCACGGCGGACAGCCTTCATGCAGGGCATTTTATCGCACTCATGGCCATGGCGCACATGCAGAGGGCGGGTCATCGTCCCATCTGTCTCGTGGGCGGCGGTACAGGAACCGTAGGGGATCCCTCCGGGCGCACGGACATGCGCCAGGTATTGACGGATGAAATCATCGAGCACAACTGCAACTGTTTCCGGAAGCAAATCGCCCGCTTCATTGATTTCAGCGATGGCAAGGCCATTATGGTGGATAATGGCGAATGGCTCCGGAAGCTGAACTACATTGATCTCCTGCGGGAAGTTGGAGCGCAGTTCACGGTCAATCGTATGCTGTCGGCGGAATGCTATAAGCAACGCTGGGAGAAGGGGCTGACGTTCCTTGAATTCAACTATATGGTCATGCAGGCTTACGATTTCCTTGAATTGAACCGCCGCTACGGTTGCAAGCTGCAGATGGGCGGAGATGACCAGTGGTCTAACATCATCGCCGGTGTGGAGCTTTGCCGCCGCAAGGAGAACAAGGCGGTCTACGGCCTCACCAATAAGCTCCTGACCAAGAGCGATGGCAAGAAGATGGGAAAGACGGCCGGAGGGGCTCTTTGGCTGGATGCCGAGAAGGTATCGCCTTATGACTTCTACCAGTATTGGCGCAATGTGGATGATGCAGATGTGGAAAAGTGTCTCTCCCTTCTTACGTTCCTTCCCATGGAGGAGGTTCGCCGTTTAAGCTCTCTTGAGGATGCGGGGATCAATGAGGCGAAATCCGTTCTCGCCTATGAAGTTACGAAAATCGTGCACGGAGAGGAAGCCGCGGACAGGGCGAAGCGGACGGCCGAGGCTATTTTTGGAGGACAGGGAAGCTCGGAGGATATGCCTGAAATCTCGGCGGGGCCTGATGCAATCGGCAGGAAGCTCCTGGATGTGCTTGCCGCTGGGAATGTCATTGCCTCGAAGAGCGAAGGGCGCCGTCTTGTCCAACAAAACGGGTTGCGCCTGAATGACGCTAAGGTTTCCGATGCGGACTACGTTCTGCAGGAATCCGATTTTGCCGACGGAGCAGCCATTGTAAAAAAGGGAAAGAAGAAGTTCTATAGACTTGTGAAGTAGGGAATTCATTTTATTGGAGATAGGAGCGAATATCTTTTATGTCAGGACATTCAAAATGGGCAAATATCAAGAGAAAAAAAGGTGCGAATGATGCTATTCGCGGCAAGATCACGACGAAGATCGGCCGTGAGATCACCATTGCTGTCCGCATGGGCGGTGCGGATCCCACGGGCAATATGCGCTTGAAGCTTGCACTTTCCAAAGCGAAGGCAAACAACATACCGAAGGACAATATCAACCGCGCCATTCAGAAGGGGCTGGGAGCTTCCGAGGGAAGCAACTACGAGGAAATCACGTACGAAGGCTATGGGCCGGGCGGCTCCGCCATCATGCTGGACATACTCACGGATAACCGCAACCGTACGGCGGCGGATGTGCGTCATATCTTCTCCCGTTTTGGCGGGAATCTCGGGGAGACAGGATGCGTAGGCTGGATGTTCAAGCAGAAGGCTGTTTTCATCGTGGAGAAGGAAGTGTTTGACGATGAGGACGAACTCATGAACATCGTGCTGGAAGCAGGCGCAGAGGATATGAGAGCCGAGGAGGAGGTCTTTGAGATCACGGCGGAGCCGGGGGATTTCGAGGCCATAGAGACGGCATTGGGCGAGAAGGGAATCGAGACGGCTTCTGCAGAGGTCACTATGGTTCCCGATAATACGGTAAAAGTGGAAGGGAAGGATGCAGAAAAGCTCCAGAACCTTGTGGATGCGCTGGAAGAAAACGATGATGTCCAGAATGTCTATGGAAATTACGAGATGGACGAGGAAGAATAAGTTTTTACGGGCGGCCGGTTCAAGGTCGCTCGTATTCTTTACTATGGAAATTTAGCGAATCAAGCCCGCAAGGGCGTAGTGCGAAACACCGTTTCGCACGGAGTTCAGGAGGACGATATGCTGGCGTTAGGAATTGACCCGGGGACAGCCATATGCGGCTACGGATTCGTGGAATCTGTGGGAAGCCGGTTGATGCCTCGTGCATACGGAGCTATCACGACAAGCCCCAAGGCCCGTATGGAGGACAGACTCATGAAGCTTTACGATGAACTGGACGGACTCATCAAGAAATACCATCCGGATGTCATGGGGGTGGAGCAGCTTTTCTTCAACCGCAATGTGACGACGGCAATCCCTGTCGGCCAGGCCAGGGGAATCGTGCTCCTGGCGGCAGCGAAAAACCGGCTGGAGCTCGTGGAGCGTACGCCTCTTCAGGTGAAACAGTCTGTGACGGGTTATGGCAAGGCGGATAAGCAGCAGATGATCTACATGGTGACAAAACTCCTTCATCTCTCCGAGCCGCCCAAGCCCGATGATGTGGCAGATGCCCTGGCGGTTGCCATCTGCACGACGCACTGCGTGAACAGCATGGTTTGGCGCAATCAATTGGGGTGAGGAGCAAGGCATGATTGGATATTTGAGAGGGCGTGTAGCCCATTTGTTTGCCGACTACTGTCTGCTGGATGTACAGGGAGTGGGCTATCGTGTTTTCGTGGCGTCATCCACCCGGAGCAGACTGCATAAGGGGGAGGAGGCAGAGCTTTTCATCCATACCGCTGTGAGAGAGGATGCCATCTTCCTGTATGGTTTCTACCATCAAGAGGAATATGATGCATTCCAGCTTTTGATTTCTGTTTCCGGCATTGGACCGAAGGTAGCATTGGGAATATTGTCAGCCATTACGGTAGACGGCCTTTGCAGGGCGATTCATCAAAAGCAGTCCGCTGTGCTCACGAAACTTCCCGGCATCGGAAAGAAATCGGCAGAGCGCATGATTTTGGAGCTGAAGGACAAAGTGTCGTGGACGGACAGCGGGACGGAGAATCCCGCTGTGGAGGAGGCAGGTCTGCTTGTGGAGGATGATATGATTTCCGAGGCCACGGCGGCTCTGGTCTCCCTTGGCTATTCCCAAAGCGAACTGGCTCCCGCGCTCCAAGAGGCTCAGGGCTGCAAATCTGTGCAGGAGATCATAAAGCAGGCACTGAAGAAACTCAATCGCTTCTAGGTGGTGATGATTTTTGGAAAAATTTGATGCTGACATGGAGGAACGCATCGTTGCCATGGATGAGCAGAACAGTGACGATTGGCAGTACAGTCTGCGGCCGAGGAAGCTCATGGAGTACATCGGGCAGGACAAGGTGAAGGAGAACCTTTCCATTTTCGTCAAGGCGGCAATGGCAAGGGGGGAGGCTCTTGACCATGTGCTTCTCTACGGGCCTCCGGGGCTTGGCAAGACAACGCTGGCCGGTATCATTGCCAATGAACTCGGTGTGAATTTTCGTGTGACATCGGGACCGGCCATCGAGCGTTCCGGTGACTTGGCGGCACTCCTCACGAATTTGCAGGAGCGGGATGTGCTGTTCATCGATGAGATTCACCGCCTTTCCCGCAGTGTGGAGGAGATTCTCTATTCGGCCATGGAGGATTTCGCATTGGACATCATCATCGGCAAAGGGCCGAGTGCCAGATCCATCCGTCTGGATATTGCTCCGTTTACCCTGGTGGGGGCAACGACAAAGGCGGGCGCGTTATCACCGCCGCTGCGGGATCGTTTTGGCGTCATTTCCCGCTTGGAGTACTATGCGCCGGAGGCGCTTGTTCACATCATCAAGCGTGCCGCAGAGATTCTATCGATATCCATTGAGGAGAAGGGGGCGATGGAAATCGCCTGCCGCTCTCGTGGCACACCGCGCATTGCCAACCGCCTTTTGAAGCGCGTGCGGGATTTTGCACAGGTGGAGGGGCAGGGCATCATTACAGATGACATTGCCGACAAGGCGCTGAGGATGCTGGAAGTGGACAAGGCGGGACTTGACCATACCGACAGACGGATGCTGAATACGATGATAAAAAAATTTGCAGGAGGTCCTGTGGGACTGGATACTCTTGCGGCGGCCATCAGCGAGGCCACAGATACCATCGAGGATGTTTATGAGCCATATCTCATCCAGCTTGGCTTCATCAACCGGACGCCCCGTGGGCGTGTCGTGACAAGGGCAGGCTATGAGCATATGGGTGTTCCCTATCCGGAGGCTGAACCGACGTATGGTTCCGTGAGGTTAGATCTATGAAATTGCTATTGCATATGTGCTGCGGCCCATGTTCCTGCTATCCCGTAAAGGTGCTTCGGGAAGAGGGAATCGAGCCTGTGGGGTACTTTTTCAATCCAAACATCCATCCCTATAAGGAGTGGGAGCAGCGGCTGGTGACGGCGAAAGAGTTCGCCCAAAAAGTTCATATGGAAATCCATGTGGATGAGAATTATATGCTGCGGGACTTTTTGAAAAAGGCGCTTCCCGCTGAGGAGATTCCCAACGGGAGATGCCGTATGTGCTATAGCTGGCGCTTGGAGCAGACGGCAAGCTTTGCCGCTGAGAATGGGTTTGATGCGTTTTCTTCGACGCTTTTCTACAGCATCTATCAGCAGCATGAGCTCATGCGGGAAACAGCGGAGTTTTTTGCCCGTACCTACGGCGTCAGATTTCATTATGAGGATTTTCGTCCGGGATGGCAGGAAGGCATTGACATAAGTCATGAACTGGAACTGTACCGCCAGCCTTACTGCGGATGTATCTTTTCCGAAGAGGAGCGCTACAGCAAAGCCCTCCGGAAACAGCGCAGAAAAGAGGCAAAAGCGAAGAAACGGGCGCGATTGGGAGAGGAAAATCGAAATGCATCTGTGGAAAGGATGGGCTGAGATGTCGTATCGTTCTTTACTCATGGCGGGATGGACTGTACTTTTCTTGTTTCTTTTCCTGCCGTTGGGCCATGGGGCAGAGGAATCAAAAAGCGGATGGCAGCCGGAACTTCGCGTAGGGCTTTTCAGCGGGCAGAAGTCGGTTACATTCCAGGCAAGCAGGGAATGTGTTCTTTCTCTGCGCTCGAATCCCAAGAAGAAGGTCTCCGTAAAAAAGGGGGAGACTATTACGGTGACGGTTTCCGGATGGGATTTTCAGGCAAAGGGGAAGAAATTTTCCGGAGAGTGCCTGGAACTTCGTCCACCGGATCCACGGGATATGAAGGATCTCGTTACCACACTCAACGGGAAACCTTATCGGGGCGGTCTTCAGATGCGGCTCCGTGGAGGTGCAATGGTGGTTGTGAACATCCTGCCGGTGGAGCAGTATTTGAGGGGCGTATTGCCGGAGGAAATGCCGCCGTCCTGGGCGCCGGATGCGTTGAAGGTGCAGGCTGTGGCAGCGCGCACCTTTGCCTTGAAGAACAGGAAGCGCCACGAGCCGGAGGGATATGACCTCTGCAGTTCCACCCACTGCCAGCTTTACACGGGAATGACAGAGGAAGATCCCCATACGGACGAAGCGATTGCGGGAACCTATGGGGAGGTGCTGTTTGCTCTGGTGAACGGTGCGCTGATTGATGCGCCTTTTCATACGGATTCCGGAGGCATGACGGAAAACAGCGAGGATGTCTGGGGCAGTTACTCTCCCTGCCTCCGCGCCGCCAAGGAAGTGGAAACGAAGACGCATCCCTGGAGCAAGACCGTGACGATGGATGAATTTCAGAAGCAGTTCAATCTGGGGAAAATCAAAAAAATTGAACTTTCTTCCCTGGAAATCGGGAAAAAGACAAAGGACAGGACTTCTTCGGGGCGTGTCAAAAGCGTCCAGGTTGTGGGCAGCAAGGGCTCCAAGACGGTCTCGGGCACGGAGCTGCGTTCCCTGTTTGGATTGAAGAGTACGCTTTTTTCCGTTAAGCTTCAGGGCAATCAGGTTGCTTTCTCAGGCTACGGATGGGGTCACGGTCTCGGCATGTCCCAGTGGGGCGCCAAGGCATTTGCAGAGCGCGGGGACGGCTACCAGAAGATTCTTGCCCATTATTATCAGGATACGATTATCAAGAAACTGTATTGAGGGATGAAGGATGCTTTTATCTGATTTTGACTACGATTTGCCGGAGGAGCTGATTGCCCAGACGCCCATGGAACCACGAAATGCTTCCAGGCTCATGGTGCTGAATCCCCGGGAGCACACCATACGCCATGAGCATTTTTATGATCTCGGGAAATTCCTGGAGCCGGGAGATACATTGATTTTCAATGATACCCGTGTCATGCCGGCAAGGCTCATCGGACATAGGGCGAATACGGGCGGCAAGGTGGAGATTTTTCTTCTTCGCCGCCTTGATGCTGCCCAGTGGGAGGTTCTGGCAAAACCCGGAAAGAAAGCGCAGAAAGGAAATATCATCGAATTCGGTGAGGAACTGTCCTGTGAGATTACAGGACATACGGATTTTGGCGGGCGCATTGTGAACTTCCGTTTTCAAGGTGTATTTGAGGAAATATTGGATCGTCTGGGCGAGACTCCGTTGCCTCCTTACATCCATGAAAAATTGGAGGACAGGGAGCGCTATCAGACCGTCTATAACCGCGAAGAGGGTTCGGCGGCAGCACCCACTGCAGGATTGCACTTTACGAAGGAACAGATGGCAGAGCTTGAAGGGGCGGGCTTTCATCTCGGCTTCGTGACACTCCATGTAGGGCTTGGAACTTTTCGACCGGTCAGCGTGGAAAAGATCGAGGATCATGTGATGCATAAGGAGTATTACAGCATTTCGGATGAGACAGCAAAACTTATCCGGGATACAAAGTCAGCGGGGCACCGTGTAGTGGCTGTCGGAACCACCTCCATTCGTACGCTGGAATCGGCAGCCGGGGGAAAAGGTGAGATTTCCGGCTGCAGCGGGTGGACGGATATATTCATCTATCCCGGCTATGAATTCAAGATTGTTGATGCCATTGTCACAAATTTCCACCTTCCCAAATCCACCCTTATCATGCTGATCAGCGCATTCGGCGGAAGAGAATTCATCCTGGAGGCGTATCGGCAAGCAGTGGAGGAGAGGTATCGTTTCTTTTCCTTCGGGGATGCGATGTTGGTTTATCCAAAGCAACCCGAAGCAGAGAGGGAAGCGGAGCTGAAAGAACTGGCAGCCCTCCACCGGCAGGCCACCTGACTATCACATCCACATATACAGCGACCCCCCGGTAACTTGCCGGGGGGCTTTTGTCATTTTTCAAAAAACTACTTGAAAATGATTATCTTTTGCAATATAATAAAGCAAAAGCCACATAAGGAAGTGATCGTTTGGGTAGAAAGGGGTTTGAGTATCTGCTTGGTTTTCACGCAGCGCCAACTTTTATTGGTTTAAAACCAGGGAGTTTGCTGTCGTTTCAAAAAAGCAAATTCACGGATTTTGATGGGCTTTTGTCATCCTATGAGCAGTGCTTTTTATGTAAGGGGATTTCAGTATTTTGTTTGGCTGAAGGGAAAGATCGTGTGCTTATCCTGTTCTATCGTGAGAAGGAATTGGAAAAAGCTCTCGAAAGAAGGTCATCGAATGAGATTCTGTCAAAATGTGGATATCGGAGGGGGAGTTCTTTACAGGAAAAGCTGATATATCTGAAGAAGCGTATGCGCACAATGAATTCATTTCCACATGAGGTAGGTTTGTTTCTTGGTTATCCGCCGGAGGATGTGGAAGGGTTTATAAGAAATAAGGGACGGTCGTTTTCCTATAGTGGTTATTGGAAAGTGTATGCAAATGAGGAGGAAACGAAGAGACTGTTTGAGCGCTATACCATGTGTACAAAGGAATTTTGTGATAAGCTTGACAGTGGAATGCCCCTTTCTGAACTATTGCGAGCTGTATGAATTGGAGGAGTTATATATGGGAAAGGTAGCTGTTGTTTATTGGAGCGGTACAGGAAATACGGAGACAATGGCGCAAGCCATTCGAGCAGGCGCACAGAGTGGAGGCGCGGAAGCAGAGATTTTTCAGGTGGAACAGTTTCGAGTGGACGATATAACAAAGTATGACGGCCTCGTTTTTGGATGTCCGGCAATGGGGGATGAAGTATTGGAAGAGGGCAGTTTTGAACCATTTTTCTCAGAGGCTGAAGCTCATTTGAAGGGTGTACCAGTGGCATTATTCGGCTCTTATGGTTGGGGTGGAGGCGCATGGATGCAAGCATGGGTTGAACGTACGAAAGGGGTTGGAGCAAAACTGTTTGGCAATGGTCTTGCCATTGAGAATGCGCCCGATGCTGATGGCATAGCCAAGTGTGAGGCATTGGGGCGGGATTTCGTGAAGGCGATAGGTTAAGGAAACATAAGAAGATAACGAGTGGTGCCGAAGTCCGCTTTGCTGAACGATTGTTCTCTGCAGGCGGGCTTTTTCAAGTGGAAAGGTATGTGTTTACGTGAGAAGGCATATTGCTGTAACCAGCCTGCCCTAGTGTAAAACCTCGTTCACATCTGTATGAATCGCCCGATATGCAGTCATCTGCGTTGTCATCGTCAGTTGGCGTANNTCCTAGCATTTGACTACATCTCGAACGATTCATTTGTCCATATATGAACGAGGTCTTACACTAGGTTACCTCATACTTGCCCTGTACAAACTCCAGGAATCGCAACGTAGCTTGAGAAAAGATATGGTTCTTTTTCCATGCCATCACATGTCCCGTAATGCGCTCAGGTGTGAATGGACGGAAGCAGAGTCCGGCCATGGGACGCACGGCAAAGGCACCCTCAACACATATGAGATAGCCAATGCCTTGCCGTGCGAGAAGCAGTCCGTTGGTGGGGAGGTTATGGGAGGCAACGATATTCAGCTCATCCTCTTCCATCCCCAACCATTTGGCGATTTCCGCAATGACAATGGTACGTCGTGGAATGATGATGGGCAACCCCTGTATGTCTTCCGTGGAAATCACTTCTTTTTGGGCGAGGGGCGAATCTTCCCGCATAACGATACCCCATTTTTCGTAGCAGGGCA
>DFES01000197.1 GCA_002369175.1 Selenomonadaceae bacterium UBA3796
GCCGGAAGCATGCGCCCGGATTGCGGATCCTGCGATGGCGGCGCCCGGGAAACCCGAAGCCAGAAACGAGAAGTGGGAACTGAAGTCTGCGGATGGGCTGGTGCTCCGGGGGATTTGCTTCTTCCCGGAAACGGATTCCCACAGATGGGCCATTCTGGTGCACGGATACGGGCGTACAAAGGAATTCGCATGGGATTATGCGGAGGAGTACCTGAAGCAGGGGTATAACGTGCTGACACCGGATCTTCGGGCTGCGGGGGAGAGTGAGGGAACTTACATCACCATGGGCACCAAGGAGAGTGAGGACATTGTCCTCTGGGCTGAAAAAATTGTCCAGCAGGATCCGGAGGCGAAGATTGCCCTGCACGGTGTTTCCATGGGAGCCGCTACCGTGATGATGGCCTCGGCTCTGAATCCTCCGCATGTGAAGGCTGTCGTGGAGGACTGCGGTTACACCAGTGCCTATGCCATGTTCACAGATCAGCTCTACGAGCTCTTCGGCCTGCCGGAATTTCCCGTCATGCCCTGTGTGGACGTGGTGAGCCGCAGGAAACTGGGGTGTGCGCTCTCCGAGGCAGCACCGTTGAAAAGCGTGGAACACACGGGGATGCCCATGCTCTTCATCCATGGCGACGCAGACAAGCTCGTGCCCTATGAGATGATGGGAGAACTGTACCGGGCATCCTCTGCGCCGATGAAGGAACAGGTGACCTTTGTGGGAGCAGGCCATGCGGATTCCAAGAATCAAGATAAAAAAGGTTACTTTCAAAAGGTATTTTCTTTTCTGGCGGCTCAGATGAAATGACGCGGTAAAAACGGAGGTAGAAAATGGGGGTTCTGTCCAAGCTTTTTAGCTGGCTGCACACGGAGCAGCCGAAAACACAGTATCCGCTGCAGGAAATCACAGAACTGGATCGGGAGATCGCGGCGCTGTATGCGATGCTGGTGGATATCATGGGGTCGGATAAACTGGTCATTCTGGCGGGCAAGATGGATGCGTTGAAGTACATGCGATCCCAGAAGCGCGGTGAGCGCATACTGGCTCTCTGCCGTATTTTGGAGGAAAATCCCACGCTCTCTGCCGTGCCGAAAGACGAGGAGATTCCCGCCATCCTCGCCCAATTGTCCGAACGGCTGGCGGATATGATGGCTCGTCGCAGTCTGGAAGACAAGATCGAGCGCAAGATCAATGAAAAACTGGAACAGGAGCATGAGGACTATGTGAAGGATATCCGCATGCAGGTTCTCAAGGAGGAGAAGCCGGAGGCAGAGTCTGCCCACGATGCGAAAAAAAGGGAAGAACTGGAAAAACTGGAGGAGATTCATCTCACCCAATCCGTCATGGAGCTTTTGCGGCCCAAAACCCTCGATGAAATCGTGGGGCAGGAGCGGGCGGTGAAGTCCCTCATGGCAAAGCTCAGTTCCCCCTACCCGCAGCATCTGCTGCTCTACGGACCTCCCGGCGTGGGAAAGACAACGGCGGCCCGTCTGGTGCTGGAAGTGGCGAAGGAGAAGGCGCATTCCACGTTTTCTTCGGGGGCGCCCTTCGTGGAAACCGACGGCACGACGTTGCGATGGGATCCCAGGGATATGACGAATCCGCTCTTGGGTTCCGTCCATGACCCCATTTATCAGGGCGCACAGAAGAGTCTGGCGGACATCGGCGTTCCTGAGCCAAAACCGGGTTTGGTGACGGATGCCCATGGAGGCATTCTCTTCATTGACGAAATCGGCGAAATGGATGAGATGCTCCAGAATAAATTGCTCAAGGTGCTGGAGGACAAGCGGGCTTACTTCGAGTCCGCTTACTACGATCCGGCGGATGAGAAGGTTCCTCCCTATATCCGAAAACTTTTTGAAGAGGGCGCTCCTGCGGATTTTGTGCTCATTGGGGCAACGACGAGGGATGCGTCCCATATCAATCCTGCGCTGCGCTCCCGTTGTGCGGAAATCTACTTCGAGCCGCTGACGCCGAAGCATATTGAGGAAATCGTTCACAATGCGGCAAGGAAACTCGGCGCCACACTGGAGGAGGGCATTGCGGAGCTCATCAGCGAGTACACCATCGAGGGACGGAAAGCCATCAATATCCTGGCGGATGCCTACAGCCTTGCCATGGAGCGTCAGGCGGAGGCGGGGAACGTCGAGTTGAACAAGGTGCCGTCCTCCGGGAAAGACGCCGGATCCGAAAGCGCGGCAGAGGATTCTTCGGGCGGGGAACTTCCCACGGTCACCGTCACCAGAGCGGATATCTATGAAGTGGCTCAGGTCAGCCGACTCTCTCCCTATGTGACGAAGAAAGCATCGGACGAGGTACGGAAGGGGCACATCTTCGGTCTTGGGGTTGCGGGCTTCCTTGGCTCCACCATCGAGATCGAGGCGGTGGCTTTCCCTGCCCATGAGAAGGGGAAGGGGACAGTCCGCTTTAACGAGACGGCAGGGAGCATGGCGAAGGATTCCGTGTTCAACGCAGCATCTGTCATGCGTGCCCTTACGGGGGAGGATATGAATGACTACGATATCCACATCAACGTCATCGGCGGCGGGAACATTGACGGCCCCAGTGCGGGGACGGCAATTCTTGCCGTCATTGTCAGCGCAGTGACCGGGAGAAAAATCCGCCAAAATGTGGCGGTGACGGGGGAAATATCCCTGCAGGGGCGGGTGCGTCCCGTGGGGGGTGTTTTCGAGAAAGCCTATGGCGCAAAACAGGCGGGCATCAAGACCATGGTCATACCCAAGGAAAACCGCAAGGATATTCCGGAGGGGCACCTGGGCATGGAGATTCATCCGGTATCCACTGCGGAGGAAGCATTTTCTTACATATTTTCAGAGGATGAGGAGGCCGAGGAATGATTGAGCGTGTGCCACCGCAGAATATCGAGGCGGAGCAGGCAGTATTGGGCGCGGTGCTCATAAAGAAGGAGGCACTGACGGAAGTGCAGGAGATCCTGCAGCCGGAGGACTTCTATCGAGAGGCGCATCGCATTGTTTACGGTGCCATGGAGGAACTGTTCGAGAATGACGAGGCAGTGGATCTTGTCACCCTCACGGAACAGCTCCGGAAGAAGGATCAGCTGGACAAGGTGGGGGGGCTCGCCTTTGTTACGGCTCTTGCCAACAGTGTCCCTACAGCGGCGAATGTGACTTATCACGCGAAAATCGTCCGGGAGAAGGCAGAACTCCGGAATCTCATTGATGCGGCGACGGAAATCGCCAGCAAGGCATATGAGGATGCAGATGAGGTGGAAAACATCATGGACGAAGCGGAGAAGAAAATTCTCTCCGTGGCCTCCAGCCGTACAGGGAGTGATTTCGAGCCCATCAAGACGATTCTCATGAACTCCATCGACCGCATCTCTGCCCTTTATGAGTCAAAGGGGGGACTGACGGGGCTATCCACGGGTTTCAAAGACCTGGACAAGCTGACCTCCGGCCTTCAGGCTTCGGATCTCGTCCTTGTGGCGGCGCGTCCTTCCATGGGAAAGA
>DFES01000228.1 GCA_002369175.1 Selenomonadaceae bacterium UBA3796
TTTTGCAACCCCTCAAACGGTAAAAGACTAGGAAAAATGTGGTTGTATCAAATTTATTCAACTAATGGAGGCTTTTTTGTGGATTTAAGTATTGTGGAATTGCTAAAAACCATCGTATTGGGTGTTGTGGAAGGTCTTACGGAATGGCTGCCCGTGAGCAGCACGGGACATATGATTCTCGTGGACGAGTTCATCAAGCTGGATGTGAGCAAGGCATTCATGGATATGTTCCTTGTGGTCATCCAGTTGGGAGCGATTCTGGCCGTGGTTGTGCTGAATTTTGAAAAGCTTAACCCTTTTTCCTCATGGAAGACGAAGCGGGAAAAGCAGTTGACCGTCAGCCTTTGGTGCAAGGTCTGTGTGGCCTGTGTCCCTGCGGCAGTCATCGGGCTCATGTTCAATAAGTACATGGAAGAGCATTTCATGACGGCGCCGGTGGTGGCGGGAACCCTGATATTCTATGGCATCATGTTTATTCTGGTGGAGAACTATAACAAGAACCGCCGTCCGAGGGTGCGTGACATCGATCAGTTGGATTATCGGACCGCGCTTATCATCGGCCTCTTTCAGGTGCTCTCCCTGGTGCCGGGGACTTCCCGTTCCGGTGCAACGATTTTAGGCGGCATTCTCTTTGGCACTTCCCGTTATGTGGCGGCAGAATTCACATTCTTTCTGGCGATTCCCGTCATGTTCGGCGCAAGCGCTTTGAAAATGGTGAAGTTCGGTTTCCATTACACGGGAGAGGAAATTCTCATCCTGATTGTGGGCATGGTGACGGCGTTTATTGTCTCCATTCTTTCCATCAAATTCCTGCTCCGCTACATCAAGAACAACGATTTCAAGGCATTCGGATGGTATCGCATCGGCCTTGGGATTGTCGTGATCGCGTATCTGCTTCTGGTGGGCGATCCCACCGTGGATAACTGAGACGGGAGGACATTATGAAAATTATTGCCGGTCTTGGCAATCCGGGCGCAGAGTATGCGAAGACGAAGCATAACGTCGGGTTCATGCTGGTGGATGCTCTGGCAGAGAGATTGGGCACGGATGATTGGCGGGAGAAGTATGAGGCGCTGGTGCTGGAAACGCGCATCGGCTCGGAGAAGGTGCTTTTGGTGAAACCCCTCACTTACATGAATGAAAGCGGGAGAGCCATCGGTCCTCTCATGAGTTGGTACAAACTGGAACCGGAGGATCTCATCGTAGCTCATGATGACATGGACATTCCGGTGGGAACGGTTCGCATCCGCAAGAAGGGCAGCCCAGGAGGGCACAATGGCATCAAGTCGATTCTCGCCCATCTGGGGGATGAACATTTTGCCCGTGTGCGCATCGGCATAGGACGTCCGTTGCCGGGGTGGACGGTAATTCATCACGTATTGGCGCCTTTTCTGCCGGAGGATGTTCCGAAAATCAAGGAGGCTGTCAAATACCTTCTCCCGGCGGTGGAGTGCATGGTGACGGAGGATGTGGATATGGCGATGAACAAATTCAATCCTCGCAAGAAGAAAAAGAAGGAAGAAGAGCATGAATGAGATCAGGGCATTGTATGCCGATGAAAAGGGTGAAATTTTTGATGCCCCGGGTTTTGCCGCCATGGGACGTGTGGGGCGGGATTCTGTTCCTTTGACCCCGGAGGATCTCATTCCATTGCCGGAGAGTGCAGATCTCATGTTTTTGCCGGGGAGGCTTGCCCTCGGAATGACCGGGGAAGGGGAGGTCATGCCCATTGCGGGACAGGCGGTTGCGGCGCTTCTTCCGGCTGGATACACGAGACTTTTCCTTCCGGCATATGAGCGGGAAGAAACGGCAGAGCTGCTGCCTCTTTACGGTTATACTGCAGTGGCGCTCTACAGAGAGGAACTTTACGCAGCCGCTATCTATACGGATGAGAATGATAAGTGGGATCCGGTGCATTACAATACACGCCAGCTCAAGAAGCTGGTGCAGCGGACGAAGAAGGACCTCAAGGGCAACCGCATTGCAGAGCAGGTGGGAAGATGCTCTTTGGAGTGGCATTGCTGTACGGCTCAGAATCTCTTCTATCGTCGGTGGGAGGCAGGGATTCCCACATCGCCTGTCTGCAATGCCAACTGCTTCGGCTGTATTTCCCTGCAGCCGGCACAGTGCTGTCCTTCTCCCCAGAGCCGCATCACCTTCAGTCCGACACCGGAGGAGATTGCCGAGGTGGGAGTGTATCATCTTTCCGTAGCTCCCGACGGAATCATTAGTTTTGGGCAGGGCTGTGAGGGCGAGCCATCTCTTGCGGCGGATCGCATTGCTCCGGCCATTTCCCTGATCCGCCGACGGACGGGCAAGGGACAGATCAATATGAACTCTAATGGGGGATATACGGAAGGCGTGAAGAAAATCGTGGATGCCGGACTGGATTCCCTGCGTGTTTCCATTATCAGTGCCAGGGAACGCTCCTATGATGCTTATTATCGCGCTTCTTATCCTTTGGCATCGGTGAAGGCATCGATACGATATGCCCTGGACAAGGGTGTGTATGTCTCCCTCAATATGCTGTGCTTTCCGGGATTCAATGACAGGGAGGAAGAAGTGGAAGCCTGGCGGGAATTCTTCCGGGAGCTTCCGGTCCAGATGGTTCAGGTGCGGAACCTGAATGTTGATCCCGATGCCTTCCTGGACATTATGCCGGAGGCGGAAGGAAAGTGCCTCGGCACAAAGCGCTTCCTCCAGACGTTGCATGAGGAGTTTCCCCAGCTTGTCATTGGGAGCTTCAGCCACTCCGTCGTATGAGAATAGCAAGCCCCGGAACCCAGTAGCATTTTGCTATGGGGTTCCGGGGCTTATGTAATAGTTTCATCAATAGATGGTGTATTCCTTCCAAGGTATCTGATCCAGGCGTATGGTCTTCAGGAATTCTACGATGTCACGACGTCCATAGAAATGGGGTGTGCCGTTGTTGTCCTGGGACATGAGGATGATCGGCATGTTCGGGAAGAACTGGGAGAGTTCCCGGCGCACCTGGACAAGGCGCGCAGTATATTGGGTCACCGAGGGCTTTACGGAAATGATGGCAAAGGTTACGCCCTGCTCTATAATGACGGCACCGTGGATTTTCATGGCAATGCCTCCTCAATCTTCCGATTTCTTTTTTTTAGCAAATTCTGTACTCGCGAGCAATGAAATTTTCGTCTCGCTACAAATTGTCCGCGGTATATGCAGAGAGCGTAAGAGCTTTCCCTTCGGGAAATTCCAACGCTCTCTAGTATAGCAGACTGTGAAGAAAAATTCAAACGAAAAAATGTTCGGCAAACAGATTGAAAGAATGTATGTTCTATGCTATAATCAAACAAGGGAACAAAAGTTTGTATAAGTGATTTGATTATGGGATGGGAGATGTGGTATCGATGAAAAGCAGGTTTATCGGCGTGTTTGTATTCTTGTTTTTGCTGTTCATGGCTCCGTTGAATTTATCGAACGCTTATTTGCGAAGTACGGACTTTGAAATGATCACGATACAGGAAAATGATAATGTGTGGTCAATCGCCGGCCGCTACACGGCGGATGAGGCGCTTGCCGCTGATCTGCGGGAGGCCATCATTGAAATCAACGCGCTGGAGAGCGACGGAAAGATACTTGTGGGACAGGTTATCCGCGTGCCCATCCTTGCAGAGGGCAAAGCAGCCCATTTTGCATACAGGAATGCATTTGCGAAGGCACGGGAGGATCCATGAACGTCTGCTGCATTCCTTCTTATTGCGAATTGTTTTTCTTGTTTACAATGGTCTTTTTGAGAGGTATAATATATACTGTATGAAGAACTGGGGGTAGAATTCGGCAGAATTGCATATGTGGATTGCAGGAAGGGAACTCGTATGCATCCGAAATCGAAACGCCAGTGATGTAGATCAGTAGTGTGTGTAATAGAGGGGAGCAATTCTAAACATGAGCAAAAAGATGAAGACAATGGATGGGAATACTGCTGCTGCATATATTTCCTATGCTTTCACTGATGTTGCGGCAATCTATCCGATTACGCCATCTTCCCCGATGGCGGAGCATGTTGACGAAATGGCTGCTAAGGGTGCAAAGAATATCTTTGGACAGAAGGTTCGCCTGGTGGAACTGCAGTCTGAGGCCGGAGCTGCCGGTGCAGTGCATGGTTCCTTGCAGGCCGGTGCTCTTACCACAACGTATACTGCGTCTCAGGGCTTTCTGCTGATGATTCCGAATCTGTACAAGGTGGCCGGCGAACTGTTGCCCGGTGTGTTCCACGTAAGCGCCCGCGCTTTGGCAACGAATACGCTGAATATTTTCGGGGATCATCAGGATGTCATGGCTGCGCGCCAGTGCGGCTGTGCAATGCTTTGTGAAGCCAGTGTGCAGGAAGTCATGGATCTCGCTGCGGTCGCTCATCTTGTTGCAATCAAAGGGCGCGTTCCCTTCATCAATTTCTTCGATGGTTTCCGTACCTCCCATGAGATCCAGAAGATCGAGATGGTGGATTATGATGATCTCAGCAAGATTCTCGATTGGGAGGCAGTGAAGGAGTTCCGCCGTCGCGCTCTGAATCCGGATCATCCGGTCATTCGCGGGACTGCGCAGAATCCCGATATTTATTTCCAGTCCCGTGAAGTCTCGAACAGCTATTATCAGAAGCTGCCGGAACTCGTGGAAGAGGCTATGGCTCAGATGGCCAAAATCACGGGTCGCCAGCATCATCTCTTCGATTACTACGGAGCTGAGGATGCAGACCGCGTCATCATCGCCATGGGGTCTGTCTGCCAGGCTGTTCAGGAGGCAGTGGACTATCTCAATGGGAAGGGTGAGAAGGTCGGTCTCCTTTCCGTTCATCTTTACCGTCCGTTCTCCATTGAGCATTTCTTTAAATATCTGCCGAAGACCATCAAGAAGGTCGCGGTTCTGGATCGCACGAAAGAGCCGGGTTCGCTCGGTGAGCCCCTCTACCTGGATGTCAAGGCGGCGTTCTACAATTCCGATATGAATCCTGTGGTTGTCGGCGGGCGTTTTGGCCTTGGCGGCAAGGATACGACACCGGATCAGCTTTTGGGCGTGTTTGAGGAATTGAAGAAGGATGCTCCGAAGAATGGGTTTACTGTGGGCATTGAGGATGATGTAACGAATCTCTCCCTTGCTCCCTATGCAGAGGATGTGGATCTTACGCCGGAGGGCACCACGGCATGCAAGTTCTGGGGCCTTGGATC
>DFES01000199.1 GCA_002369175.1 Selenomonadaceae bacterium UBA3796
TGGTCAGCCAAGACGGGCAGACGATAACGGCTCAGGCGGGCTTCTCAGGCTCCTTTGATGCCTCAGAATATTCCGGGCTTGTCAAGACCATCGATGCTTCCAAAGCAAAAAAAGCGGTCACCATAAAAGGAAATCATAAAGCCAACATCATCCGCGCCAGCAAGGGAGGCGGCAACTATTACGGAATGGAGGGCAACGATATCCTCTACGGAAATAACGGGAAGGATACGTTCTGGTATGCCAAGGGCGACGGAAACGATACGATTTACAACTATACCTCAGGGAAAGACAAAATTCGCATCTCCTCCGGTTTCGTCTACAGTTCTTCCGTGAAAGGCTCGGATGTGATTCTCAATGTCGGCTCCGGAAAGATTACGGTCAAAGGTGCGAAAAACAAAAAAATCACGGTCATCGATAGTCTCGGAACCGCCACAAGACTATACGGAAATCAAACGTTCCTTCCCAAGGGAGTCAGTTATGATGCCAAAAAGACAACCCTGACGGTCAAAGCCCCTTTTACGGGAACGATCGATGCCGCAGATTATGTCAAAACTGTCAAGAATATCAATGCATCAAAGGATACCAAAGCGGTTGTCCTCAAAGGGACGGCTGCTGCCAACACACTCAGGGCAGGCAGCGGCGGCAGCAACCTTTATGGACAGAAGGGGAACGATATTCTCTACGGAGGCAAGGGAACGGACGTGTTCTGGTATGCTAACGGGGATGGAAAGGATACCATCTACAACTATACTGCAGGCAAGGACAAGATCCGTCTGACTTCCGGCAGCATCTCCAAGGCTACGGTCAGCGGCAAGGATGTTATTCTCAAGATTGGAGCCGGTTCCATTTGCGTGAAGAACGCCAAAGGGAAAAAAATCACCGTCATAGATGCCAACGGAAAGACCACCAGCAAGGTCTATGGCAATGCAACCGCTTCGTCCAAGATGCTTGCCAGCAGTTCCTTTGCGCTGGAAAAGGAAAGCATGAACTACGTCAGTGCAAGCAGCCAGATGCTGGACAATGTAGCGGGAATCCCTGCGGCACTCGACAGCTCACTTGCAACCGTCAAGGATGTTTCCGGCATCAACAGAGCAAACAACCTCAGCCTTGCAGCAAGCACGACGATTGCCCCCGCATCCGGGAATTCAACGAACCTGAACGCCGTGTGCTATCGTTCCTGAGAACCTGTGACAGAAGCCCAAAGCCGTGAATCGGACATGGAAAGAGCCCATGACGGTTTGCGGCTCTTCGCTTTTCCGCATACGGTGAAGAAAGCATAAACACATTGTCTATGTTTTCGCAGTTCCAGCTATTACAAAACTATCGTTGACATATGTAGAGCAGTAGTGTACACTTTGATGTAAATGCAACCTAAAAAAACATTTGATAAATGATATGGGGGACAATGAGATGAGCAGAGAAAAGAGCGGATTCTTTCTTGTGAAGGAGGACATTCTGCCGGAAGCGATCAAGAAGACGATTCGCGTCAAGGAGATGCTGAAGCGGGGAGATGCACGTACCATCAACGAAGCCGTGGAACGCATGGATCTCAGCCGCAGCGCCTATTACAAATACAAGGATTATGTGTTTCCCTTTTATGAAGCCAGCAAGAATAAAATCGTCACGTTGACCTTTCTGCTGGAGCACAAGAAGGGCGTTCTCTCCAGCGTTCTCAACACGATTTCTGCAGACTCCGGCAGTGTTCTCACCATAAATCAGGGCATTCCCCTGCAAGGGGTGGCAAATGCAACGATCTCGATTGAGACAATGAATCTGTCGGTGGATTTGGAGGCACTTCTCGACAAGCTTCGGCTGGTGAATGGCGTGAAACGCCTGGAAGTATTGGGACAAGCGTGAGAGAGGATGCGTGTGTCGAAATGGAAAAACCGATTAAATTTGCTCTGTTGGGGTCTGGCACGGTGGGGACAGGTGTCATCAAGGTCCTGAAGGAGAACGCTCATGAAATTGCAGCAAGAATCGGCGCACCTCTTGAACTGGCAAAGGTTCTGGTTCGCGATATGGAGAAGAAGCGTCCGCAGCTGGCAAACATTTGCGTGACAGATAAAATAGAAGAAATCCTGGAGGATCCGGAGATTTCCATTGTTATCGAAGTGATGGGAGGGCTCCATCCGGCGAGGGAATACATGCTTCGTGCCATGGAAGCAGGGAAGAGCGTTGTCACGGCCAACAAGGATGTGGTGGCTCAATTCGGCAAGGACATGTTCGACATGGCGGAAAAGCAGGATGTGGACTTTCTTTTTGAGGCCAGCGTTGGGGGAGGAATTCCCATCATCACGCCTTTGAAGCAATGTCTGACGGCGAATAAGATCACGGAAGTCATGGGCATTGTGAACGGAACGACGAACTACATGCTTACGAAGATGACGGAGTGCGGCATGGAATACGATGCTGTGCTGAAGGAAGCCCAGGAAAAAGGCTATGCAGAGGCGGATCCCTCTGCTGATGTGGATGGCCTTGATGCCGCCCGAAAAGCGGCCATATTGGCTTCCCTGGCATTTAACACCAGAATACAGCTTTCGGATGTCTCCGTAGAGGGGATTTCAAAAATCACTCCCATGGACATCGAATACGCCAAGGAACTTGGCTATGTGGTGAAGCTTCTGGCAGTGGGAAAGGATTCCCCGGAGAAGGGCGTGGACGTGCGTGTCCACCCTGTTTTTCTGCCTATGGATCATCCGCTGGCTTCGGTTCATGGCGTTTTCAATGCGATTTTCGTGCGTGGAAATGCCATCGGAGAAGCGATGTTCTACGGACCGGGAGCAGGTTCCCTTCCTACGGCATCCGCTGTCATGGCCGATGTGATCGACGTAGCCAGGGATATTGTGAACAAGACCTTCGGGCGCATTCGCTGTACCTGTTATGAAGAGAAGAAACTCTGTCCGTTGGAGGATACAAAATCGAGCTATTACGTGCGCCTGCTTGTGGACGATAAATCAGGTGTCCTCGGAACCATTGCCACTGTATTCGGCAATGAGGGAGTGAGCCTGAAGTCGGTGGTGCAGACGAAGCAATCCGTTGTGGAGCATGCGGAGATCGTCGCAATTACCCATGAGGTCGAGCACAGGAAGATTCTCTGCGCATTGGAAGGGTTGGAGAAACTTCCGGTGGTGGATGAGATTCGCAGTATGATACGTGTGGAAAACAGCCGGGGGTAGGTTTATGGAAGGGAAGAGCATACGGATCCGTGTGCCGGGAACATCGGCGAATTGTGGGCCGGGCTTTGATACATTGGGGATTGCCTGCACGATTTACAATGAGTTGGAGCTCACACTCAAGGAAGAGCCCGGTCTGGAATTTTTTATGACGGGAGAAGGTGCAGAGAACATCCCGAGGGATGAGCGAAATATTGTATGGCGTTCTGTCCGCTATCTTCTGGAGCGGGCAAATGCGCTGGAGCAGTTCCGTGGCGGTATCATTCGTATGAAGAACGAGGTTCCTCTCTCAAGGGGACTCGGAAGCAGCGCTACGGCAATCGTGGCGGGACTCAAGGCGGCAAATGTGCTGGTGGGCAACCGATTCAATCGTCGTGAGCTTTTGCAGTTTGCAACGAGAATCGAGGGGCATCCGGATAATGTGGCTCCTGCGATTTATGGCGGTTTTACGGTAAATATCATGGAGCGTGGAAGAGCGCAGTGCTTTTCCTTTCTGCCGAAGCTCCGAATGAAAATGGTTGCGGCAGTGCCGGATTTTCCGCTGCCCACCCGCACGGCTCGCGAGGTGTTGCCGGAGGAGGTTTCGAGAAAGGATGCCATCTTTAACATTGGCAGAGCCTCCCTTCTCGTAGCCGCCCTTTGCCGCGGCAATGCGTATTTTTTGCGCCGTGCCTTTGAGGATGCACTGCATCAGCCTTATCGCGCCGGACTCATTCCCGGCATGATGGAGGTTTTTGGCGCCGCAAGGAGAGCCGGTGCATTGGGAGCGACTTTGAGCGGTGCCGGTCCCTGTCTCATGGCCTATGTTCTTGAGCGCGACCGCTGTGCCAGGGATGTGGGGGAGGCCATGGTGGAGGCTTTCCGCGAAAACGGGGTGAAGGCGCAGGCGCTCGTTCTCAATCTGGATACGCGCGGAGCGCATATCATGAAAGAGACGCATGCAGGATGAAAATGCGCCCTGAGGAAGCTGCTGCTTTTGCGGCGGCTTCTTTTCAACGAAATCTATAACGAGGCAGAAGATGTCCC
>DFES01000113.1 GCA_002369175.1 Selenomonadaceae bacterium UBA3796
GATAGATCTGACAATTGCCCAGCTTACGGGATATGCGTTCGCAGTGGTACACCGGCGTTGGCCGTCCCTGAAATTCCTTGCGGATGCGCCGCAGTTCATTGACGAACTGGGAAGAATGGCAGATGGTCATGTAAGCCTGGGTAATTTCCTCCATGGCAGGAATGAGCTTTTCCGGCAAATACGCCCCACCGAACCTGCCGAAACGTCCCTCCTCATTGGGATATTTTTTCAGATATGTTAAAAAATCCATAAGTGCCCTCCTTGCATGCGAAAAATAAAAACAAATCTGCTGAAACGCAATTGTTCAGGTTTGCCTATAGCAAAACCTGAACAATTGCGTTATAATATGAAGTAAAAAATTTTATTGGGAGTGTATCTATGAACTCATCACTTTCCACGGGCAAGCTTGCCGCTGCCGTTGCACTTGCTTTCTGCGTCTTCATCCCTGCCGTCTGTGCCATCTCTGTTCACTCTGCCAATGATGGCAGGGTCATTATGGGTGTCCAGGCTCTTGGCGCTTCCCTTTCCGGCATGAAAAAGGAGGATGCGCTGCACTTCTTTGAAAAAGCCGGCGCAAGCCGTATCTCCCGCATGCCGATCCTTCTGGAGTACAACCAGAAAAGCTGGACCATCCTGCCGGAGGATATCCATCTGACCGCAGATGCGAAGACCGCTACGCAGGAAGCCTATTCCATCGGACGCGAAGGCACCCCGCTCCAGAATCTGATCCATCAGATGCGCTGCGCCATCACCGGCCGCAACATTGAGCTTACTGCTGATTATGACCGCCAGCTCCTTGCGAACAAGCTGCAGGCCATCGCCAATGAGATCAATGCCCAGCCCATCAATGCATCCATTGACTTCCAGGCCGACGGCTCACTGAAACGCACCCCCGCCGTCATCGGCAAAGCGTTGGATACCAGTGAGATCGCCAGCGCATTGGAGCCTCAGCTCGTTTCCCTGCAACGCCCCAACGTCATCACCCTGGAGCCTGCGGAAACCCAGCCTGCCATCGTTGATGCGGATCTCGCCAGCATTGACAGCATTCTGGCCTCCTATACCACCAGTTTCGGCTACGGCAACCGCGGAGACAACATCGTCATCGCCGCCAGCCATCTCGATGATATCCTCATCCGAAGCGGCTCCGTGTTCTCCTTCAACAATACGGTCGGCCAGCGCACCAAAAACGCCGGCTACAAAGACGCACCCGTGATCATTGACGGCAAAGTGGAGGAAGATATCGGCGGCGGCGTCTGCCAGGTAAGCTCCACCCTATACAATGCAGTCCTGCTGGCCGGCCTGACACCCACAATGCGCACGCCGCATTATTATCCTTCCTCCTATTGCCCTCCCGGCCGTGATGCCACGGTAGCAGACAATCTCCTGGACTTCCAGTTCAAGAACCAGCTGCCCCACAATGTCTACCTTCTCAGCAGAACCTATGGTGCTGAACTGACCATCTACGTTCTGGGCACGGGCGCAGACCTTCAGGGAAATACCATCACACTGGAACAGGAAGGCACCGTAATGCAGCCTACGGTCTATCGTATCTATTCACGGGACGGGAACGTCATTGAGCGGGAATACATGCACACGGATTCCTACTCCAACTCGAAAGAGGACTGAATCAAAGGTTCTCTTTTTCTTTGATAACGATACTGGCCTTATCATTGAGATAGTTGATGTTGCAGCTCGAGCGGACAAAATAAAATTTTCTCATACCAATCTTCACACAATTGATCTCATTGTTGATATCATCCTTATAGGACGCGCCATCCTCTTCTGCCTTTGCCTTCCTCGAAAAAATCTTGTCCAGCTCGGCGCAGGTTTTCTTATCAACGCTGACAGAAACAAAAACACTCTTCGGGAATTCCTTCTCCTTGAGTTCCCCGTCCCGCAGATAGACGTTCTTCGTGACCTTATCCGCGTGGAACGAATCAATGGGAAGATCCTTCTCAAAGGTATAAGAGTTTGTTCTGAGCCTAAAAAACATCGTCATCAGATCCTTTCTCGAAATAGTTGACACGGAGTTTTCCCCATCAAATGTGCTTCTTTAATTATGTTTCTACAAAAAACTCTTTTTCCCTGCTAAGATGCCGAAAAACTCCCATCTGAAATTTTTACCTTCGACCTGCCTGGATCCTGCTCTCCGTTCCGTTCATCAGCCGGACGATGTTCGACTTATGCCGCACCACGATCAGGACAGCCGCCAGCAAGCCAAATACGATATATTCTGCCGGACTCCCCATGAGCCATGC
This sequence comes from Selenomonadaceae bacterium UBA3796, assembly GCA_002369175.1. Taxonomy (GTDB): domain Bacteria; phylum Bacillota; class Negativicutes; order Selenomonadales; family Selenomonadaceae; genus UBA3796. Next base: position 2,259 of record DFES01000113.1, read on the forward strand.
CGCAATCGGCACGAAAATCGCTGCCACACAGGAGCCGAGGGATACATACCTCGTGACCCAGACGATGCCAAGCCAGATGAGAAAGACAACTGCGGTTACAGAGGGCATCAGCATGGCAATGACGCCCAGCCCCGTGGCAACGCCCTTTCCGCCTTTGAAGTTGAGGAAAACCGAACAGGAATGACCCAGAATGGCAAAAATACCGCAGAGAACCATCACAAGCGGTGTCCCGGCAAACTGCAGTCCGAGCCAGACACTGACGAAGCCCTTGAGAAAGTCCAGAAGGAAGATGATGATTCCCGGCCCTTTTCCCAAGGTACGCCAAGCATTGGTAGCACCAATGTTATGGCTGCCGTATTCCCTGAGATCCACACCCCAGAACAGTTTCCCACAAATCAGTCCGCTCGGTACGGAACCGAGCAGGTAGCTCAACAAAATGGCAGGAATTGCCCCCATCGTTACTCCTCCTTTTCCTCACGGTTGCGAACTACAAAGCGAAGAGGCGTCCCTTCAAAACCATAGCCTTCCCGAAGCCGGTTCTCGATGAACCGCAGGTAGGAAAAATGCATGAGATTGGCATCATTCACAAAGATGACGAATTTCGGCGGGCAGATGCCTGTCTGGGTCATGAAGAGAATCTTGAGCTGGCGTCCCTTGTGCATGGGAGGCGGATTCACAGACACAGCATCACGGATGAGTTCGTTGAGAACGCTGGTCTTGATGCGCATGGACTGCTGCTCTGCCACGTATTTCACAAGTTCCGTCACGCGATTCACTCTCTGTCCCGTAAGAGCTGATGCATAGAGGATGGGCGCGTACTGCAGAAAGCCGATTTGATCCCGCAGCTCCTCCGTAAAGCGCAGCGTGGACTTATCGTCCTTCTCCGGGTATATATCCCACTTGTTGACTACGATCACCACGCCTTTGCCGGAATCATGGGCATAGCCTGCAATCTTCTTATCCTGTTCGCTGATGCCTGCTGCCGCATCCAGCATCATGAGAACCACATCGGAGCGATCGATCGCGCGAAGGGAGCGCATAACGCTGTAGCGCTCCACCGCCTCCTCGATTTTGCCCCGGCGGCGCATGCCGGCCGTATCGATGAGGGTGAATTTTGTCCCATCTTTCGTGAAATGAGTATCTATGGCATCCCTTGTCGTCCCCGGTATGTTGCTCACAATGACCCTGTCTTCCCCCAGAATTTTGTTGACAATAGAAGATTTCCCCACATTGGGACGACCAATGACGGCAATGCAGATCTCATCCTCATCCTTTTCCTCCGGCGCCGCGTCCGGGAAGGCTGCCACAATGGCATCCAGCAAATCTCCCAGATTCAAGGCATTCGAAGCGGAAATCCCGATGGGCTCCCCCAAACCCAGCTGATAGAACTCATAGATATCCATTTCCCGCTGGGGGCTGTCCACCTTGTTCACTGCGAGGATGACCGGCTTTTTTGTGTTGCGCAGAAGCTTCCCCACCTCCTCATCCGAGGAAGTCACCCCTGCCCGTCCATCCACCACAAAGACGATGACATCCGCCTCCTCCATGGCAATCACAGCCTGCTGCCTCATGGATGACAGAATATGGCTGCCCTCATCGAACTCAATGCCGCCGGTATCAATCATGGTGAACTCGTGCTGGAGCCATTGTGCATCCAGATAGATGCGATCCCGTGTCACCCCCGGCATATCATCCACGATAGAAACACGTTTCTGTCCAATCTTATTGAAAAGCGTCGATTTCCCCACATTCGGCCGCCCCACTATGGCCACAATCGGTTTGCTCATTGCACCATCCGCTCCTTTCCCGAAAATGATAAAGACTTACCTCGTATACCCTGCATTGCTCTGCCACATATAATCCCTTTCCGCACACCGCTCCTTGTGGTAATTCTCCCAGTCGTACAGGGCGCGGCAATAGTCGCTGCCATTCTTCACGGGCTCAATCCTCGTGTGGGGAAAGGCTCCGCGCAGTTCCGCAAGGGAATAGTCATCGAGGAATATGTCCTCTCCCGCCCGCAATGCAGCTTCAGGGATGAGGATGCCATCCCGCTCCCCTCCGGCCTCTTGCAACGCCCATAAGATATCCCTGCCCACAAGCAATCCGGAGACATTGACCGTCTCGCCGAAAAAACGGTTGGGAACTGCAATCACCCGTACCTGAAGATGGTTCCTCCGCCGCATGGCCTCCGCTGCCAGCTTTTCCATCACCGGAGCAACCGAGCTGCCGCTTATCACATCAAGACAGTACGGTTTCTTCCCCGAAGAATGCGCCTGGGTTCGTTTCTCCCTCTCCCAGTCCGACAGAAAACTCCGCGTGAGGCCAATGCCGTTGTCCAACTGTGGGAAATCATCGTATTCCTCCAAAGGCGGAACCTCTCTGCCTGCCAGAAAGTAAAACTCATCCCCCAGATAGATGAAGGTATTCCCCGTTTCCCGGCGGCTTTTTTCCTGCCGGGCACGCACCTGTGCAATCACGGACTCCGCCCCTTCCCGGTCGAACTGCCGCAGGGGATAGGGATCCCTGCGGTGTTTCGTGACTCCCACGGGCACGATCGCAACGGAAAGGACGTGTGGCCGACGGGCTTCCAGTTCCTGCAAAGTGCGTTCCAGCTCCTCTCCATCGTTGAGCCCGGCGCAAAGTACCACCTGCGTATGGTAATCCGCACCTGCCCTTTCCAGCCGATCCAATTGTTCCGCAATTTCTGCGGCCTTCCTGCAACGGAGCATCTGTGCCCTGAGCTCCGGGTTCATGGCCTGAATCGACACGAAAAGGGGTGACAGGTGGAACTGCTCAATGCGCTTGAAATCCGCCTCCACCATATTGGTCATCGTGATGAAATTGCCGTAGAGAAAGGACATACGATAGTCATCGTCCTTAATGGAAAGACTTTTCCTCATATGGGGGCGGATCATGTTCACGAAGCAGAAATAACAGTTGTTGGCGCATCTTCGAATTCCGTCGAATACAGCGGATTCAAACTCTGCTCCAAGTTCCTCATCATAGTCCTTATCAAAGGAAATCATTTCCTGCTCGCCATTTTCATGTTCCACGAGCATATCGACTTCCTCCTCAGACAGGGAAAAACTCAGGTCAATAATATCCCTGAGCTTCTGCCCGTTGACTTCAAGAATCTTATCCCCCGCCACAAGGCCAAGTTCTTCTGCCAGACTCCCCGGCCGGATGCAAATGATTTTTCCCAAAAACATATCGCTCCATCTCTGCAATGCATATCTACAAAAAGGAGTGATGTCACAGCATCACTCCTTTTCCTTTTCATAAGTTGTCCAATTTGAAAACACAGATTACTCTTCTGCGCTGACCTCTTCGCCAATCGTTGCAGGAGCTTCCTCTTCCTTCTCCTTCTCATACTTCTTGAAGACTGCCGTATCCGCATCCTTCTTTGCCTTGGTAATGGAGAGGGAAATGCGCTTTCTCTTCATGTCGATCTTCAAAACCTTGACCCTGACCACATCGCCCACATGGACGGCTTCGTCAGCACGCTCAATGCGGTGCTCGCAAAGCTCTCCCATGGGAATCAACCCGTCAAAACCAGGCTCAATCTGCATGAAAGCACCAAAGTCCGTGAGCTTGATAATCTCACCCTCGATGTAGTCCCCCTCAGCATACTGCTCTGCCCTGTCAAGCCAAGGATCACGCATGGTTTCCTTAACGGAGAGGGAAATACGCTTCGTCTCGGGGTCGACATTCTTGACATACACATCAAGCTCCTGACCCACCTGCAGAACATCCGAAGGATGCTTCACACGCTCCCAGGAAATATCCGAAATATGGGCAAGTCCATCCACACCTCCGATGTCGATGAACGCACCGTAATCCACAAGACGCTTCACAACACCGCGAACCGTTTGACCCGCCTCAAGGGTGGAGAACACTTCTTCCTGCTTTTTCTCACGCTCAGCCTCAAGAAGCTGACGACGGGAAAGGACAAGACGCTGCTTGTGCACATCAATCTCAATGGGAAGAACCTCAAATGTCTGTCCCACATACACGGAAAGATCCTTCACAAAATGGAGCTCCATCTGGGATGCAGGGATGAATCCACGCAGACCATTGACCGCTGCAACAAGACCACCCTTGACGACCTGGCTGACCTGAGCCTGTACCGTCTCGCCGCGCTCCTGGATGCCTTCCATCTCTGTCCATGCAACACGGGCATCCGCCTTGACCTTGGACACGGTAGCACCATTCTCTCCACCAAGGGACACAATGGCAACCTCGATGACATCCCCTACTTTGACAACGTCCATAGCACTATCCGGCTCCGGACGGGCAAGTTCACGCTTGGGAATCGGAATGTCGGACTTGAGACCTGCAATTGTGACCATTGCGCTGGAGCTTTCCACAGCAACCACCGTTGCCTCCACCACATCTCCGACATTGACCGATTGCATCGATTTCTCTTCTTCTTCCAACATGGTGGCGAAATCGTTGTTCATTTCTTCTGACACTGTTTATGTACCTCCTCGATAATCCAGTCGGGAGTAGACGCACCGGCTGTGATACCAATTTTTTCAATTTTATCAAACCACTGAGACTTCAGCTCTGCTGCCGTCTCAATGTGGTAAGTCTTGCATTTCTCTGCACACAACTGCGCAAGCCGCGTTGTATTCGCGCTGTTCTTTCCGCCGATCACAAGCATGAGATCCACCTTCGATGCCAAATCCATCGCAGCGGCCTGCCTCTGATCTGTTGCTGTGCAGATCGTTCTTTCAATTTTGATCTCCCGGGACTTATCGAGGAGTTTCATGACAATTTCCTTGAAACGACTGCCGGAAAAGGTTGTCTGGGAAACAATACCAAGCCTGGGGCAAGGTTCCACTGCCTCCGCCTCTTCCTCCGTTTCCACGATGACCGCCGTCTGGGCTGACCACTCGAAAATGCTCCGAACCTCCGGATGCTCTTTCTCCCCGACGATAACTACCTGATATCCTTCCTCAGACAGCATTTTTGAGGCCTGTTGTGCCTTGCGCACATGAGGGCAGGTAGCATCCACCAGGTTCAGCCCCTTCTGTTCCGCAGCTTCATAGACCTGCGGGCCGACACCATGAGAACGGATGATGATTGTCCCCTTTTCCATCCCATCCAGATCCTCAACCATACCCACGCCTTCCTCTTTCAGGCGCTCCACCATCTGAGGATTATGGATGATCGGTCCAAGCGTACAGGAAGCGCCATCTTCCTCAGAAGCATTCTCCCGAGCGATTTTAATCGCCCGTTTGACCCCATAGCAGAATCCCAAGTAATCCGCCAAAATGACTTCCATACCACTATCACCATAACCAAAAAATCTAGACTGCATCCATAAGGGCACTTTGCAATCTAAGACATAGTATAGCATAAAATGGCAACGTCAAGCAAACATTATTTTATTATTTTATTACTTTATTTTTTCTTTCATAGTGGAAATTTTATCCAGGATGGATTGGGAAAAAGCTTCCAAATCCTCCCTGCTCTTTCGATTACCGACAAACTCCATGGGTTCGCCATAAACAACCGAAAGTTTCGGGAAGCGTTTTTCCTCCGAAAAAATCTCATTTGTGCCGATAATGGCAGCGGGCACCACAGGAGCCTTGCTCATGGATGCAATGAGAGCGATTCCCGGCTCTGCCTTCTGCAGCTCGCCGGTATGGCTGCGCGTTCCCTCCGGAAAAACCCCCAGCACGCCGCCCTCCTTCAACACCTGCATCGCTGCCTTGATTGCCCCACGGTCTGCAGCTCCGCGCTTTACGGGGAAAGCATGGCAGCTTCGTATGGCAGCCGCAAAAACAGGATTCTCGAACAACTCCAGCTTTGCCATATAGCTGACTTCCCGAGGCAGAAAACATGCCAGAAGAGGAGGATCCCAATTGCTCAAATGGTTGGCCGCAAGGATGACAGGACCTTCCTTGGGAAGATTTTCCAAGCCCAGAATGCGTGCACGGAAAAAAATCTTGAAAAAAGGCACGAAAATACATCTCGCCAATGTATAGATCATGGTATCACCTGCACATTCCAAGGATTTTTCCCACAACCTCGTCTATGCTGAGTCCCGTGGTGTCAAGGAGCACCGCATCCTCCGCCTGCACCAGCGGAGAAATCTCACGCTCGCTGTCCGCTTTGTCCCTCTCCGCAATGTCCTTCTTGATTCCTTCCAGATCTACATCATAGCCCTTTTCCTTCATTTCCTTGCAACGGCGCCTGGCTCTTTCCTCAATGGAAGCCGTGAGGAAAATCTTCACATCCGCATTCGGAAGCACATTTGTGGCAATATCCCTGCCATCCATGAGCACAGCACCGCGCTCCCCCATTTTTCTCTGCAGATCCACCATCTTTTCCCTTACGGGACCGAGACGAGCCACCTGGGACACGATCTTGTTGATCTCAGGAGTTCGGATCTCTCCGGTCACCTCCCTGCCATCCACAAAAACATGCGTCCTGCCTTCCGTATACTGAAGATCCACATCGATATCCGGTACCACGGACAGGATCAGTTCATCCGTTACAGGTTTTTCCTGCTGCAATGCTTTCCACGCCACTGCACGGTACATCGCTCCCGTATCGATATAGGTATAGCCGAGTTCCTTGGCTGCCAGCTGTGCCACAGTGCTCTTTCCTGCGCCGGCAGGCCCGTCAATTGCCACTACAAATTTGCTCATCGTTTTTCCTCCCAAAAACCATCTAAGATATCGTAAAACTCCGGATAAGAAATATGGACACACTCCGGATTCCCAAGCAGAACCCCATTGCCTGCCGCCCCCAGAATCGCCAGGGACATCGCCATGCGATGATCATCATAGGAGATGACTTCTGCTTTTTTCACGGGGCAGCCGCCATGAATCACCATGCCATCCCCCGCTGCCTCCACAGACCCGGGCGATAGTTTATTGAACTCGTTCGTCACTGCCTGCAGACGGTCTGTCTCCTTTACCCGAAGCTCCCCCGCGCCCGTAACGACAGTATCCCCCTCTGCGAAAAGAGCCGCTACGGCAAGGATGGGAATCTCATCTATGAGCCTCGGCATGATTTCTGCGCCCAAAGAGGTTCCATGGAGCTTTGACGAACGCACCCTGATATCCGCAGCAGCTTCGCCGCCACTCGTCCTTTGATGCAAAAGCTCAAAATCCGCCCCCATATCCTTCAACACGTCCAGAATGCCTGTGCGCGTGGGATTCACCCCGACATTTGGAAGGAGGATATCGCTTCCCGGAATGACCGATGCCGCTACAAGCCAGTATGCTGCCGAACTGATGTCTCCCGGCACTTCAATTTCCTTCGGTGGATGAAGTTCCTCTACGGGATGGATTGTCACAGCAAACCCCTTCTTCTGCGTCCGGACGCCGAAGGCTTCCAGCATGCGCTCCGTATGATCCCGGGAAGCAAAGGGCTCCACCACCGTCGTTTCCCCCTCTGCATACATGCCAGCCAGGAGAATTGCCGACTTCACCTGTGCGCTGGCCACAGGCATGTCGTAGACCATGCCACTCAGTTTTTTCTCCGCCGGCGCCACCGTAATGGGAAGAAAGCGGTTCCCGCCTCTGCCCACAATCCTCGCCCCCATCAGGGAAAGAGGTTTTATGACCCTCGCCATCGGGCGCCTGCACAGGGAAGCATCCCCCGTGAAGGTCGTCAGGAAAGACTGCGGTGCCAGAACGCCCATCAGCAACCGCAGCGTTGTGCCGGAATTTCCTGCATCCAGGATTCCTTCGGGTTCTTTCAAGCCGTGAAGCCCATGACCTGTCACGATGAGCTCCGTATCGGAAAGGAATTCCACTTCTGCCCCCAATGCCTTTACGCATGCCACTGTGGAGAGGCAGTCCTGGGCATGAAGAAAATTCGTGATGCGCACCGGCGCATCACCCAATGCAGAAAACATGACGCTGCGATGGGATATGGACTTGTCTCCCGGAATGGAAATCTCTCCGCGAAGTCCCCCATGGAACCGTTGAATTTCTTTCTTCATGATTTCTAACCCCTTCCCCTATCCATTCCAGACACTCCAGGAACCTGCCGCCGCTCCCATGGAAAACGCCGCCTGGAGATTGTAGCCGCCGGTATAGGCATCCACATCCACCACCTCACCGGCAAAATAAAGCCCCGGCACCAGCTTCGACTCCATGGTCTTGGGGTTGATTTCCTTTACGGAAATTCCGCCCGCTGTTACAATGGCCTCCTCTATGGGTCTTGTCTTCGTCACCGTCAAAGTCAGATGCTGGAGGGCATGTACGAGACGTCCCCGCTCTTCCTGCGTCACCTCATGGATGGGCTTTCCCGGATCAAGGTATGCCGCAT
>DFES01000131.1:0-3770 GCA_002369175.1 Selenomonadaceae bacterium UBA3796
TCTTCCAGATCCGAGCCCTCATGGGAGAGATGCCAGATATTGCGGTCCATGCTGTAGGTCTTGTTCTCCGTCGCCACGGGAATCCCGTGCTTCTTCGCGTACTCGATCTCCGCGCTGCGGGAGTCCAGATCCCACTCGCGCCAGGGAGCGATAATCTGGATATTCGGCGCCAGAGCCTTCACCGTCAGTTCAAAGCGCACCTGATCATTGCCCTTGCCCGTAGCGCCATGGGCGATTGCATCAGCGCCCTCCTGCTTTGCGATCTCCACAAGCCGCTTGGCGATGATGGGACGCGCAAAGGAAGTGCCCAGAAGATACTTGCCCTCGTAGACGGCTCCGGCCTTGAGGGTCGGCCAGACATATTCCTCAAGGAATTCCTTTGTGAGATCCGCGATGAATACCTTGGAGGCGCCGGATTTCAACGCCTTGTCATGGACAACATCCAGTTCATCCCCCTGACCGATGTCGGCGCAGACAGCGATGACCTCGCAGCCGTCATAATGCTCCTTGAGCCAGGGAATGATGACCGATGTGTCAAGTCCTCCGGAATATGCCAGTACAACCTTGTTTACTTTTGCCATAATAAATGCATCTCCTTTATTCTTTATCCTTTGCAAAAAGAATTACTGCAAAAAGAATTACGCCATGGTGAGAGCCATGATGGCCTTTTGCGTGTGCAGGCGGTTCTCGGCCTCATCGAAAATCACATCGGCATTTGCCTCCAGCACCTCCTCGGTAATTTCTTCGCCCCGGTAAGCGGGCAGGCAGTGCATGACGATAACGCGTTTGTCCGCATGGGACAAGAGCTCCTGATTGACCTGATAGGGCGCGAAGATTTTCTTGCGTTCTTCGTGCTCTGCTTCCTGTCCCATGCTCGCCCAGGTGTCGGTGACAACAATGTCCGCATCCTTCACGGCCTCCACCGGATCGTTCAGGAGGGTAATGGTCGCGCCTGTGAGTTTCGCATCCTCCACGGCATTCCTCACGACCTCCGCATCCGGAGCATAGTCCTTCGGCGTTGCCGCCGCAAAGACCATGCCCGCCTTGGCGCAGCCGTACATATAGGAATTCGTCATATTGTTGCCGTCCCCCACATAGGCCATCTTAAGACCCTTGAGGTTCTTGCCCTTATGCTCCCGGATCGTGAGCAGGTCCGTCAGCACCTGACAGGGATGCAGAAGATCCGTCAGCGCGTTGATCACGGGAACATCTGCATACTTTGCCAGTTCCAGCACCCGGTCATGCCCATACGTCCGGATCATGATGCCATCGAGATAGCGCGAGAGCACCCGCGCCGTATCCTTGATGGGCTCCCCTCTCCCCAACTGCAGATCGCGGTTCGAGAGAAAAAGCGCTTGACCTCCCAGCTGATACATGCCGGTTTCAAAGGACACCCTGGTGCGCGTCGAGGATTTTTCAAAGATCATCCCCAGGGTTTTCCCCTTGAGCAGATGATGCTCGACCCCCGCCTTCTGCTTTGCTTTGAGTTCTGCAGCCAGCGCCAATATCTCCTGTACCTCATCCACCGACAGATCATGGATGGAAATCATATCCTTTCCCTTCAGCATAACAACCCTCCATCTTCCTCAATCTGCATACTTTGGCAGCACCGTGTCCAAAATACCCGTTACCTCATCCACATGCTCCTTCGTGATGATGAGCGGCGGGATAAAACGAAGCACCGTGCCTGCCGTGCAATTGATGATTGCGCCCTTTTCCAGAACTTCATTGACGATATCCCGTCCCGGCTTCGTGAGTTGTGCGCCGAGCATAAGTCCCGTTCCCCGAATCTCCGTGATCAGGGACGGATACTTCTCCTGCAAAGCTTCCAGTTTCCGGCGGAAATACGCTCCGACGTCTTCCACCCGCTCCAGGAATTCCGCCTTGGGAATCGTATCCAGAACCACATTTGCCGCCGCGCAGGCCAGCGGATTTCCGCCGAAGGTCGTGCCGTGATCCCCCGCATGGAAAGCCTTTGCCACCTCGTCCGTCACGATGAATGCGCCGATGGGGACGCCCCCTGCCAGCCCCTTCGCCAGCGTCACGATATCCGGCTTCACGCCGTATTTCTCATAGGCAAAGAACTTGCCGCTGCGCCCGATGCCCGCCTGGATCTCATCGAAAATGAGCAGTGCATGGTATTTGTCGCAAAGAGCGCGCACCTTCTCCAGGTAACCCTCCTTTGGCGGATGGACGCCGCCCTCCCCCTGGATGGTCTCCAGCATGACAGCGCAGGTTTTGTCGCTCATGCGCTTTTCCAGTTCCTCCGGGTCATTGTAGGGAACATAGTCAAAGCCTTCCGGCAGCGGGCCGAAGCCCTCCTGGTACTTCGGCTGTCCCGTCGCCGTGAGCGTAGCGATGGTGCGCCCATGGAAGCTGTCCCATGCTGTAATGATTTGCGATTTGTCCGGATGTATGCCATGGGCAAACTTGCGGGCGATCTTGATGGCTCCCTCATTCGCTTCCGCGCCGGAATTTCCGAAAAAAGCCTTGCCGAGGCCGCTGAGCTTTACCAGCTTCGATGCAGCATCCGCCTGAGCCTGCGTGTAATAAAGATTCGAGCAGTGAATGAGCTTTCCTGCCTGCTCTGACACGGCATCCACCAAAGGCTGATACGCATGCCCCAATACATTCACGGCAATTCCGCCAAGAAAGTCAATATACTTCTTCCCCGTATTGTCATAGACGTAAACGCCTTCGCCATGGTCAAGGACGATCCTGTAGCGATTGAACACCGGCAGATAATCCCTTGCGTCCTTGGCAAAAATATCCTGTGCCGTCTCCTTCATCAAAACTCCCCCTGTGTCCCGCTATTTTTCCACCTGTGTCCCGATACCCGCCGAGGTAAAGATTTCCAAAATAATGGAATGTTCCAGGCGGCCGTCAATGATATGTGTTTTGCCCGCGCCCTTCTCCAATGCCATGAGGCACGCTTCCACCTTCGGTATCATGCCTCCGGAAATCACGCCGTCCCGGATGCAGGCTCTCGCTTCCTCTGCACGCAGAGAAGAAATGAAGGTGCTCTTGTCGTTGTAATCCTTGTATATCCCCTCGATATCCGTGAGCAGAAGAAGTTTTTCCGCCCCAAGGGCACCGGCAATCTCGGATGCGACATAGTCGGCATTGATATTGTAGCTTTCGCCTTCCTCCCCAACGCCGATGGGAGCGATAACGGGAATGTACTCATGGGCGATCAGATCCTTCAGGATGCTGATGTCCACCCCGATCACCTCTCCCACGTAGCCGATATCCACCCGTCTCGTCTCGTCTCCCTCATAGACCGTGGCCAGCTTCTTCTTGGCTTTGATCAGCCCTGCATCCTTTCCGCTGAGTCCCACTGCGCGGACACCGATACGATTCAGCCGGTTCACGATCTCGGAATTGATTTTGCCGTCCAGTACCATCTCCGCGATTTCCACGGTTTCTTCGTCCGTGACGCGGAGCCCGCTGATAAAGGAGGATTCCTTGCCTACCTTTTTCAGGAATCCCGTGATTTCTGGACCGCCCCCGTGGACGATGACCGGATGGATGCCCACATATTTCATGAGCGCCACATCCTGCATGACCTTTTCCTTGAGGTCGTCACGGATCATGGCATTGCCGCCGTATTTGATGACGATGGTCTTTCCGTGGAATTCCTGAATGTAAGGCAGCGCCTCCACGAGAACCCTCGCCTGTTTCTGTGGCTCAAACATCGTGCCACCCCCTTTCTGAACGTTGCTGTCAGGTATGATACTCGCCGTTGATCTTCACGTATTCATAGGAGAAGT
>DFES01000131.1:3824-12379 GCA_002369175.1 Selenomonadaceae bacterium UBA3796
TATTCATAGGAGAAGTCACAGCTCCAAACCGTAGCCTCCTCCGTTCCGTCTCCCATATCGACCTCAATGAGGATGTCATGCTGCGCCATGACGCTTCGAAGCGCTTCCTCATCATGCTCTGCCCCAACGCCATGGGCATAGACGGGAATGCCCCCAAACTTCACCACCACCTTGTCGGGATCCATGGGAACGCCCGCGTAGCCGACGGCGCAGATGACACGACCCCAATTTGGATCCTGGCCGAAGAAGGCGGTCTTTACCAGAGGGGATTTCGCCACGCTCATGGCAATGGTCTTCCCGTCGGCAAAGGACTTCGCTCCCGTGACATGAATCGTGAGGAACTTGGTAGCCCCCTCTCCGTCAGCAGCAATGCGCTTGGACAGTTCCTGGCACATATCGAGGAGGGTTGCGCGGAATTTCTCATAGTCTGCATTCTTTTCCGTGAGCTTTTCGTTGCCTGCCGCTCCATTGGCCAGCACGACCACCATATCGTTCGTGCTCATGTCGCCATCCACGGAAATCATGTTGAAAGATACCTCTGTGATTCCGGACAGAGCCTCCTGCAAGAGGGCGCTGTCAATGGCCGCATCCGTCGTGATGAAGCAGAGCATGGTCGCCATGTTCGGCTGTATCATGCCTGAGCCTTTGGCAATGGCACCAAAACGCACCGTCTTTCCGCCGATCTCCACCTCGGTGGCACATGCCTTTGAATAAGTATCCGTTGTGATGATGGCATTGCCTGCATTCTGGCTTCCGGTCTCGGAGAGTTCCGAAACCGCCTGTCGAATGCCGGCCTCCATCTTATCCATGGGAAGGGTCACACCAATGATTCCTGTGGATGCTACGATGACATCACTGGCATCGCAGCCCAGCTCCCTTGCCGCAATGGATGCCATTGCCCTGGCATCCTTCATGCCCTGCTCTCCCGTGCAGGCATTCGCGCAACCGGCATTGGCCACAACCGCATGGGCGCTTCCCGTTTTGACCGCAGCCTTCGATACGTGGACAGGAGCCGCCGCCACTGCGTTCTGGGTGAAGACTCCGGCCACGGCCGCCTCACGCTCTGTATAGATCACTGCAACATCGAGATTGCCGCTCTTCTTGATGCCGGCCTTGACTCCGGCTGCCTTAAATCCCAGGGGGTAGGCAACACCCGCTTTTGCATGCTTGTCACTGAACATATTCTGCTCCTCCTATTCTCACGGATACATCGGTATTTCATCCAGTCCCAGTTTCTCGTCGAAACCGTTGGCGATATTGAAATTCTGCACGGCCTGGCCTGCCGCTCCTTTCACCAGATTGTCAATTGCGGAGAGGACGATGACCCGTCCCGTGCGTTCATCTATATGCCATGCGATGTCGCAGAAGTTCGAGCCGCGGACATCCTTGGTGGCCGGGTAGCCGTTCCGCCCCAAGAGACGGATGAAATATTCATTGGAATACATCTTCTCGAAGGCCGCATCCACCATATCCGCCGTAATATCGGGGTTCAGCGATGCATAACAGGTGGCGAGAATGCCCCGGGACATCGGAACGAGATGGGGCGTAAAGTTGATGATCGTCTTCTCTCCCGAAAGATCCTCTATCGCCTGCTCGATTTCGGGCGTATGGCGATGATGCGCCACATTGTAAGCCTTGAAGCTGTCATAGAGTTCCGGGAAGTGATTGCCCTGCTTCGGGGAACGCCCGGCACCGGACACGCCGGATTTCGCATCCACAATGATCGTATTCACATCGATCAGATGGTGCTTCGCCAGAGGTGCCAGCGCCAGGATGCTCGCCGTCGTGAAGCAGCCTGCGTTGCCGATGATCTTTGCGGTCCTGACCTCCTCGCGGTAGAGCTCAGCCAGTCCATAGACCCGCTCCGCCCCTTTATGGGTATGGGCTACATGATACCATTCCTCATAAACCGCCGTATCCGCAAAACGGTAATCCGCGCCCAGATCGATGACGCGCACAGGCGTATTTTCCAATGCTCTCCCCACATCCATGGCATGCCCGTGGGGAAGGCATACGAAGACAAAATCGCTGTCCCGGCCGATGGGCTCCATATCCTTCATGCTCTCCAGTTCCATATCGCAGCATCCGCGCAAATGGGGATACAAGCCGGATATTTTCTCGCCTGTATGGCTCTCCGATGTAATATGGACCACCTCTGCCTCCGGATGACGGCACAAAATGCGGAGAAGCTCCGCACCGGCATATCCGGTAGCCCCGATAATACTAACTTTCATATTGTTTCCTCCAAATCATTGCAGTCATAATTATACAACCTATATGCATAAATAATCAAGGAATTCTTTTGACGAGATGAACTCGTTGTTTGAAACGCCAAGGGGAAGGTTTTGCCTGTGGCAAAACTTGCACGATTGCGTTATAATGGCTGTGGATATGTTACAAAGGAGATTTTCATGAAGAAAAAGAAAAGAAAATTTGGCCGACTGTTCCGGTTCCTCGGCCTCTTGCTTTTTGTCTTTTGCCTCACGTTCTTCCTGAGCGGAGGCATCGGCATCTTTCATCCCCATACCTGGCAGGGCATCGGTGATTTCCTGCCCCCTCCGGAAAAGAAGCTGCCGGCTGTATCGCAGAAAGACGACGAAGAACCGGATGCGTCAGACCGCATCAGCCGCATATTTTTCCTCAAGCGAGCTGTGAGCAGCCACCTCAACAAGGAAACCTACACCACCATTGACAGCATCCCTGCGGATCTGCGCCATGCCATCATCGCCATCGAAGACAACCGGTTTTACTCCCACTGCGGCTTCGACCCCGAGGCCATTGCCCGCGCAACCCTTGTAAACCTCCAAAACGGACAGATCGAGGAAGGCGCCAGCACCATCACCCAGCAGCTTGTGAAAAACCTTTTCCTGTCTCATGAGCGCTCCTTTGAGCGAAAAGCAGAGGAGCTTGTCCTGGCGCTTGACATGGAAGCCAATTATTCAAAGGACGAAATCCTTGAGCTCTATCTCAACACCATCTACTTCGGCTCAAATTTCTACGGCATCCAAGAAGCTGCAGAGGGCTACTTCGGCAAAGCGCCAAACGAGCTGACACTACCGGAAGCCTCCATGCTGGCAGGGCTTCCCAATGCTCCGTCCCTCTACTCTCCGTATGTTGATTTCCTTCTGGCCAAAAAACGGCAGTTCCTGGTGCTGGATGCCATGGAAAAAAACGGCTATATCACGAAAGATTCCGCCGAGGATGCCAAAATCAAACCCATCGAGCTTATCCACGACTGAAAAAAGAGAGATATCGCGCCAAAGCGATATCTCTCTTTCCGTCTTACTTCTTCTTTTTCGCTTCTTTTGCGGCTTTTTTCTGTTGCTCCGCAGCAGCAGTCTCAAAATGTCTGAAGAATTCCTCCGACAACATCTTGTAGGTCGTCACCGTCGGATCCTGATAGCGGTTTGCAGCAATCTGATAGGTATAGAGCATTTCATCGGTTCCCGTCTTGTAGACGTCAAAGAAGAACGCAATGCCGCTGTTGTTGGCCACAGTCAGGATCACATAGGCATCTGCATATTTATCCACGTTCTTCTTGAATTCATCCGCTGCCTTATGGCGTTCCAATGCCAGGATGTCAACACCCTTGTCCGCCTTAATGGCCTTTGCCGCTTCATTGTAGGATACCACATAGGTGCGGATCCCCTTGCTGGCATCGGCAATTGCCTGGGTGAGCTCCTCCTTCGTCGCAGCCTTGTCTCCCACGGGAGTGTATAACGGCAGGCCGATCGCCAGCCGATGGACAGACTTCAAATCCGCCCCCTCGTATACCGTTTCCTTGTCCGAATAGGCAAAGGCCACCTGTGCACTCAAAACCACCATGCAGACAACAAGAAGTATCTGAACCAATTTTCTCATGAAACTATCTCCCCTTATCCATAAAATAAACCCCAAGCTCTATTTTACACCAATCGGCAAAATTCTGCCAGTATCTTTTGCGATTTCAGCGGATCAATCCATGCCGTTTGAGCGCCGCGCGAATCTGCTCCAGGTGCGCCGGTTCCGGATCCGTCAAAGGCATGCGCAAGGGACCTGCATCGTAGCCCATGAGCCGCATAGCCGCCTTGACGGGGATGGGATTGACCTCACAGAAGAGGGCATCGATGAGATCCGCATACTCGATCTGCAGCTTTGCCGCCTCCTGTATCTTGCCGTCAAAATAGAGCTGGCAGATAGCATGGGTCTCCTTCGGAGCAACATTGGAAAGCACAGAAATGACTCCCTTGCCGCCCAGGGAGAGGATCGGAACAATCTGGTCATCATTTCCGGAATAGACGGCGAGCTCATCCCCGCAGGCATGTCTGAGACGCAGAATAGAGGAAAGGTCTCCGTTTGCTTCCTTTACTGCGGCAATGCGCGGATGCTTCGCCAGTTCCACATACGTGGAGGTTTTGATGGAAACTCCCGTGCGGGACGGCACATCGTAGAGAATCAACGGGATATTCACGGCATCGGCAATCATGGTATAGTGTCGGATGAGCCCGTTCTGCGTGCATTTATTGTAATAGGGCGTAACCACAAGGGCAGCATCCGCCCCGACCTCTTCGGCATACTTTGTCAGCTGGACGGCATAAGCCGTTTCATTGGAACCGGTGCCTGCTATCACGGGAATCCTCCCCTTCACCTGTTCCACGGCAAACCGGATGGCTGCACGATGCTCCTCGTCCGTCATGCCGGCGGATTCTCCGGTAGTCCCCGTGATGATAATCGCATCCGTGCCTCCGGCAATCTGATCCTCGATCATCTGCCCCAACACCGGAAAATGGATGCCATCCCTGGTGAAAGGCGTAACAATAGCAACACCGGCTCCGGTAAATATTACCTTCTTCACACAAAAACCCCCTGTTCAAGTATATTCATTCCATGACAGAAACAAGACTGCCAAAGCACTCCTTGTTCTCCCGCACCTTGTCTTCATTGCCGAAAACACAAAGATTGTTATCCTTCATGCAAGCCGCGATCATGTCCCCCAAATCCCTGACATCCTGCTGTCGCGCAGAGAGGATCTGGTCACGGGACTTCTGCCGGTCAGCCAGAGTGATTCCCTTCAGCCAGCACTCTGCCGCAAGATCCCCCTTCATTTTCGGCGTCAAGGGCGTGTCGATCGTCCCCATGGTGCCGATGATGAACTTATCCATTTCCCGGTCGGAAACGTCGAAATTCTTCACATAATCCGCCGTCTCATCAAAAACCTCCAGGGTTTCCCTGAGATTGGGATCGCGGTAGGAGCCGAAAAACATCATGCCGCTGCGGCTAAAATTCGTGAACGCTCCATAAGCACCGCCCTGAACGCGGATTTTCGTCCAGAAGTAATCATAGCGGAGTACGGTCTCAAGAATATGCAGCACTCCGGTATAGGGATATCCCAGCTTCATGAAGTTCGCGCCCTTTCCGACATACTGCACACGGCTGGAGGACATAAGCCCCTCATTTCCCTTCTCCAAATCCCAATGGTACTTCGCAACGGGGAATTCACGGGAGGAAAGGCACCCCATCAGGTCGGGAAGCACCGCAGCAAACACCGGATATTCCGATTGCTGCAGTGTCACACTGATGACAACCCCCTGCCGATGGAATACATTCGCCAGGAGTTCCTCCATGACAGGCTGCAGCCCGGAAAATCTTTCCTCAAAATGTTCCAGGAAATCCTTGATGAAGCGGTAAAACGGAAGTCCGCCTTCATCCGCATAATGCCCGGCAAGGGAAATATATCCCCCGATCCTGCCTGCCACAAGGCTGTGCGCCGACCGCTGCATGCTCATCTCGACGGAAACCTGGATCTGCTCCATGAGTTCCTTCACGCGCTTGCGGTCTGTGAACAGGCTTTCCGTAAAGATTTCGGAAAGCAGGGATACCATCTCCGGCAGCTTTGCGATGAGGCACTTCGCTCTGACCCTGAACTGCGGGAAAAAGGAGTCCGGCTCGTCTTTCTTGACAATCGCGCAGGTATGATAGGAAATGCCGCCCGTGTGGAGATCCCTGAGCTTGCCCAGTTCCTCGTAGGAATGGCTTTTCGTGCTCACGCCTCCCAGGAGCTCTGCCAGAAGATACAAGTAGAAGAGCTTCTCCTGCGGTACGCGGGAAGTATCGAAATAGAGCTTCAGATACGCAATGCCACTGGTCTCCACATCGCTGAACAGGACCTTTGTGCCCGCTTCCTCCCGGACTTCCAAGGGGTACGCATACGCTTCCT
This sequence comes from Selenomonadaceae bacterium UBA3796, assembly GCA_002369175.1. Lineage (GTDB taxonomy): Bacteria > Bacillota > Negativicutes > Selenomonadales > Selenomonadaceae > UBA3796. The sequence continues at coordinate 10,021 of DFES01000131.1, forward strand.
TGCGGATATCGGAAATCTTCAGCACCGGAATCGATGCCAAGGCCTCCTCTGTCTCGGGACTCTGCTGCCGCGCCTTGAGAGCTTTCGTTTCCTCTATGATGCGCGCCAGTTCCTCGGCAGAGAATCCGGCCTTTTTGGCTGCCAGCACATCCTCCACGGCCTTTTCCCTCTCTGCCGCCATGGTCTTGCTCGGCTCCATCACCAGCAACGTCCTGTGGGGATTGTGCAGCAGGTACTTCTCGATCAGTCCCTCGAAATACCGCTCATCCAGCCCTTTTTTCATGCGCTTCAGCAGCTCTTCATAGTAGAGCAGTTCTGCAGGATCACCGCCGTAAAGCCAGCTGCGGAGACTGCGGAGCCCATAGATAAGCCCTTTGGGGGCAGAGCCGAAGTCCGCTTCCCTCAGGCGGAATTCCATGAGATTGATGGATGCCTCCATGAGGGTGCGGTCAATGCCTTCTGCCGCCAGTTTCCGGAGATTCTCCATGACGGTGTCATAAAACTTCTCGGCCCTGTCCTTTTCCGAACTGTTGATGATGATGCTGTACATGGGCTGCAAGAGATCGCTTTCGAAATTGGAATCCACATCCATTCCAAGCTCCGCATCCACAAGAGCTTTCCTGAGCGGCCCCGCCGGCGTCCGCAAAATGGCGTGATCCAGAATATCCATTCCCAGCATGGTTTCAGCATCCAGCACGTTCCCCACAATGTAGTTCAGGCTCAGGAAGGTCTTTTCTTTTGTGTCCTCCTCTGCCCCGCAGGGATATTTTTCAAAGATGCGCTTCATCTCCGCAAAGGGTTCCTGCCGTTCGATATGGGAAGGCACCGGGATCCTTTCAAAATGGGACAGGTACTCCCTGTCAAGGTAGGCCAGCTTCTCATGAATGTCCAGGTCGCCGTACAGATAAATATAGCTGTTGGAGGGGTGATAATATTTCCGATGGAATTCCCGGAACATTTCCTGCGTGAGGCCGGGGATTGCCTCCGGATCTCCGCCGGACTCATAGCCATAGGTCGTGTCCGGATACAGGGATGCCATGATGCGGGATTCCAAAAGGTCATCCGGCGATGACAGCGCCCCCTTCATCTCATTGTAGACAACGCCGCTGTAACGGAGCGGCTCCTCCGGATGCTCAATCTCATAATGCCACCCTTCCTGCATGAGGATTTCCGGTGTATGATACATGGCAGGGTAGAACACCGCATCAAGATAAACATCCATGAGGTTCTGGAAATCCTTATCGTTGCGGCTTGCCACCGGATACACGGTCTTGTCCGGATACGTCATGGCATTGAGAAATGTATTGAGGGAGCCCTTCACCAGTTCCACAAAGGGCTCCTTCAGGGGATACTTCCGGGAACCGCAGAGAACGGAATGCTCCACGATATGTGCCACACCGGTATCATCCGTGGGCGGTGTGCGAAAAGCGATGGAGAAAACCTTGTTGTCGTCCTTGTTCTTGAGATAGAAAAGCCTCGCTCCCGTTTTTTCATGCACAAATTCAAACCCCTCGGAATCTGCCTCGGGAATATTCTGCTTTTTCAGCAGTTGAAAACCATGTACTCTGTCGTTTATCTCCATGGAAGCCCTCCTTACTCCTCGTAAAAAAACCACTATTTTACATTGTACCACCGAACCGCTCAAAACTCAATTCCCTGCTGTGCCTTGATGCCTTTTTGATAGGGGTGTTTTATGAGCGTCATCTCCGTGACGAGATCCGCCCGCTCCACAAGGGAGGGCAGGGCATCGCGCCCCGTGAGCACCAAATGCAGGCCTTCCGGCCGCGCCTCCAGAAGCTCCATGAGCTCGCTTTCCCCAATGAGTCCGAATTTCACGGCATAGTTGATTTCATCAAAGATCACCATATCCCATGCACCGCTTTGGATGACCTCTTTTGCACGCAGCAATGCCTTCCCGGCCGCCGCCCTATGCTCTTCCTCCTGCCCGTTCCCCCTTCGGGTAAATCCCAGTCCGCACTGCTCTACCCGGATGCGTCCGTCTATCTCCCCGAGCTTTTCGATTGCCCCCAGTTCCCCATAGCTCCAGCTTCCTTTGATGAATTGCAGGATGAATACGCGCAGCCCGCTCCCCCATGCCCGCATGGCCAGCCCCAAGGCCGCCGTGGTTTTTCCCTTTCCATCGCCTGTATGGACGATGACAAGTCCTTTTTTCTCCATGACCTTCACCTCTACCACCAAAATTCGCCCTTCTCCCGCAAAATCCTCCCCTCCGCCATTTCTACTCTCTCCTGCAATTGTTTACGCCCGCATTTTATGATATCATTAGGGCGTGTTGATTAATTCACTCACCCCATCTTCACGGTTCTTGACTGCCCCTGCGTCGTTGACAAATCCTCGA
>DFES01000144.1 GCA_002369175.1 Selenomonadaceae bacterium UBA3796
GCGGCCAGCGTCATCCTGCGCGCACGGATGTACTCGCCCACAGTCATGCCGCACAGAGCGCCAAAGATACGCTGATAATAGAAGGCAGACAAAGCAGCTTTTCCTGCAATCTCCTCTATATCCAGTACCTGTGACAGGTTTTGCTCAATAAAGTCAATGGACGCCTGAAAGCCCATAATCCAGCCCTGCATGCAGATATCCTCCCTCCGCTGCGTAAACAGTATATCAGGCCTGCCCGGCATATGCCCGACATTCTGTGCTCTCCCTGTCCCGGTACCGTCTCCTGAACCGCAACTTTGCCGTATATTCCTGCTGCACGCTTCCTCCGTCATGTTCTCTTAAGCCGTTCCGTCTGAGGCTGAAGGGATATCGAAGCAGACTCCGGTCTGCTCTGTCACCAGATGGAATACTCTTTTGTACACAGACAAAATAGCTGTCCGCAGGTCCGGCAGACCTGCACGGTCCCTGCAGCCTGCATTATGTCCCCTCACAGTCAGTCAGGCAGAACACGGCATACAGCGGAATGGAACGGATCTGATTTGCTTCCCCGAAATTCAGAGCAGAGATACGGACTGCATAAGATGGATGGTATCGTTCCATGTATCTCTGCAGACTCCTGGACCGCTTGTGTCTCCCTGCCTTTATCTCAGGGAAATGCTCTGATCCGAAATAATGAGGAAGTGAAGGAAATCGTATCCTCACTTATCTAACAAAACGAATGACATTCCAAGATGCGGCAGGCAAAACGATCATATTGCTACCTTGAATCACGCTTGCAGTCATCGGAACGACATTGTTTGGATGACTCTCCGTGTTGACGGCTTTCACATCATCATGATGCAAAACGGACTGGGAAGCCGATCTGAACGCACCAAAGGAGCGGAGGTCGCAGGATAATTCAGCTCCCTCATGGATGAATGAAACGATTATACGGAATCTCGCTCAATAATGGAACACGGGATAATTTCCCGAACCGGGTGGGCATAGGGATTGCTGATCATATCAATAATGTGCAGAGCGGCTTTTGCGCCGATTGCTGGGGTGGGCAGTGCCACGGTGGTCAGGGGCGGCTGGAGGTAGCTTGCAATCTCCCTGTTATCAAAACCGACGATGGCGATGTCTTTGGGAATTTGCAGGCCCATAGTTTGAATGGCGGACAGGGAGCCGGCAGCCATCAGATCGTTCATGGCGAAAATTGCGGTTGGCGGAGAAGGCAATTCCAAAAGAGCTTTTGTTTGCGTTTTGCCGGATTCATATTCCCAATCGCCGTATCGAATGTATTCCGGCGGCAGCGTCAATGCGGCCTGCTGCATGGCCATCTGAATGCCCAGCAGCCGCTGCCCGGTGGGATAGGAATGGGGATGCCCGGCGATGACCGCAATTCGCTCATGCCCTTTGCTGAGTAAATAGCGGATCATATCGGCCGCAGAATCTTTGTTTGAATAGGTTACATACGTGTCATTTTCCGTTCCGTGAGAGTAGGCGTACACCAGGGGCGTATCCATGGGGTCCAGCAGATAATCCAGGTGGCGGTCGTGCATCGCCACATAGATGATGCCGTCCACGTTGGAGGATTTGAGCAGCAGGACGCCTTCATTGATGCGCTCCCGGTAGGTGCCGATCTGCTCATATTGGTTATACAGCTTTTCCAGCAGGTGCAAATCATGGAAAATCGTTTTGTATCCCGCCTTAGATAGAGTTTCGCTGATGCCGCTGACGATGGCTGCCACAGGCAGACCGCGGATATCCTCCACCAGCACGCCGATGGTAAATGTCTGGCCCATGCGCAGGGATTTTGCCACGGTGTTGGGCGTATAATTCACCTGGGATATGGCCCGCAGCACCCGTTCTGTGGTTTCGGGGGAGAGCTTTTTGGAGCCGTTGATCACATGGGATACTGTCGCGGTGGATACCCCCGCCAGCTCTGCTACATCCCGCATGGTTGCCATAGGCATACCACCCTTCTGTGAGGTTAATCGTTTAAAAGATTATAAACGAAAAAAGGAAATTCGTCAAGTACTGTCTGGTTAAAAAATTAACCATGAAATTCCAAGGAAAAATCGCAAAAACATCCTTGACAATCTACCGCGGCGGTGGTATCTTATTGTCAACGGAGTGGTTAATCGTATAACCACAAATCAAAACGGATCACCATCATAAAAGGAGGAAGAACCATGAAAAAACTGTTGGCAATCGTCCTGTGCCTGGCGCTGATGCTGCCCGTCCTGGCCTTGGCGGAAGGCGACGGCCGGGTGCACATCACCTATTCCTTCTGGGGCAACCAGACGGAGGCGGAAGCCGTGCAGAAATCCCTGGACGAATACAACCAAAGCCAGGACAAGGTGTTCGTGGAGCCCATGCAGATCCCCAACGAGGAATACACCCAGACCCTGGTCAACTATGCCATCGCCAACAAGCTGCCGGACTGCGGCATGGTGAATGAAAACGCCGTGCTGTACTTCTCCCGCAACGGCGTCATGGCGGACGTGTCCGATATGTTCGCCGGGGAAGAATTGCAGCCCATGGACTGCATTACTTTCAAGGATGCCGGTGTTCCCGTCGGCTATTCCAGCAGCAACGAGATCCTGATCCTGTACTACAACAAGGATATGTTCGATGCGGCGAACGAGCCATATCCCTCCGCCGATACCCCCTATACCTGGGATGAATTTGTGGCAGTAGCCAAGCGGCTGACCTTCGATGAGAATGGCAAGCACCCCGGCGAGGAAGGCTTTGATCCCGAAAAGATCGTGCAGTACGGCGCGTTTGTGAACAACTGGACCTGGCAGATGGAAGTATGGGCTCTGTCCAACGGCGGCGCCTGGTTCTCCGAGGACGGCAACGAAGTGCTGATCAACAGCCCCGAAGCCATCGAATCCATCCAGAAGGTGGCCGATCTGGCGCTGGTGGAGCATGTGGCGCCCCTCAATGTGATCCCCGAGGATAACGGCGTGGGCGTGGGCATCGGAAGCAAGACTGTGGCTATGACCACCGACGGCACCTGGCGCCTGGGCACCGATTTCCCGAACCTGGGCATCAACTACGGCATCGCGCCCCTGCCCATGATGAAGGAAGAGGTCACCATCTGCACCTCCGGCCTGACCGGCGTTTTCAAGGGCCAGCATCAGCAGGAAGCCTACGATTTCGTCAAGTGGTACACCCGTGAGGAAAGCAACTGGGACGCCCTGGTGCTCACCGGCATCTGGCTGCCCAAGAGCGAATACTTCTACAAGACCGAAGAAGGCATAAACGCCTGGCTGGGCAATGAGCAGTATCCCTACAATAAGGATATGGAAACCGGCCGGAAGGTACTGGTGGACTACACCATGAACTACGCCAAGCCC
>DFES01000052.1 GCA_002369175.1 Selenomonadaceae bacterium UBA3796
CTTAACCACTTGACGAAGGCGCCACGTAACTAACATGTGATATTATACTATGCATTCATGAGATTTGCAAGGCTTTTTTTCATTCTTTCCAAAGAATTTTTTTTGCCCAGAATGTAGAGAAGCTCCGTTGCTCCACCCGGCGTGACAGACTGTCCCGCAACGGCGATGCGGATGGGCCACAGGGCGAGACCTTTCTTGAGACCGATGGCCTCGATGTGCGCATTGAGGATTTCGTAGAGGTGAGCGTTGTTCCACTCCTCCTCCGGAACGCTTTCCAAAAGCTCGATGACGGGCGGCAAAATCTCCACGGACTTTTCCGGGGTTACCTTATTGCGCTTATTGTTGTAAAGACCGGCATCGAATGGAGGCATCTCCTTGAGGAAGGCAATCTGCTCCGGAATCTCGTCCAGCCGTGAAAGGCGCGTCCTGAGGAGGGCGGCGATGCAGGGCCATGTTTCCTCAAGCTGCTCTGAAAGTTCTCCTGCAAAGGGTCGGGCGAGTTGCCGGAAAGCATCCTCTTCCATGCTTTTGAAATATTCGCCGTTGATCCAGCCGAGTTTGTCATAATCGAAGACCGCGGGGGATTTTGACAGCCCTTCCAAGGAGAAATGATGGATGAGTTCCTCCATGGAGAAGAGCTCCTGGTTTGTGTTTTTGGGATTCCAGCCCAGGAGCGCCACATAGTTGGTGATGGCTTCCGGCAGATAGCCCATCTTCACGAGATCGTCAAAGCTCGTTGCGCCGTGACGCTTGGAGAGCTTTGATGTGGAGCCGTCCTCGTTTTTGCCCATGACGGGAGCGAGATGTATGAAGGTGGGGAGTTCCCATCCGAAGGACTGATAGAGAAGGACATGCTTTGGAGTGGAGGTGATGAATTCCGCGCCGCGGATGATGTGGGTGACCGCCATGAGGTGGTCGTCGATGACATTGGCAAAATTGTATGTGGGCATGCCGTCGCTTTTCAGGAGCACCTGATCTTCCAGTTCTTCATTGGCAATGGTGATATTGCCATGGAGCACATCAAAATAAGTGGTTTCGCCATCCAGGGGCATTTTCTGGCGGATGACGTAAGGGGTTCCGTCCTTTAGATGCTGTTCGATTTCTTCACGGGAGAGGTTACGGCAGGTGCGGTCATACCCCCCGTGTCCTTCTCCTGCTTCCTTTTCCTTTGGATTGCAGAAGCAGCGGTAGGCATGCCCCTTTTCCACGAGCTCTTCTGCATATTTCTTGTAGATGTCCATGCGCTGGCTTTGGACATAAGGGCCATAGTCCCCTCCCGCATCGGGTCCCTCATCGGGGATGATATGGGCCATTTCCAGAGTGCGGTTGATGAAGTCCACGGCATCTGCCACATAGCGGGCACGATCCGTATCCTCAATGCGCAGGATGAAGGTTCCTTTCTCTGCCTTGGCAAAGAGGTAGGCATAGAGCGCTGTGCGAAGGTTTCCGATATGCATGTATCCTGTCGGACTTGGAGCAAAACGGGTGCGTACTGTCTGAGTCAAAATCAATTCCTCCAGTCGATGAGTATTCATTTCGTTTGACACTCCCCATAGCTAAAGCTAGGGGATTCTTTACGGAAAGTTTGTTTCTGTAGAGGCCAGTCCTTATTCGCTGGCTTGCAACCTTATGACATGCTTCAGTTTGTCATCAGCTCCTCCAGCGTATGGCAGATGGTATCCGGCTCCACGGGTTTGGAAAGGTGCGCGTTGATTCCGGCCTGCATGCTTCGTTGCACATCCTCGTCAAAGGCGTTGGCAGTAAGGGCTATGATGGGGATGGTCTTGGCGTCCTCGTGACTTGAGCTGCGGATTCGTCTTGTTGCCTCCAGCCCATCCATGATCGGCATGCGCATATCCATTAGAATGGCATCGTAATAGCCGACCGGATGCGAGGAAAACATATCCAGGGCAATCTGTCCGTTTTCCGCACGTTCTACCTTCATATCCCGCATCTCAAGAATGGCCATGACGATTTCAGCATTGACCGGCATATCTTCGGCGACAAGTATCCTCCTGCCGGACAGAGTCTTCGGGGGGGCCTGGGACAGAGGGGGTTCGTCCTTCGGCGTGGGCGCCGGGGTTTCCACAACGGCAGCCGCCGTTTTCCCAAGAACATGGTCAAGGGTGACGGTAATCGTAACCTCCGTGCCTGCCCCCTTTTCGCTCTCTACGGTAATGTCACCGTTCATCATTTCCACAAGTCCCTTGGTGATTGCCATACCAAGCCCCGCGCTGCCATACTTGCTCTTCACGGAGGTATCTTCCTGGCTGAAGGCATCAAAGATTTTTGGCAGGTACTGCTTGCTGATGCCGATGCCGGTGTCTTTTATGTGGAAGCGCAGGGTCGATCTGCGTTCGAATCGGGTGATCTTCTCCACCTGCAGGGAAACACTGCCGCCTTCCGGCGTGAATTTCACGGCATTGCCCAAGATGTTGATGAGAATCTGCCGGAGTTTCGTATCGTCGCCGATATAGTAGTCTTCCAGATTGCCCAGAATCCTGCAATCGTACAGGAGTCCCTTGTCTTTGCACTGATCGGCAATCATGCCGTTCACCTGCTCCAGCATTTCGGACAAGGAAAATTCTTCCTTTTTCAGCACCGTCCGCCCGGACTCAATCCTGGAAATATCGAGGATGTCATTGATGATTCCAAGGAGATGCTTTGCCGACGCGCCAATCTTCTCCAGGTGCTCTCTTGTGGCTTCCGGCAGATCCGGAGCGGATAAGGCGATATTGTCTATGCCGATGATGGCATTCATGGGAGTGCGTATCTCATGGCTCATATTGGAGAGGAAGGCCGTTTTTGCACTGTTCGCCGTTTCGGCGACCCTGAGCGCATCCTGCAGTGCGCTGCTCTGGGCAAGCGCTTTGCGCGTTTCCTCGTCTACATCCGTAAAGCCTACACTGACGGCGCGTTCCCGCTGTCCTGCACCCGGATGCTTGACACCGGCAATGCGAGCCATTTCATAGGATTCCCTGCCATCCCGCTTCACCATGTAAAGACTGGTGATCAGGCGCTTTCCTTCCAGAGCGTGCCATATCTCCGTCGGCTTCATGAAGTGCAGGAAATCTTCCCGATCCGACTCCGCAACAAAGTCCTTTGCATACTGCGTCATCGTTTCCGTGAAGGGGAAGGTCTGCCCCGGTTCCATGTCCCCGGGGGACTGGTAGCAAATGCCCTCATCCTTGTCGAGATCAAGGTAGTAAACGCTGCGATAATCGGAAGCCAGAGCCGTAATCATGCTGTTGGCTTGGGAGTTGGCGGTTTGCACATAACGGTGCAGCCCGTCTTTTACGGTGCGGATCTTTTCACTGAGATTGTCGAGGTTGGTATCGTTTTTCTGCATGGAATTCTGAAGTCTCTCGTGTCCTTCGGAATCAGAGAGTTCCGTTGTGAGGTCATCCACATCGTGCGCCAGTGCCGCAAGGTCTTTCGTCATATCCCGCAGTCGGCGGCGCAGGCTGCTGGTGGCCAGCAGAACCAGCAGGGTGCATATGGCCAGCGAAATCCCCATGCAGATGGCAATAGTTCGTGTCTGCTTTGTGATTTCATTATCGTACCATTTTGCACTGAAATCCACGGCAACAATACCCGCGACGTCCCCTTTGGAATCAAATACCGGGCTGTAGGCGCTGTAGAAACGCCCCCAGTCATCGGAGTAAGGTTCCTCGTCTACGGAGGGCTTCCCAAGGCTGGCTCGGTAAAGAGCCTCTGTGTAAACGATGGGAGAGCCGAATTCCCCCGGATCTTCCACTGTAGGATCCACAGAGAAAACAAACTCCTTGCCTCCCTTGGGCTGTATGCAGTAGATGTATGACAGGTCGATGTTGTTCTGGAAGAATGCCAGGGTGTCATTTATCTTCTGATAATTCTCTGTACCCTTATCCTCTGCCTTCAGTGCCTTCAGTTTGTCTCCGTCCAGCATGTCGGCGGCTGTGTTGGCAATATCCAGCATCCGATTTTGAATCAATACTTTCATGGCTGTCTGGGACTGGCTTGTCAATACGAGCCCCAGCAAGGCATTTGTCGTCACCAGAACAGTCAAAACAAGGGCAATGAGCAGTTCCGTGGCGCTGACTTGAATCCTTTTCATCGATGCCTCCCTTGGTACAGGTGCATCCTGTCCGTTCCGGTGCGGAGGGAAGGAATGCCATTTAGCTATGGCGCGGATTGGCGCTGACGATTTCCACTGCCGTCATCAATTGGCGAAGGACTTCGATTTCGGATTGGGAATTCATTTCCTGTATCCGGGCGAAAAGCTGTCCTTTTTCCGTGGAGACATAGCGCGGGTGCAGGTTGTTGAGGGCAATGACGGCGATATCGTGCCGGCACTGCTCGCATTTGCAGCACTGTGGATACTGAGCGAGAACCTCATCCATTTTCTCTTCTACAATGACTTCCATGTAGTTTTTGTATTCCATAAAGCGTCCTCCTGCACATCTTGCATTCACCCTACTCATCTACTTACATTATAACGCAATTGTTCAAGTTTTGCCACAGGCAAAACTTGAACAATTGGCATTTCCACGAGGCCGGGGAAATTCTGCTTTATCCGCCATCCTTTTTCCAACAGCACGCGAAAATCTTCTTCGTTTTCTGACGATTTTTCTTTACTTTTTTTGATAAATCTACGATAATATAAAGAGAGGGGTTCTGTTTCCTGAAATTTGCATGGAAAGGGAATTCGTAGCAGGGTTACAGGATGAAGGAGGAAGATGGACATGGATGTAAGCACGGTTTCAGTGGCTCAGTCGAATGCAGTGAGTGCGTATCAGGCTGGAGCGGCAAAGAGAACGGCAAACGCAGGAAATGCCGGAAGTGTTGGAAACGGGGCATCGTTGGAAGAGAAAATCGGCGATGCGTATTCTGTGAAGATTTCCGATGCTGCGAAACAGGCGAAACAGGCGGAGCAGGCAGATGGGAAGTCCGAATCAAAGACGAAGGGGCTTTCGGCGAGTGATATTGAAGCATTGCAGGCAGATGTCCAGGAGAAGTCCCTGCAGTTCATGATTGATTTGCTTTCGGCCAACAACGATAAGCTGCAGGGCTACCTTGACGAAGGCATTGGCAAATTGAGATTGGGCGGTGTGGAGATTGATGCCTCAAGGTTTGCTATGCCGGCAGTGGCCACGACTCCCGAGGAGGCCGAGGCAGCTCTTGCTGAGGGCGGTGACTGGTCCGTAGGGGCGGTTTCCGACCGCATTTTCGGACTGGCTTCTGCGCTTGCAGGGGATGACCCGGAGCGGCTGGAGCAGATGCGCGCCGCAGTGGAGAAGGGCTTTGAGCAGGCGGGCGTGGCCTTCAAGGATTACTTTGGGGTGAAGGATATGCCGCAGATCACCAAAGATACCCATGCAGAGATCATGAAGCGCTTCGATGATCGGACGAATGAACTGGCAGGGGCCGCTGCTACGGCAAAGGAATGAGGAAGTCGTTCCTGTTTGCTGTTCTGTTGGATGATAAGCGGGCAGACTTGCTTGGCAGGTCTGCCCGTTGTCAGTGATAAAATTTCTATTTACCTGATGAGCTGAGACGAGGAGGAGACGACGGATGTTTGTGAAAAAGGTTTCTGGTTGGGTGAAGTCATGTTTTTTGACCGCTGCCATGGGGACGATGCTCCTTTTGCAGCCTGCCGGAGCCGCTGCGGCGACGGGGGATGAGGCTGCGAAGGCGGAGCTGGAGTCGGCTTATGCGGCGATGGAGACCGTGAAGAGCGGCAACGTGGGAATGGATGTCCTGTTGGACACGTTGCTCATGGATGTGACAGGCAATTTGGATATGAATTTTGCGATGGAGCCGACGTTCCGCGCAGAAGGAACCCTCAAGCTGGTCATAGGAGATGCGAAGCAGCCGTCAACGAAGAGGTATGCTTTCTACACCCTGGAGGATGAGAAGAATTACACCGTGTACTACAAGGAAGACAGCCAGGCTCAGTGGTACAAGGAAGTGACTTCCAAGGACAAAGTGAACAAAGATAAACAGGCGGAGGAAAAAGATCCTTCTTACCAGGCACTCCTCCAAGAGTTGAAGGACTGCCATGAGGCCGTAAATTTCGGAGACGGCAATGATCAGCAGCAGACCTATCGCATCACTGTGGACGGCGAGAAACTCTGGCCCGCCATCGGAACCTATCTCAGGGGGAAGGTCAAGCCGGGAGATAAGAACGCCAAGGATGTAGAGGCGGTTCTCGGAGCCATCGGCAGCATTGGCGATCTGGAGTATGAGGTCACGGTGGACAAGGCATCGAATCAGGTGGTGTCCGGCCGGATGGATCTGACGAAGCCGGTGAGCAATTTCATCCGGGCAATTCTGGACGAGGGATCGCTGGATGAAAAGAACAAGGTGCTCATGAACATGATGTTGAGCAATGCAAAACTGAATGTCGAAATGCACGGCAGCAAGTACAACCAGGTATCGGGCGTTGAGGTACCGGAGTCCGTCGTGAAGAACGCGAAGCCAGCCCCCAAGGATAAAGAGAACAAAAAGGATAAGAAATAAAAAAGACAGGACAAAGGAACGAGCCCTCGACATCGGAAATGCCGTCGAGGGCTCGTTTGTTTTCAGCGCCGGTTGTTTTTTTCCGTGACTACGACGAAGACGGTATCGTCATCATCCATCTCCGCGCCGCAGCGGGGACAGCAGTCGTATTCCGTACCATCGGGCAGACTGCGTTTGCCCTTGCATTTCACGCAGAACTCCGTGCCGCACCGTTTGCAGTGCAGGATTTCTCCGAAGTCTTTCCTGCCGCAGCGGGGGCAGCCGTCATAATACTTTGCCATGGGATTGCACTCCTTTCCGTTGCTCGTGGATACTGTCTTTTTCTTAGGAACAGTGCCTTAGGGCGTGTTGATTAAATGAGGTTGCCCCAGATTTGCGGGGATTGGCTGTCCATTGCTAGGCGACAGACCGGAGACATAGTGGTGCTATGGCGAGGATGTGTCAACGACGCAGGGACAGTCAAGAACTGTGAAGATGGGGTGAGTGAATTAATCAACACGCCCTAGCCT
>DFES01000021.1 GCA_002369175.1 Selenomonadaceae bacterium UBA3796
AAGGTATCCATGCGGATACCATCATGCTGATGAGTATGATGAACGAGTCCGGGAGGATGCGGTTCATTACCATTCCGCCGGATACCTGGGTGCAGATTCCGGACAGTGCCGGGCAGACACGCATTTCATCTCTCTATCCGGTTGGCGGAGCGCCGCTTATGGTTCGGTCCGTGTCCGGCCTTCTGGGGATTTCGATTCATCAGTACGTGGTGATTGATATGAGAACCTTTGCAGAACTCATCGACACCCTCGGGGGAATTGATGCCTATGTGGAAGAGGATATGAACTACGACGACCCGGAATCCGGACTTTCCATTCATTTGCCAAAGGGCTACCAGCACATGGACGGCGATACGGCGCAGAAATATCTGCGCTATCGTGGCACAGGGCTTGGGGACATCGGCAGACTGCAGCGTCAGCAGAAATTCATCCGGGCGCTTTATCAAAGGGTTTTGCAGCTGGATACCATTCCAAAGCTGCCGGCGATTGCCGACATTTTCCAGCACCGTGTGACCACCAGTGCAGAGATTTTCGATTCTGCCCATTTGGCGAATGTGCTCCGGCATATGAGCAGCGATGCGCCAACAACACTGATGCTGCCGGGGGATTATGCGCAGGGGGCAGCGAGGGTTTGGATTCCCGACCAGAATGAGATTGATCTGAGAATACGGGAGCTGTTCCCCGTCCACGAAATCAATCAGGAATGAGGAGGATGCAATTTTGACCGAGAGGGAAATCAGCCTTGCCATTTGCAAGGCGGCAAGCGACAAGAAGGCAAGGGACATTGTGACAATGGATATGCGGGGACTCATGTCCTCCACGGATTACTTCGTGATCTGTTCCGCCAATACGGCAACACAGGTGCGAGCGATTGCCGACAATATTGAGGAAGAGATGGAGAAGGCGGGGGTCTCCTTCCTGCACAAGGAAGGCTATCGGGAAGGCGAATGGATCCTTCTGGATTACGGCGATGTAGTGGCGCATGTATTCCGTCAGGAAAGCCGGGAGTATTATGCTCTGGAACGGCTCTGGGGTGATGCGAAGCTTACTCCCTTTGAGGACTGATATGAAAGAAACTGCAAGCTGCAAGTATGGCCCGAGTACCGTGGCGACATTGAAGGTTGTTCGTCTTGGGGAGATGGGAGCTTTTCTCGATGCAGAGACGGGAAATACTTCCGATGATATTCTCCTTCATAAGACGCAGCAGACAGCTCCCGTGGCTGTGGGGGATGCCGTGAAGGTCTTCCTTTACCTTGACCCGAAGCACCGTCTCACTGCCAGTATGCGTGTGCCGAAGATGAGGGAAGGGCAGATCGCCCGGCTCAAAGTCATCAATGTGAGCAAGGACGGCGCATTCCTCGATGTGGGAGCAGAGCGCGGGATTTTCCTTCCCTATGCGGGGATGCGGGGGCGCCCCCAGGTGGGGGAAGTGGTATGGGCGAAGCTTTATACCGATAAATCCGGCCGTCTGGCCGTCACCATGGAAGTAGAAGATGAAATCCGCAGGGCGTCCCGGCCGGCAGAGGGGGTAAAGGTTGGAGATATCCTCCAGGGCTCCATCTACAACTACACGGAAAAGGGTGCATTCCTGTTCAGTGATGAGCGGTATATCGTATTCATCGCGAATGGGGAGATGGCGGAGCGACCCCGGGTCGGGGAGACAGTTTCTGTCCGTGTGACTTACGTTCGTCCCGACGGACGGCTCAACGCTTCTTTGCGGGAAGCCAAAGAAAAGGCTCTGGTCACGGATGCCGGCCGTCTTTTGGAGTTCATGGAGCATCGGAATTCCCGCATGCCGTACAGCGACAGCACATCCCCAGAGGTCATCCGGGATAAGTTCCATCTCAGCAAGGCCGCCTTCAAGCGGGCTTTGGGACATCTCTTGAAAGAAGGCCGCATTGAGATAAAGGATGGATGGACTTATTTGAAATAAATCGGAAGGGAACAAATTTCTTCTCTTTTTTGCATTTCAAGAAGGATTTTGCATCTTTGCAACGAATAAAACCAGTAAATGAATCCTGATATGAAATACGATTCCAAGTATGGGGGCGAATTTGATGGCAGATAAAAAAGGCGAGAATAAGGGCATTCTTCTCGAAACAGGCACCAATGAATTTGAGATTGTGGAATTCAGCATTGGCAAGGTGAATTATGGCATCAATGTGGCGAAGGTACGCGAGGTCATCACCCGTGCGCCGATTACCGGGATGCCGCAGGCGCATCCCTATGTGGATGGGCTCTTCACCCTTCGTGGCAAGGCGATTCCACTGGTCAATCTGCCGCGTTGCCTCAATGTGCCGTCTTCGGATGTACCGAAGAACATCATCGTGACGGAGATCAACAATTACGATATCGGCTTCCTGGTGGAAAATGTCTATCGCATTCACCGCATTTCGTGGCGTGATATGGAACCGGCTCCGGAAGTGGGCGATCAGTCCCGCGTTGTGGGCATCATCAAGATGGAGGATCGCATCGTCCTGCTTCTCGATTTTGAGACCATCATTGCGGAGATCAATCCGGAAATCAACGCAAAGCTCACCACATTTGAAGAAGCAACGGAGGATGTCAAGGATCAGCGTTCCGATGTCCATGTGGTGGTGGCAGAGGATTCCGCCATGCTTCGGGATCTTCTGGTTACAACCCTCCATGAGTCGGGCTATCGCTTTGTTCGTGACTTCGGCAACGGCCAGGATGCTTGGGAATACCTTCAGCACTTGGCAGCGAAGGGCGGTCCCATCGAGAACCATGTCAGGGTCATTGTTTCCGATGTGGAGATGCCTAAGATGGACGGTCACCGCCTCTTGAAGCTGGTGCGCGAGAACGAGCGCCTTGGGCAGGTTCCCTTCGTACTCTTCTCCTCCCTCATCAGTGAGGAAATGCGCAGGAAGGGCGAGGATCTCGGTGCGAGCGGGCAGATTTCCAAGCCGGAGATCAACCAGCTGATAGGGCTCCTGGACAATCTCATATTTGGCAGGTCTATCCGCCAATCGGATAAGGATGAGTAGGACGCTGTAATGTATCCTCCCGCATGTGGCGGAGTACCATGGTTCATCGAATGTACCATGTTCCGCCCTGCGTTTCGTGTGTCGAAAAGCCTTGGAGCTATTGCATCCAAGGCTTTTTTTGTATATGCTGTTGCCAAAGGATGGGATGAAATTGCCCCCAGCGGGCAAGGAGGTTATGGTGATGGAAAACATGAAATGGTGGCAGAAAACGCTGGTCTATCAGGTCTACCCCAAGAGCTTTGCTGATACAACGGGAAGTGGCACAGGAGATATCCGGGGTATCCTGGGGAAGCTGGACTATCTGGAATCTTTGGGGATAGGAGCGGTATGGCTCACGCCGGTCTACCCTTCGCCCATGGTGGATAATGGTTATGACATTGCCGATTACTGCAGCCTGGATCCTGCTTACGGAACGATGGAGGACATGGAGGAACTGATTCACGAGGCCAAGTCGCACGGCATCCGCATTGTGATGGATCTGGTCTACAACCATAGTTCCGATCAGCATCCCTGGTTTCAGGAGTCCTGCAGGAGCAGGGACAACGAGAAAAGCGATTGGTATATCTGGAGGGACGCGAAGCCGGACGGAACCCCGCCGACGAACTGGCGAGGCATCTTCGGAGGTTCTGCATGGACTTGGTGCAAGGCGCGCCGGCAGTATTATCTGCACACCTTCGCCAGTCAGCAGCCGGATCTTAACTGGGAGAATCCAAAGGTGCGGAGGGCGCTTTATAATGCGGCGAATTTCTGGCTGGAAAAGGGGGTGGGCGGTTTCCGCATCGATGCCATCACGTATATCAAGAAGCCGACGGAATTTCTGGATGGAAAGCCGGATGCGGCGGACGGCACAGTGAGCATCCATGACATGACGGCGAATACAGAGGGGATTTTGGAGTTTCTTCATGAGTTCCGCCGGGAAGTTTTTGACGGCCACGATATTTTTACCGTGGCGGAGGCAAATGGCGTGAGTCCCGAAGAACTCAAGGACTGGGTGGGGGAAGACGGAGCCTTTGATATGCTCTTCGAGTTCAGCCATATGAATCTTCAATTCCCGGAGGGGGAAATTTGGTGCAAGGAGCATCCCTGGAAGCTGACCGCTCTGAAAAAAGCCCTTTCGGACAGTCAAAGAGCTACAGCCCAAAACGGATGGTACCCGATTTTCTTTGAAAATCACGATCAGCCGCGCTGCGTGAATCAGTTTTTCCCTCAAGGAGGGGACAGGGTTCTTGCGGCCAAGGCGATGGCGGCAGTGCTGCTGACCTTGCGGGGAACACCGTTTGTCTATGAAGGGCAGGAGCTTGGCATGTCAAATGTGGCATGGGAGTCCATGGACTGTTACGATGACATTTCTTCCCATGGACAGTATGCGCTGGCATTGCAGGAGGGATTTTCTGCCGAGGACGCCCTTTCCTTTGTTCATACATACAGCCGTGACAATGCCCGCACGCCAATGCAATGGACGGCAGAGAAAAACGCCGGCTTTACCACGGGAACTCCATGGCTTCCCGTGCATGGGGACTTTGCTATCTGCAATGCGGAGACGGAAGGGGAAGATCCGGATTCCGTGTTGAATTGGTATCGCAAGCTGAGCGCATGGAGGCAAGGGAAGGAGACGCTGCTTTGCGGCAGCTATGAGGAACTCTTGCCGGAACGGGAGGATCTCTATGCCTTTTCCCGCAGGCTGGGAACGGAGGAGGTCTATACCATTGTGAATTTCAGCTTGCATGAGGTGGAACTTCCTGACATTATCCCCCGGGGAGCAAAGCGTGTATTTGGGAACTATGCCGAGGAAAAGGCAGGCGTATTGCGGGGACAGGAAGCCGTTATCTACGTTGTACGATGAACGGTCAAAAAGCTGTCGCTGTGAGAGAGTTTCTTTCACAGCGGCAGTTTTTCTTTCTGGTAAACTGTGATATACTGAATAAAAGATTGAAAACTTTTGGAATTATGACATGGGAGTGGGCATTTATGAGGTTGGAGGAAACGATCAACGCGCATCGACAGGATTTGAACCAAACGGATATGGTGATATGGAAATACATTTTCAATCATCGTGAGGCGGCGCGTCATATTTCCATTCATGAACTTGCAAAGGTCTGTTGCGTGTCCAGCACCACCATCGTGCGCTTTGCCCAAAAGCTGGGCTTTGACGGCTTTGGAGAGCTCAAGGCCGTGTTGAAGCTGGAGGAGCCGGAACGCGCAGCCTATCGGGCGAATATCCTGGAGGATCTTGGCTCCTTTTACGAAAAATCCTGGTCCGAACTGGTGCGGCGCAATTATGATGATGCCAGCCGTCTGGTGCATGAGGCGAACCGCATTTTCGCTTTTGCTTCCGGCTATGTGCAGAGCAATGTGGTGCAGGAACTGAAGCGCGTGTTCTTCTATGGGGATATACTGATTTTTGAAATCAAGGGGCAGGAGGAATTTTATTCCATTCTGCGGACACTCACACTGGATGATGTCTTTATTTTCGTGTCCCTTTCCGGCGAATCTCCTCTTGTGGTGGACTTCGCACGCCAACTGCAGCTGAAGGATGTTCCACTGATTTCCATTACCCAGCTGCAAGACAATACCCTGGCCAGTCTTTCCACAACGAATCTCTATGTTTCTCCTGCTCGATTCCAGCTGTATGAGGAGGATGATGAGAGACCGCAGTACCAGTCCATGATGCCCTATTTCTTTCTCATGGAGATCTGGTATGTCAAGTATCGGATGTATATACAGAGAAAGTGACCTACACGGGGCAACTCCCCGGTTACCTCGTGGAGCAGAGCCACTCTGCCATCATCGACCTCGTCACATTCGAGCTGGTGCAAGCAGGGATAGCGCGGCGCAAGCATATCGG
>DFES01000108.1 GCA_002369175.1 Selenomonadaceae bacterium UBA3796
AGTCCAGGAAGATACAGGCATATCGAATAAAGGGGTAGACTATCGGGTCTGAGGAAAGGGGAAAGAATTATGTCGAACTCGCTTAACACCATCACTGTGGATGGCATAACACAGTCGATGGAATCTTACAATAATTCTCAAACGAACACGAACAGATCGGTCAACAGCGAATTGGACAAGGATGCCTTTTTGCAGCTCATGGTGACACAGCTTCGATATCAGGATCCTTTGGATCCGCAGGACAACAGCGAATACGTTGCGGAATTGGCGCAGTTCTCCGCATTGGAGCAAATGACGAATGTATCCGAGGGAATTGAGAATGTGTCCAAGCTTGTGAGCAATATTGATACCTCCGTACTCGTTGGTCAGCTCAGCAGCATGATTGATAAAGATGTTGAGTGGATTTCTACGACAAAGGAAACGGATGCTGAGGGCAATGTGGTAACCTCATCCACGAATATGGAAGGGAAAGTCACGGGCGTGAGCATTACGGATGGATCGCCGACCATTATTGCGGTTTCAGGAGGGCAGACCTATCAGGTGGCGATTGGGGATGTCATCCGCGTAGGCCAGGGAAATTCTGCCGATTCTTCGGTATAGGATGGGTGCAGGCAGAGAACTGGTAAGGTATTTTTAGGAGGAAGAGATCCATTCTTCCTCTTTTTTGTTTTTTTCGTTGGCAAAAAAGGATTATGCCGCCTCTGTGCCGAATTTAAATAATTGAAGTTCGTTTGACAGATTTTCCAAAGGAGTGAATCCCGTGATCAAATTGACAAAATTCAATTCCGAAGCGAAGAAAAAAGGAGAATTCGTATTAAACGCCGAAGTAATAGAGACAATCGAGGAAACTCCGGATACCGTGGTAACGCTGACCAATGGGAAGAAACTGATTGTGGATGAAGGCATGGATGAAATTGTACGGCGGGTTATGAAATATCGGAGAGCCTTGAAGCAGTTTAATTAGGACGTATTATAATTAAGAAAATTATGAGTTTTTGTTGGCGTTTGGTTTCATGGGAAATGTCTGCTATAATGTAAAAGATATAAAAAGTTTAGGATATGGAGGTAAACGCAATGGCGGATGAAGAAAAGGATGTAGAGGCTGCGCCAGAACCGAAAAAGAAGTCGCCCATCATACTTATTGCTGTACTGGTTATTGTTGGGCTCGCGCTGGCAGCGGGAATTTCTTTTTTCGTTACGACGAAGCTCATGGCAGATACGGCTACTGAGGGGCCCGGCAACACCAAGTTCCATGATCCTGGAGTATTCATAAAGCTTGGGGATCCAAAGGAAGGAATCCTTGTGAACGTTGGCGGCCAAAAGACAGGGAAGTTCCTGAAGACGAGCATCATCCTTGAAATGAATCCCGGCAAAAAGGATATTATCGTGGAAGGTCAGATCCTGCCTATGGCTGAGACCAAGATTATGGATATCGTGCTCCAGGTGCTTCGGTCGGCCAAGCTGGATGAATTTGATGCGACGAAGCAGGATGATCTCAAGAAAAAGATAAAAGAGGAAATCAATGGCGTGCTGGGTGAAGGTTCTGTCTATGATGTTTACATCACGAGTTTCCTGCTCCAGTAAGGGATTGATTCGTGTAAGGAAACAAGGCAGAAAGGAGGGTGAAGCTTGGCAGAGGACGTCTTATCTCAATCTGAGATAGATAAACTGCTTTCGGCACTCTCAGAAGGGTCGGTTGATACAGAGGAACTCAAAAACGAGGAATCCCAGAAAAAGGTAAAAGCCTACGATTTCAAACGACCGGATAAATTTTCCAAAGATCAGATACGCACGCTTTACATGTTGCACGAGAGTTTTGCGCGCCTTTTGAATACCTATCTGTCAACGCATCTTAGAACTATGGTGTCGATTGATGTCGCATCTGTTGAGCAGCTGACATATCAGGAGTTTGTTCAATCTCTGGCGAATCCCAGTGTTATCAGTATATTGGCTGTACCGCCTCTTAAGGGAAATATTATTGTTGAGGTCAACACGGAGATTGCTTTTGCATTTATTGACAGGGTGTTTGGCGGAGCCGGGAAAAGCGGCGTGAAGGTACGGGTGCTGACAGAGATAGAAGAGGCTGTCATGAAGCGTTTCGTGGAGACGGCGGTCGGTCACCTGAAGGAAGCATGGTCGAATGTTGTCGAATTCTTTCCGACGATAGAGGCGACGGAATCAAATCCGCAGTTTACCCAGATTGTGCCGCCCAGTGATATGGTAGTTATTATCACTGTTCAAATGAAACTGGGAGATGTGGAGGGCATGATGAACATCTGCATTCCATATCTGGTACTGGAGCCCATTATGTCAAAGCTCACCACGACTTTCTGGGTAGCTGCTTCTGCAGCGAAGGACAACAATCCCCAGCAGGTGGAGCTTTTGCAGCGAAAGATCGAGCGTACCGAAGTGCCTGTTGTAGTAGAAATGGGGCGCATCGATATTTCCATTCGCGAGTTCTTGACCTTGGGCTTCGGAGATGTTCTGCAGCTGGACACTAAGGTGGATGACTCTCTGGTTTGCAGGGTAGGTACGCGCCCTAAATTTTATTGTCGTCCCGGGACATCGGGCAAGAGAATGGCAGTACAAATCACAAGAGTAGTTAACGAAGGAGATGAAAGTACTGATGAGTGACGATATGATCTCACAGGAGGAGATTGATGCACTGCTCAATGGCGGCGGTATTCCGGCAGCTGGAAGCAGTGATGATCCTGCGGGAGATTCCGCCGGCTCAGCGGATGGCGGCAGTAGTTCATCTCAATTTGAGGATGTGCTCTCCGATATGGAGAAGGATGCCCTGGGAGAGATTGGCAACATCTCCATGGGGAGTGCGGCTACAACATTATCCGTTTTGCTGGGACACAAGGTTTCCATTACAACACCGACTGTGTCCGTTGCTACCATGAGCATGATAAAGGAACATTATCCCATGCCGTACCTCATTGTTGAAGTGGGGTATACCATTGGTATTGACGGAAATAATGTTCTGGCAATCCAGGCACAGGATGCCGCCATCATTGCCGATCTCATGATGGGCGGCGATGGTACGAATCCCGATACGGATCTCAGCGAGATTCATATGAGCGCCGTGGGCGAGTCCATGAACCAGATGATGGGAAGTGTGGCCACCTCATTGTCCACGATGTTCAACAAGAAGATTGACATCTCGCCGCCTAAGGTAAATCTCATCGATTTGGGCTCTGAGGACAAGGTGACAGAGATTGTGGGGCAGGATGACCCCATTGTCCGCACATCATTCCGCATGGAAGTGGACGGACTCATTGACAGCGAGATTATGCAGATCTTGCCGGTCTCGGTGGCTAAAGAGATGGTGGAAGCGATTCTGGGAGGGGGAAGCGAGCCTGAACCTGCTCCAGCTCCCGCACCGGCACCATCTCCGTCTCCATCTCCGGCGCCCGCTCCTGCGGCACCGCCACCTATGGCATCGCCGACGCCTGCTATGGCAACGCCACCGCCTATGGCAGCATCTGGAGCTGCTATGGCAGCACCGCCGCCTATGATGGGTGGGTATGGCATGCCGATGCAGCCGCATGTGGCAACAAATGTTCCGGTACAGCCGGTTCAGTTTACTCCGCTCAATATGACGCCGGTGCAGGTGAATGATGCCAACATTGGCCTGATTCTTGATGTTCCGTTGCAGGTGACTGTGGAACTGGGTAGAACGAAGAAATCCATCAAAGAAATTCTGGAGCTTACAAATGGCTCAATTGTTGAGTTGGACAAGCTGGCAGGAGAAGCGGTGGATATCCAGGTGAATGGGAAATTCTTGGCCAAAGGCGAAGTTGTGGTCATTGATGAGAACTTCGGTGTGCGCATTACGGATATAGCGACTCCTGCGGAGAGGGCTGCAAAACTTCAGTGATTTTATCTTTAGCAGAACGTCTTGAGGATTTTGGTTATATCATATATAATTGATTTAACTATAGATACATGGGTTCCCAAATTTATTTTAAGATGAGGAGAGATGAAACATGGCAGTACGAGTATTGGTTGTTGATGATGCGGCGTTCATGAGAATGATGGTCAAGGATATCCTGACGAAGAATGGATATGAGGTTGTCGGTGAGGCAGAGAATGGCATGAAAGCCCTCGAGAAGTATCAGGAACTCAAGCCTGATCTCACGACAATGGATATCACGATGCCTGAAATGGACGGGATCAGTGCTGTCAAAGAAATCAAGAAAGTAGATCCCAATGCCAAGATCGTCATGTGCAGCGCTATGGGGCAGCAGGCGATGGTTATTGAGGCAATCCAGGCGGGAGCCAGGGACTTCATTGTCAAGCCCTTCCAGGCTGATCGCGTGCTTGAGGCTGTACGTAAAGCTGTTGGATAATGAACAGAATAGTATGGATTTTACTGGTGATTGGCATAGAGGTCTTGCTGGCACTGGCCGATCCGACAACTGGATGGGCAGCTGATGAGGCTGCCCGTTCTGGTGGTTATCTTTCTGGTTATGAGAATGTGGATCCTAATCCAACCTCAGTTTCCTGGTGGTCGACTCTTGCGTATCTTTTAAGTCTTCTGGCTGTTTTTGCGATTGTTGTAGTCATGGCTTATCTGGCGGCGCGTTTTATGGGAGGAAGGTTTAACAGGAATGTCTCCGGAAATGGAGGCAGGCTTTTGGATACCCTTCCTTTGGGTCCGAGGATGTCTGTTTCACTGGTGGAGGTGGCTGACCGTGTATTCCTTTTGGGCGTGACAGAGCATAATATCACGCTCCTTTCGGAGATTACGGATGGAGAGGAGATTGAGCGTTTGCATAGGCAATCTTTGGCAAATCCCGTGGATATGGGAATGTTTTCCCAGCAGTTTGGTGCCCTTGCAGACTTCATGCAGAAAGTGCCGCCAATGTTCAAAAAGGACTCTGGAAGAAAATGAGAGCTATGAAGAATGAGAGGCGCTGGAAAATTCGAGAGGCGCTCTTCCTTGTGGGGAGTATGTGCTTGTTTTTGCTCGTGCCCCAAGAGGTAGTGGCTGCGCCGGTTCCCACCAGTCTGAATATAGGTATTGGATCATCGGATAATCCCCAGGATGTGGCGGTGACCTTGCAGATTATGGCGGTGCTGACGATTGTGTCACTGGCGCCGTCTATTCTTGTTATGACGACATCTTTTGTGAGAATTGTTGTTGTCATCGGTTTTTTGCGTAATGCCCTGTCCACACAAAATGTACCACCGAACCAGGTAGTCATTGCTCTGTCATTATTTTTAACCTTTTATATCATGGCTCCCTATTGGGGACAGGCGAATGAGAACGGAATTCAGCCATATCTGGCTGGCCGTATTACCCAGGAGGAAGCGCTGAAAAATGTGCTGGATCCTATGAGGGAATTTATGTTCAAGCAGACAAGGGAATCCGATCTTGCACTTTTCGTGAATCTGGCAGATGCGCCACGGCCTGAGACACAGGATGATGTATCGACATTCACGCTGATTCCTGCTTTTATCATCAGTGAACTCAAAACGGGATTTCAGCTTGGTTTCATGATCTATATTCCCTTTATTGTCATTGATATGATCGTGGCCAGTACGCTGATGTCCATGGGCATGATGATGCTTCCTCCGGTTATGATATCCCTGCCCTTTAAGATATTGCTCTTCGTGATGGTGGATGGATGGCATCTTTTGATTCGTTCGTTGATCACCAGTTTTAAGTAGATGTTTTGATTGGGAGATGGGGATACATGTCAGGCGATCTTGTCATTCAGCTGGCGCAGGAGGCGCTCATGACAGTGCTTTTGGTGTCGGCGCCGATGCTGGGACTCGGTCTTATGGTCGGTTTGGCAGTCAGTGTCTTTCAGGCAACCACTTCCATACAGGAGCAGACGCTGGCGTTCATCCCTAAAATTGTGGCTGTTTTTGTAGCAATCTTGATTTTTGGGCCGTGGATGCTGAGGATTATGGTGGGGTTTGTTACAAATGTTTTTGTAAATCTGCCACATTATATTGGATGAGAAGGGACTGCACTGTGGATTTCTTTGCATTGCTTCAGGGGCATGTGGCAGCTTTTCTACTGCTTTTGACGCGAGTCAGCGGCATTTTTTTGATCTCCCCTTTTTTTGGCAGTATGAATATTCCCATATATTTTCGGGCAGGGACAGCACTGGCTTTTTCCGTGCTCATATTCCCGGTAGTGGATGCTCTGGGGGAGGTTTTGGCTCCGCCGTCTATATGGATGTATGCCGCTGCTTTGCTGTCGGAGATCTTTGTGGGATGGCTGATTGGTTTTGTTGCATATATTTCTTTTTCCGCGATCAATATGGCTGGTAAAATCATGGATATGCAGGTGGGCTTTGCCGTCGTAAATGTTATGGATCCGACTTCCGGTCAGCAGGTTCCGCTTATCGGAAGTTTTCTTTATAATCTAGCGGTTATTCTTTTTCTTGTAACGAACGGGCATCATATGCTGCTGGCCAGTTTGGTGGAGAGCTTTCGGATGATTCCACTGCTGGAGATGAGCCCCGGCCTCTCGCTTCCCGTGCTCATTTCCAATTTTACGACGGGAATCTTTCTGACGGGCATGAAAATTGCCATGCCGGTTACGTTTGCCATTTTGCTGACCAATGTCGGGCTGGGGATTCTGGCGCGGACGATGCCCCAGCTGAATATCTTTGTTGTAGGGCTTCCCATGCAGATCATGATAGGGATGAGTGTTTTATGCATGCTTTTGCCATTCTATGTGATGTTTTTGGATGTGGTATTTAATGAACTGTATGGAAATGTTTCCATCGCACTCCGGGCGCTTCAGTGAAGATGATTTCCGCAGTGTAAGGCATTCCTTTGATCTTCAGCTTTTTGCAGAGGGGGAGAAGACAGAAGAGCCGACCTCGAAAAAGCGGGAGGATGCCCGCAAAAAAGGCCAGGTCGGAAAAAGTCAGGAACTGAACACGGCGTTTGTCCTGCTCATGGGCTTTTTTGTGCTTAAAGTTCTCTGGGAATACATTTATGGGGAGATTGCCAATTATACGATCTACATATATGGGCACCTCATGCAGAGTGTGGATACGGAGACCATTACGCAGATTTTTATCGGAATCATGATTGTTCTGGCGAAGACTGTCCTTCCGGTTATGTTTGCGATTTTGCTGGTCGGGCTGGGAGTCAATTTCTTTCAGGTGGGGCTTAATTTCAGTACGGAGGCCATCAGCGTCAAACTGGACAAACTGAACCCAATCACCGGATTTGGGAGGATGTTCTCCAAAAGGACATTGGTGGAACTGGTAAAATCGATACTTAAAATCATCATTATTGGCTTTTTCCTGTACAACTATCTCAAAGATGAAATTTTTCGGATGCCCCAATTCATATATTATGATCTGGCCACGAGCTTGCAGGAGATAGCAAAGATACTCTTTGCCATGATTTTCCAGGTCATTGCGGTTATCATCATCATGGCAGTGCTGGATTTTGCCTATCAGAAATGGCAGACGACGCAGGATCTCAAAATGACCAAGCAGGAGGTCAAGGATGAGATGAAGCAGTCGGAAGGGGATCCCCAAATCAAGGGAAAGATTCGTCAGAAGCAGCGCCAGATGGCTATGGCACGCATGATGCAAGAGGTTCCGAAAGCGGATGTCATCATCACGAACCCGACGCATTTTGCAGTGGCGCTACAGTATGATAAGGGCATGCCGGCGCCTGTTGTCGTGGCAAAGGGTCAGGATCTTGTAGCGCAGAGGATCAAGGGCATCGGCAAGGAGAATCATGTTCCCATTGTGGAGAACAAACCGTTGGCGCGGGCACTGTTTGCCGCAACAGAAATCGGCGATATGGTTCCGCCGGAGCTCTATCAGGCAGTGGCTGAGGTCTTGGCCTATGTCTACCGCTTGAAGCGAAGAAAGTATGGTTATGCGTGAAAGAAGCTGCAGGAAGAATAGGGAACAGAAAGAATATCCTGGCAGTCAAAGTAAGGAGTTGCCGTTATGGCTGAACCACAGGCTGGGGTCGGGCAAGGACCTGTTAATTCCATAAAGAAGTATAGTGATATTGTCATTGCGGTGGCTATTATCACAATCGTCATCATGATGATTATTCCGCTGCCGACAGCATTGCTGGATCTCTTGATCTGCATCAATATAACGGCGGCATTGGTCATTGTCATCTCAACCATTTATAATGAGGAAGCATTGGACTTGTCGGTATTCCCCTCATTGCTTCTGGTGACAACATTGTTCCGGCTGGCTCTCAATATATCATCCACACGACTCATTCTTCTGGAGGGCTATGCGGGTGAGGTTATTACCGCTTTCGGCAATTTTGTTGTCGGAGGAAATCCGGTGGTGGGGTTCATTGTCTTCGTCATCCTTGTTATCATCCAGTTTATTGTTATCACAAAGGGATCCGAGCGCGTCGCAGAGGTGTCCGCACGCTTCACTCTGGATGCAATGCCCGGAAAGCAGATGGCCATTGATGCGGACCTCAACCAGGGAGCCATTACCGATGCGGAGGCAAAGGTGCGCCGTGAGAAGATTCAGCGTGAGGCGGATTTTTTCGGTGCCATGGATGGTGCCAGCAAGTTCGTCAAGGGTGATGCTATCGCAGCAATCATCATCATGCTCATCAATATTTCCGGTGGTTTTGTCATAGGCATTGTGCAGCGGAATCTGGAGGCTGTGCAGGCTCTCCAGCAATATACGCTGCTCACCGTAGGCGAGGGACTGGTCAGCCAGATCCCCGCGCTGCTGATTTCCACGGCGACAGGCATCATCGTTACCCGTTCGGCATCGGAAGGGAACCTGGGGGCAGATATCGTCAATCAGTTCTTCCGCAATGACCGCATTTATTTTATCATCAGCGGTGTACTGGTGTTTCTGGCAATCGTTCCGGGGCTTCCGGGGGTGCCTTTTGCATGCCTTTCCATTCTCTGCTTCTTTATTGGGCGGGGACTGCGGAAAAAGGAGGAAACGGCAGTGGAGACGACGAAAGCGGAAAAGAAGGCGAAGGACAAGGCCGAAGCCACGAAGCCGGAAAATATTGTTTCCCTGCTCCAGGTGGATCCCATGGAACTGGAAATTGGCTACAGCCTCATTCCATTGGTGGATACGGGACAGGGCGGTGATCTTCTGGACCGCATTGTCATGATAAGACGGCAGTGCGCCTTGGAACTCGGCCTGGTGGTGCCCACCATTCGGATTCGGGATAATATTCAGATCAAGCCCAATGCTTACATCATAAAGCTGAAAGGGATCGAAATAGCTAAGGGAGAGCTTTTGTTGGATCATTATCTGGCGATGAATTCCGGCACTGTATTCGAGGAAGTGCCGGGCATAGAGACGATAGAGCCGGCGTTTGGACTGCCTGCTCTTTGGATCCCGGAGACGGAGAGGGAGCAGGCGGAGCTCAACGGTTATACGGTTGTCGATGCAGTGTCCGTGCTTGCGACTCATCTCACGGAGGTCATCAAGGCGCATGCTGACGAGATTCTCGGACGTCAGGAGACGCAGAACCTCATCGACAATCTCAAGAAGTCGAACGAGTCTTTGGTCAACGATGTGGTGCCGGATCTCATGAGTGTAGGTGAGATACAGAAAGTGCTGGCGAATCTCCTCAGAGAGCGTATCTCCATTCGCGATATGGCTACGATCCTGGAGGTTCTGGCGGACTATGCCCGTGCCACGAAGGATACGGAGATTCTCACGGAATATGTCAGACACGCGATGGCTCGTCAGATTACACAGCAGAATGTGCAGAACAACATACTGCCATGCATTACGCTGGATCCGTCTCTGGAGAACCGCATTGCCGGCGGGGTACAGCGCACGGATCACGGTTCCTATGTGAACCTGGATCCGGATGCC
This sequence comes from Selenomonadaceae bacterium UBA3796, assembly GCA_002369175.1. Taxonomy (GTDB): domain Bacteria; phylum Bacillota; class Negativicutes; order Selenomonadales; family Selenomonadaceae; genus UBA3796. The sequence continues at coordinate 9,819 of DFES01000108.1, forward strand.
ATGCAGAAGCTTATCCATGCACTCAATACGGAACTGACAAAGCTTACCAATATGGGATATCAGCCCATTGTGCTTACCAGTCCGGCAGTCAGGCTTTATTTCCGCAAGTTGGCAGAACGTTCCGTGCCGGGCATCACAGTGCTTTCTCATGCGGAAATCGAGCAGAGTGTAGAGATCCAGATTCTCGGGGTGGTGAAGATTTAAAGTGCAGATCAAAGTTTTCAAGGCTTCTACCATGAAAGAGGCAATGGAGCAAGTAAAGGAAGCCCTGGGAAGGGATGCGGTTATCCTTCATACAAAAAAATACAAGGATGGCGGGTTCCTGGGATATCGCAGCAAGGAGATCGTAGAGGTTACTGCTGCAGTGGAGGATGACGGTGTTCCGGGAGCCAAGAAACGCAAAAAGGCACCTGCAAAGCCGGTGGATGTGGAGGTGCCGGCACCTCCCGTGAATCCGATCGTTCCCAACACTGTACTGGCGCAATATAAGACCCATGGAACGGAGCAGGGCGTGGAGATTGCAGCACAGGGAGCGGTTCAGCCCCCTACGTTCCCTTCTTTTAGCGAGGCACCTTTCAAGGAGTTTCAGCCGGCCTCGCCTGCCAATGGGGAAGCACCGCTTCAGATGCCCGCAGAGGAGCAGAAGGAAAAGCCCCGGATCATAAAGGCAGCTTCCCCGCAGATGCCAAAAGAGAGCGCGCCTTCGACGAAGGAGGAGACTGTTCCCGAAGAAACGGCAGAGCCGGTGGAAGAGACGGAAGAGCGGGATGACGAGACAGCCCGGGAGGATGCGGAGAAAATCCAAAGGCTGGAAGACGAACTGGCGCAGATGAAAGCGCTGTTGGCGCAGGTCATGAGCAGAGAGCAGCCGGATGGGAACCTTTCTTTGCAGGAGGCGCTCAGGCGGCAGGATGTGGAGCCTTCCATATTGGATGACATGGCGGCTCATTCCGGTGCAGGAGAGACGCTGGTCAATATGCACTCAAGCGAAGCGCGAAATACCCTCTCCAATTATCTGAAGCGTGTGGTGAAGTGTTCGGATGGTGTGCAGCTCCCAGCCCATGGGGGGCGTATTGTGGCATTGATTGGGCCTACCGGCGTGGGAAAAACAACCACCCTTGCGAAGATTGCCGCGAGATTTGTGTTGGAACAGGGAGTAAGCGCAGCCCTTATCACGGCAGATACCTATCGGATTTCCGCTGTGGAACAGCTCAAAACCTATTCGGACATCATCGGCCTGCCATTGGAGATCGTTTATTCCCCGGAGGAACTCCGCATGGCGATACGCAAGTACAGCGATAAGAAACTTATCCTCATAGACACGGCTGGACGGAGTCAGCACAATGATTACCAGATGAAGGAACTCAAGGAGCTTCTGAAAGCCAATTCACGCATTGAAAAGCACCTGGTCATCAGCGCAACAACCAAGAACCAGGATGCGGAGGATATTCTGGAGAAGTTTTCTGGCTGCAAGCCGGATCGCGTGATTTTTACAAAGGTAGATGAAACCAGCAGCGTGGGACTGGTGTTGAATCTTCTTTATGAAAAGAATATTGCTCTTTCCTATCTGGCTTATGGGCAAAGTGTTCCTGATGACATTGCGCCGGCCAGCGCGGAGAGGCTGGCGGAATTATTATTGAGGGAATAGTATGGAAGATCAGGCAACAAAGCTTAGAAGGCTTGTGGAGGATAAGACAGGCCAGCAAGGACAGGAAGAAGACAATTCACATATGGAGCTCCAGCCAGCAGGAGAGGATTCCCGTACCCGCGTGATTGCTATTACAAGCGGCAAAGGCGGTGTCGGAAAGACAAACCTTACGGTCAATCTGGCCATTGCTTTAGGTCTGGAAGGACAGCGCGTTTTGGTGATCGATGCGGATCTTGGCATGGCGAATGTAGATGTAGTGCTGGGAAGTCTGTCAAAGCACCACCTGCTGAATCTTTTAGAGGATGATACGGAGCTTTCGGATGTTCTGATCCATGGCCCCTATGGAGTAGACTATATATCAGGTGGCTCCGGCATCGAAAAAGCAAAGGCGTTCAGTTCCTCGGACAGGAAGCGGCTGATGCAGAAGCTCGCAGGGTGCGGCCAGCTTGCAGATATCATCCTTGTGGACACAGGAGCTGGCCTCGGCAAGAATGTTATGGATTTCATTTTGGCAGCCGATGAGGTTCTTCTGGTGACGACGCCGGAGCCTACGGCGCTCACGGATGCTTATGCTGTCATGAAGGCATACAGCATGTATGCGTCGAACAAGAACATCAAACTGGTGGTGAACCGTATTTATGATGAGGCAGAGAGTCGGGAGGTCGTAGCAAAGCTTCAGCAGACTTCGCAAAAGTTTTTAAAGATGCCCATTGAATGTGCGGGGTATATCTTTGAGGATCGCAATGTTATGGGAGCTGTGCGCAAGCAAAGACCCTTTCTGGCAACGAAGCCGGATACGCTCGCCTCGAAATGTGTGCGTGCCATGGCAAAAAGCCTTGTTTATGGCGGTGACATGGTGGTAAAACGAGGTTGGAAAGGATTTTTGCAACAGATTTTTAATTTTTCGCGAAAATAATGGAGGAACTTTGGTATGGCAGGCGAATTATTAAAAGCAGGGGATATTTTAAAGATTGGCCAGCGCGTGGAATTTTATGTTGGGGAAGACGAGGAAAAGTATCCTAGCCGGATTGAAGGCCATACAGGAAAGGAACTCCTCGTTGCAATGCCCCTGACACGCCAGCGTGTACCGGTCATTCCGGAGAAGTCGTCAACGGTTTATGGGCTGGCCATTGGAGATCAGTGCAGGTATCGCTTTTTTGCGATATTTCTGGGGAGCGGCTGGACAGACGGAAGGATTCCTGTTTGGCGGCTTGCCATGCCGGAGCATGTGGAGAAGTATCAGAACCGCGAATTTGTCCGCGTGAAAGTAAGCCAAAGAATGCACGTCAATATCATTGATGAGGAAGGCTGCATTGGCGAACCCATTGCGACATGGAGTCTGGATTTCAGCGGCAGCGGCATCAGTTTCCCCCTGTGGCAGGAAGTAGTGGAGGACACACGGATTGCCCTCGATATTCACGATATTCCCGAAATGGGAACCGTGAATGTCATGAGCCAGGTTGTCCGGTGTGTCAGGCAGGAGGATCCGGATGGGCGCACATATTATCATGTTGGCGTAAGGTTTATGGATCTGCCGCGGCCGACGGTGAACAAGCTTGTGAAGTATCTCTTTGCTGTGCAGAGAAAGGCCCTTGCTAAAGGCATCAGTTTATGAGTGGGGTGAATATAGGATGATTCGTGTCTTGATTGCTGATGATTCCGCCTTTATGCGGAAGGTGTTATCGGATCTGTTCCGAAAGCAGCCGGATTTCGAGGTCGTTGGGACGGCAACGGATGGAAAGGATACCGTTGAGAAGACCAAATCCTTGAAACCGGATCTTGTGACATTGGACGTGAATATGCCGGTGATGGACGGAATTGCTGCATTGGCTGTCATCATGCGGGAATGTCCGACACCGGTTGTCATGATCAGCAGCATGACGCAGAAAGGGACAGAGGCGACGGTCAAGGCGCTGAGTCTCGGGGCGATAGACTTTATCAGCAAAATCGGAGGTTCTATTTCAAAGATTGATGCCATAGAGGGGGATATCCTGGAGAAATGCCGGACGGCTGCAGGGGCAAAAATAAGCAGAATGGATGCTCCAATCCAGCCGGATGGGAAACAGAAGCAGGGACCTCCTGTCATGCGCCGAATAGAACTGCCGAGGTCGGGGATGAAGGAATCTCCTCCGCAGCCGGAATCATCCATAAGTTTTGCCAAACGTCAGAATCCGCTTCTGCAGAGACGCGCGAAGAACGCAGAGACTGTCTCCTCCAAACCGGCATTTACGGGAGGCGGCGGGAGCAGAAAGCTTGTGGTCATTGGCACTTCTACCGGGGGGCCGCAGGCGCTTCAGCAGGTCATTACCAAGCTGCCGGGGAATCTGCCTTGCGGTGTTGTCATTGTCCAGCATATGCCGCCGGGCTTTACAAAATCACTGGCCGACCGATTGAATACCATATCAGATATTTCCGTAAAGGAAGCAGAGAACGATGATGTTATTCAGCCGGGTCGTGTATATATAGCTCCGGGCAACTATCATTTGAAGGTTGCAGCGAATGGTGCAACCCGAAAGATATTACTGAGTCAGGAGCCACCGGTGGGAAACCACCGACCCGCAGTGGACGTCATGTATGATTCCGTTGCGTCCTTCGGGCGCGATATCATTGCAGTCATCATGACGGGAATGGGATGCGATGGCTGTGAGGGCATGAAGAAAATCAAAGCCCAGGGAGGCTACAGCATTGCCCAGAACGAAGAAACATCTGTTGTCTATGGTATGCCGAAGGCGGTTGTTGAGGCCGGTCTGGCTGATGAGGTTCGGCCACTGGGAGACATTGCCAGGGCAATCGTTGAAGCGGTAAAAAAATAGGAAGGTGTAGGAGGAATACAAATGGATACCAATCAGTATATGGACATGTTTCTGGATGAGTCTCATGAGCATCTGCAGCAGCTCAATGACGGTCTGCTGAGCCTCGAGGACAATATGGAAGACTTATCTGTCCTGAATGATATTTTCCGTAACGCTCATACGCTGAAGGGCATGTCGGCAACCATGGGCTACAACAAAATCGCAGAGCTTACCCATGAGATGGAGGATGTCCTGGATCTGCTTCGCCATGAGCAGTTGAAGCTTACGGAGGACATTATAGATGTTCTTTTCAAGTGCCTGGATTCTCTGGAGCAAATGGTGGATAATGTAGGAAATGGCGATCCTGAGGATCTCATAGATGTGTCGGAGCTGGTAGCAAAACTGAGTGCTCTTTCCAGCGGAAATCCGGAGGCTGCAGCGGCGGCACCCGCCGCTGCTCCTGCAGATGCAGCGGCTGCGTCTGCTCCGGTTGCCATTGCGGGCATTGAACTTTCGGATCTTGACCGCGATGTCATCAAACAGGCGCAGGAGGGCGGCTTGCGTGGCGTTCATATCAAGGTGACGCTTGCGGAGACCTGTCTTTTAAAGTCTGCACGCTCTTATATGGTCATGAATGCACTGGATGAGCTTGGGGATGTTGTGAAGTCGATTCCGCCTGCAGAGGATCTGGAACAGGAGAAATTTGAGCACAGCTTTGATGTAATTGTAGTTACGGCTTCTGAAGAGAAGGCCATCGAAGATGCCATCATGTCGATTTCCGAGGTGGAATCGGCATTGGTGGAAGTCATTGACCTTGACAAAAAGGCAGAAGCGGCAGCTCCGGCTCCCGCAGCTCCGAAACCGGTGGCGGCGCCTGCTCCGGCAGCACCTGTGCCGGTTCAGGCAGCGCCTCCGAAGCCGGCTGCCGCACCGAAGCCGCCGGTGGCTTCGAAAGCTGCTGCACCGGCTAAAAAGAGTCATGCAGGCCAGTCCGTCCGTGTGGATATTGAGAAACTGGATACCCTTATGAACCTCATGGGCGAGCTTGTCATAAACAAGGTGCGCCTGGAGCAGATCGGACAGACCCATCGCATCAGCGAGCTCACGGAAACATTGGAGCAGATGGATCGTGTGACCACAGATCTCCAGAACATTGTCATGAAGGTTCGAATGGTGCCGGTGAGCCAGGTATTCAATCGTTTCCCACGCATGGTTCGCGATGTGGCGAAGGAACTCAATAAGGAAATCAACCTCACCATCGAGGGTGAGGAGACAGAGCTTGATCGTACCGTTATCGACGAAATCGGCGATCCCATCATGCATCTCCTCAGAAATTCCCTGGATCACGGTGTCGAGCATCCCGATGACCGCGAAGCAAAGGGCAAGCCCCGTGTCGGTGAAGTCGGCCTTATCGCACGTCATGAGGGCAATAACGTAGTCATCATGGTCACGGATGACGGTGCTGGCATCAATGCTGACAAAATGCGCCGGAAGGCCGTTGAAAAGGGCATGATGTCCCAGGAAGAGGTTGATAAACTCGATGATGCGGATGCAGTAAGGATCATTTTCCTGCCGGGCTTCTCCACTGCCGAGCAGATCAGCGATATTTCGGGACGCGGCGTCGGCATGGACGTTGTGCGCAATAAGATCGAAGCACTTTCCGGTCATGTGGATGTGGAAACCCATATTGATGAGGGTTCCGTGTTCAAAATCAAATTGCCGCTCACGTTGGCAATCATTCAGGCCATGCTGGTCAAGGTTCAGGAAGAGATGTATGCAATTCCCCTGGGTTCCATCGATAGCACCATCAACATACAGCCGGATGACATTAAGACTGTGCAGAACAAAGAAGTCATCGTCCTTCGCGGCGAGATCATTCCCATCATTCGCATGGAGCAGACCCTGCAGATCCCCCATGTCAAGGATTTCGATGAAATCTTTGTCGTCGTGGTGCATGCAGGCGAATCGAAAGCCGGCATTGTTGTCGATAATCTCATCGGGCAGCAGGAAATCGTTATCAAGACGCTGGGCAATCTCTTTACGGGCTTGAAGATGTTCTCTGGCGCAACCGTTCTCGGTGATGGGCGTGTTGCATTGATTATCGATGTTGCAACTATGATGCAGTAAGGGGAGGCATAGAGAGATGGCAAAAGAACTGGCTACTTTAAAAGAAGAAATGGGGGGTGCCATGGATGAGGGCACTCAGGTAGTTGCTTTCAAGCTTAGGGATGAGGAATATGGAATCAGCATATTAAATGTGCAGGAAATCCGAAATCTCACGGACATTACCCGCGTTCCCTTTTCTGCGGATTTCATCAAAGGAGTCATCAACCTGCGCGGGAGCGTGCTGCCGGTCATAGATCTTAAGCAGCGCCTCGGTCTGGAACAGACGCCGTACACGGAAAAAACGCGCATTGTAACGGTGACAGTAGATGATCTTCATGTGGGCATGCTTGTGGATGCAGTAACAGAGGTCATCACCATTGACAGCAAGCCGGTGGATGCCAAGAAAGCCGTAAATGGGAAGGAAATCACGCGCTTTCTGAGCGGCATTGGCAATATGGACGGCCGCCTGATCATTATGCTGAATCTTGAAGAGATCATTGGGATGCCCAAAGAGGGCAAATGATCCAGGATGTTTTCACTTAGATTATGAATGAGGTGTCGTAATATGTCTGAGGAATTTAATTTGTCGGCTAACCAGCTGGATGCTCTGCGGGAAATCGGCAACGTCGGGGCTGGAAATTCTGCGACAGCCCTTTCCCAGATCATCAATCGGCGCATTGACATGAACGTGCCGAAGGTGGCTCTGGTTCCGCTGGATACGGTTCCCGATCTTGTGGGCGGGCCTGATACGATCGTGGTTGGTGTGTTCCTGCGCGTATACGGCAAGGCACCGGGAAACATCCTGTTCCTCCTGCCGCAAAAAAGCGCATTTTATCTTGTGGACACTCTGATGGGGAAGAAGCATGGAGAAACGGAAAAACTTGACTTCATGGATGAGTCCGCACTGATGGAAATAGGAAATATTCTTGCGGGAGCATACCTGAATGCATTTTTTACCTTCACCCAAATATCCATGTTGCCATCTATTCCTGCACTTGCAATGGATATGGCGGGAGCTATTCTGAATGTCGTATTGGTTCAGTTAGGACAGATGGGTGATACGGCAATGGTGATCGAGACGGAGTTCCTGTCGGAGGATGACGGAATCAATGGGCATTTTTTCCTTGTTCCGGATCCGGGCTCGTTGGAAACAATTATTTCGGCAGTAGGAGTTGAGTGATATGCCAGATCTGATCAGGGTCGGCATGGCTGACTACAAGGTTGGTCAGAGCCCGGCTACATTAATAAGCTACGGACTAGGCTCCTGCATCGGTGTTTCCCTGTACGATCCGCAAACAAAAATCGGAGGGCTTCTGCACATTATGCTGCCTGACAGCACGCAGGCAAGAGCCAGCGATAATCCCGCGAAATTTGCAGATACGGGATTTCCGCTCATGCTGAAGGATGTGCTGAAAATGGGGGCTTCCCAAAGCCGGTTGGTAGCAAAGATTGCCGGTGGCGCACAAATGTTTGCCTTTGCGAATGCAACGGATATCATGCGTGTGGGGGCACGGAATGCCGAAGCAGTGAAAAAAATCCTAAAGGATCATCGCATCCGTCTCATTGCGGAGGACACAGGGGGGACATACGGGCGGACTGTTTCAATCGATCTTACGAATGGTGCATACAAAGTAAAAACCATTGATAAGGGCGAGAAAGAAATTTAGTAGGTGAAACGCATTGGTTAAGTTGAAGGCATCCTTGATATTTGCTGTGATTGCAGTTCTGGTCATTGCACTTGCCGGATTTCTGAAGGACGTGCGTTTTATCACAATAGCTCTGCGCTGCGTAGTGGGCTTTCTGGCGGCGGGCGCAGTGAGTTATTTGGTGATGTTTCTGTTGGAAGCAAAAAAAATTGCCATCTTTGAGCTCAAGGAAGCCCTGGGGGACGGAGAAAGCGAAATGAGGGAGGAACAGGAAACTGCCCAGGAAGATGGGGAAGCTTCGGGTGAGCAGGAAGAAGAATCGGAAGAAGGAAGCGAGACGAACGATGGTTTTCAGCCTCTTGATGCACGATCGTTGAGACACATGGAGGCACCGCCGGGATCATAAGATAGGGGGTATTGACATGCTAACGGCTGAAAAGGATAATACCGCATATGTCGATTCCCTATGGCAAAAGTATCATAGGCAGAAATCAATCGATACAAGGAATGAACTGGCAGAGTATTATCTGCCTCTCGTGAAGCTGGTGGCGGGACGTTTGGCCATCAGCCTTCCCAGTCACGTGGACAAGGAGGATCTTTTGAGCAGCGGCTTTTTTGGGCTTCTGGACGCAATCGATCGATATGATTCCCAGCGCAAGAATAAGTTTGAGACATATGCCGGCGTGAGGGTTCGGGGAGCTATGTTAGATTATCTGCGCTCGAAGGATTGGGTTCCGGTAACCATGCGTCAGAAGATACGGCGTTACGAGCAGGCTGTTTATGAATTGGAAAACGAGCTGGGACGTCCGGCGAGGGATGAGGAATTGGCTGCGAGACTGGGGATATCCCTGACGGAGCTTTCGGATATTATTTCCCAACTCAATACGGCAACCGTGATCCCTTTGGAGGAGTATTTGCGCTCAGATACAGCGGAATCCATGGAAATGAGTCCGGTGGAGAGCGTGGAGTTCAGGGAATTGCAGGATATTTTGGCACAGGCGATTGATCGTCTTCCAGAGAAGGAAAAAACGGTAATTTCCCTCTACTATTACGAAGATTTGACGCTCAAGGAGATTAGTCTGATCATGCATTTGACGGAAGCTCGTATTTCACAGATGCATACAAAAGCGGTGTTCCGTCTGCGGGGATATTTGGCGAGGATGAAAGCAAGCATATTATGAAGATGACCGGAGGGGATATTATGGAGGAGGAAAAGCGCATACGAACCGTGGGGGGGAAGGATGCAGGCTATTTGTTTGAATTCACTCCGGATGGCGTATTCCTGACCGTATATCCATCGTCGGAAGGGGAACTGCAGTTCGAGTTGTCGGATATGCGACAGATATTGCAGGATTACAGTGTTTTGGATTATGATATCACGTTGCTTTCGCGCGTTGTTCGGGAAGCCTCGGGAGATGCCGTGAAATTGTCGGATACTTTTACGGAGCCGCCCCGTTCCAGTGGAGATGACGAAGAAGGCGGCGCACCGCCGGGGCTGGATGATCTTTTTGCGCGTGTCATTGTTGAGGTCAGCAAAGACCGCATGAAAGCAACGGTACGATTTGATACGTCATCGGGAACGCGTATCCCTACCATGCAAATGGTAATGGATGCTCTTGAGGAAAAGCGGGTTTCCTTTGGCATGGATCATGCCGCAATAGAGGAAGGTGTCAAGAGCATGCTTCCCTTTGTTGCGGCAAATGGGATTCCACCTGTCCACGGAGAAAATGCCCGGATCGAGAGAAGGTTTGACCTGGGAGTAAAAGGGCGTCCGGTGGTCACGGAATATGATCGGGTGGATTACAAAAATCTCAATCTTTTTGTGCTGGCAAAGAGAAATGATGTATTGGCGGTGCGTGTGCCGCAGACACAGGGGACGCCCGGCAGGAATGTTTATGGGGATGAGGTACCGGCACGGAATGGACGCCCCATTCCAATGCCGACCGGAAAAAACACGAAGGTTATCGGTGAAAATGAACTTGTCGCTACCATTGACGGTCAGATTATAGACAATAAGACAACGATTGGTATTGATCCTCATCTGGTCATGAAGAATGGCGTGAATGTGGGGACGGGCAGTATAGACTTCAATGGGAGCGTGGAAATCAAAGGCAATGTGGAACAGGGATTTACGGTAAAGGCGACAGGGGATATTGAGATTTCCGGTATGGTGAACGGAGCCACGGTAGAAGGCCGAAATGTATTTATCGGTGGTGGCATCAACGGGATGAACAGGGCACGCATACAGGCAAAGGAAGACATACGGGCGGCATTCGTGGAGTCTGCCAATATGTCGGCAAACAGGGACATTTATATCGTAGATGTATCGTTGCACTCCCATCTGCGAGCCGGAAAGAAAATCATCCTGGAAGGCAAGAAGGGGCAGTTCACCGGAGGCATTGCAGAGGCCGGAGAAGAAATCAGGGCATCCAGTCTGGGGAATAACGCGAATATCATCACTCGTGTATCCGTGGGAGTTGATCCCAATGTCCAGAGCCAATACAAGGAGGCCTGCACACGGTATAAGGAGAGCAAAAAACGTCTGCAGCAGATTACCCAGACACTGAATACATTGAGCAAGATTGACATCAGCAAGCTTCCGGAAGAGAGGATTGCTCAGATCAATGCGTTGACGCGGTCCCAGTTCCCATTGGCGGGGCAGATCCGGAAGGATGAGATGCTCATCAAGAAACTGGAACAGAATCTTGCTGAGATGAAGCACGGAAGAATATTCGTATCCGATACACTTTATGCAGGAACCCGGGTTTCCATAAATTCTGTTCAAAGGCACTTTTATTCTGATGCGAAGCATTGTTCCTTGACAGTGGAAAATGATGCCGTGGTAATTGGTCCCTATTGATATGTATACCGAAAGGCGGGGATATTCATGGATGTCACACCGATGAGTTTGCAGATGGTGGTACCGCATTCTACCGAAGTGGGGCATATGCAGCACAATTTGAACCAGGCTGGTGCTGTTCAGCAGGATTTTGAGACGCTCCGCCAGAAAACGGATGCAGAACTCAAACAGAAACAGGTTCGCAATAAGGATGCAGCGGAGGAAGGGCGGATCAAGGATGATCCGGAGCGTCGGAATCGTGGTGGCTATAGCAGATCGGGGCACCGCAGCCGGCAGGAAAAGGAAAAAGTGGATCCTGCAATGGCGAGTCTTGCCGTGGATCCTTCCAGGGGACAGCATCTGGACATTTCATTTTAGCAAGAGGTTGTTCTATTTATGATTGCAGAAATCATGGGAGCTCTCATTGTTCTTGGAGTTCTGATGGTGGTTCTCGTTCGGTATCAGAGCGGAAGACAGACGGATTTGTCAGCAGAGCATCAGGATATGAGAGAATCAACGGAAAAGCTCAGGAAGGAACTTGAAAGATCTGGTAATGAGATCATCCAGCGTTTGGGAACCCATGTGAACCAATTGGAAAGCCTTATTCGCCAGGCGGATGAACAATCAGAGCTACTTAATCGCCGCATGGCGGAAATCCAGGCAATCCGACAGAATATCCAGCAGCAGCTTGCAGAAGGTCATGTGCTTCAACAACAGTTATTGGAGCAGCAGCGACAATGCCAGCATACATTTCAGCAGATGGAGGCTCTGTGGGTGCGGGGGAATCCACCTCCTCCGGTTCATGCAACGGAGAGTAAGTCCCTGCGCAGTGCAACCAATCCATCATTGGAAGCACCGCCGCCACCGGAAAGCTTTTCTCAGATACTTCATGAATCCTTGGGGGGGGATGCAGGAATACCTGCATGGTCAAAAAACGCATACGAGCCAGTACCGGATGCACACCAGCTTGTGTCTCAGCCTATGCTCGGTGAACAGGGAGTGGAACCGGATCAGGAGGAACCCGTTGGAGAAGATGCATTAGGGAATGCTCTTGGGACACAGGATTCAATCAATAGCAGCATTGCTAACAGAGCAAGGCTTTTGCTGCGCGAAGGCTATTCTGTGGAAACAGTTTCCAAGGAAACGGGAATGGGACGCGGCGCAATCGAGTTATTGCGGCAGATTGTCCAGCGACAGACAGATGACCAGTAAAAATAATTGACATTGTTTATGATATGGCGTATAATACTCTTATTGTTGCAATTATATGGGATCGGGACGTGGCGCAGTTTGGTAGCGCACCTCGCCTGGGACGAGGGGGTCGCAGGTTCGAATCCTGTCGTCCCGACCATTTTCGCACCCGTAGCTCAGCTGGATAGAGCAACGGCCTTCTAAGCCGTGGGTCGGGGGTTCGAATCCCTCCAGATACGTTAGCTGCAGAGCAGTAAGAAATATGGTGGGTATAGCGCAGCTGGTTAGCGCGCCAGATTGTGGCTCTGGAGGCCAAGGGTTCGAATCCCTTTATCCACCTTCGGTACAAAAGTACCTCATATTTTTACTAGACCAGTGGGCCATCG
>DFES01000053.1 GCA_002369175.1 Selenomonadaceae bacterium UBA3796
TCTGCTCTTGCGAACTAACTGATTTATTGTAGGCATACATGCACCTCCTTCCTTCATATTGAGAATTTATTATTTATGAAAACCCTGCGGTATTTCCGCAAAGCTTCTAACTGGGTTTACCGCAGAACCGCCGCCGCCGCTGCACCGACCTCGATGCCGCAAGCCTTGCCCAGTTCCTCCATGGAACCCACGCGAGTGAATCCCACGGTCTGCTCTTCGCACAGGCTGACAAGATCCGTCAAAAAGCGTTCATCGGCATCATCAGCGATGTAAACATCCCGGACAACACCCTTGCGAACAGCTTTGGTAACCTGCTTGATGCCAATCACCCGATTTGCATTTTTCAATGCGTCAAGTGCCATTTTCATCGCTCCCCTGTCACTCAAATCAGGCACTCCTATATATTAGCATTGGGCAAAAACAATGTCAACACTTATTTTATCGACTTTTTCATATACACGCATCCACGTGTATCATTTTTTGTCCACACTTACGATACAACAAAATAAAGCAATACAAAACATGAGCCATGCAGGAAAAAGGGCATCCATTATAGAATGTTGATTCTTGTTGATAGGTTTCTCTGCATAAAGGAGCAATGGAAATGAATGATATGTTGAAAGCAATCATAGAACGCCGCAGTGTGAAAAAGTACAAGCCGGACATGGTGCCGCAAGAGCTCATCGACCAGGTCATAGAGGCCGGACTCTATGCCGCAAGCGGCCATGGCAGCCAGTCCCCCATCATCGTCGCCGTGACAAACAAGGAAATCCGTGACCGTCTGTCTGCGTCCAATGCAAAAATTCTCGGCCAGGAAAACATCGATCCTTTTTACGGTGCGCCGGTAGTACTCATCGTGCTGGCAGACAAAAGCAAGCCCACTTATGTCTATGACGGAAGTCTCGTCATCGGCAATATGATGCTCATGGCAGACAGCCTCGGGCTTGGAAGCTGCTGGATCCACCGTGCCAAAGAGGAATTCGACAGCACAGGAGGGCGGGCTTTTCTGACGCTCCATGGCATCGAGGGAGATTATGAGGGAATCGGGCATTGTGTCCTCGGCTACTCTGACATGGAAAAAACACCGCCCCCGCCTCCCCGCAAAAAAAATCGCGTATACTACATAAGATAAATGAAAAACGGGCTGAAGCGCAGTTAATACGCTTCAGCCCGTTCCCCTTCCGTCACTCGTACGCAAGAGCATTTTCCTCGCACCACTCCTGCGCCAGGGCATGGAACCATTCCTCCTGGAAATTCTCCCATTCCTCCGCAAGGCGGAGCCTCCGAATCTGTCGATGGAAGCGCCCCACTGCCCCGCTGCCCTTCAACGCGCCGAGAAGCTCTTCCCTCTGTGGAGCCTCCAGTTTTTCTGCGAAGCCGGCCATGATTTCCCGCTCATTCCCGTCATAAACATTGGGAATCGGCACATAGTTCTCCCAGTCGTCCTCTACGGAAAACACATGCTCCAGCACATCATTCTCCGTTCGTTCCCTTCCCTGGGCATCATCTCGGAATTCATCCTCCAGGAGCACAACCTTACCCTGCCGGATGTCCACATAGCCCTGCAATACATCGGATGTCCGAAAAGCCATCGCCAGCTCATCAAGCTTTATCTTCATGCGTCCACCCCATCCATCAATTCGGATCGAAGAGCCTCACCGTCTTTTCCAGCAGATTGTCGCGACGCTTCTTTGACGCTGCGAAGTAATCGTGGATTGCCTGCCGGTCATTTTTCTCTATCGCTCCTATCACTTCCGCCAGAATTTTCTGGAGTTCCCGCAGATTTGCGGAAATCGCCTTGCCGTTGGTCATGCAGATATCCGCCCACATATCGGCATTCGAAGATGCAATGCGCGTGGTATCCTTGAAGCCTCCGCCGATGAGTTTGATGCAGGATTCCATATCGTTGCCGCTGCGGTTCAAAAGGGTCACAAGAGCTGCCGCAGCAATATGGGGAACATGGCTGATCACCGAAGCGCAGCGGTCATGCTCCGCAAGTTCCAGCGTCGTGAAATTTGCTCCCGTATGCCGGAACACTTCCATGAGCTTTTCGCGGGCTTCCGGCGGTGCGTCGGTGTTTTCCACGATCACATACGCCTTGTTCACAAAAAGGTCTTTTCTGGCCGCCTCAACACCGCTCTTTTCCCTTCCCGTCATCGGATGTCCCGCAATGTAATAGATATCCGGGGGCAGTAGCTTTCTGAGCCGCATCCATATGTACTCCTTCGTACTGCCCGCATCTGTCAGGATGGTTCCCTTTCTCAGATAGGGCAGTATCTTTTCCACCATCGGCACAATTTGAAGCACCGGCGGACTGAGAAAAACGATATCCGCATCCCGCACCACCTGCTCCACGTCCGCATCCGCCATGTCCACAGCACCGATTTCCACAGCCTTGTCCATGGAAGCTTTCGTGCGGCAAAGACCCCTGATATAGATATCGTCTCCCAGCTTATCCTTGAGCGCCAGCCCCAGGGAGCCGCCAATGAGCCCGACACCGATGATGGCAAGATGATACTTGCTCATACGGTCTTCCCCATGACTTTTGCAATGCCGGAAATCTCTTCCATGAGGCGGTTGAAATTCTTCGGGGTCAAGGACTGGTCGCCATCGGAAAGAGCTGCCTCCGGATGCGGGTGAACCTCAACGATGAGTCCGTCCGCGCCGGCAGCCACAGCCGCCCTTGCCATGGGGCGCACCATCTGCCAGCGTCCTGTCCCGTGGCTTGGATCAACGATAACAGGCAGATGGGACAGTTCCTTGACTGCCGCCACAGCGCTCAAATCCAGCGTATTGCGGGTGAAGGTTTCATAGGTGCGAATCCCCCTCTCGCAGAGAATGACATTTTCGTTCCCTCCGCTCAGGATATACTCTGCCGCATTGAGCCACTCGCTGATGGTTGCAGAAAGCCCACGCTTCAGAAGAACAGGCTTCCTCTCTCTTCCCAATGCCTTCAGAAGCTGGAAATTCTGCATATTCCGCGCTCCCACCTGAAAAACATCCGCATACTTGCCAATGATTTCGATATCGTCATGATCCACCACTTCCGTAACGACCTTCAGCCCCTGCTCATCTGCCGCTGTGCGGAGCATCTCAAGCCCCTTCTGCGCCAGTCCCTGAAAGTCATAGGGCGAGGTACGCGGCTTGAAGGCGCCGCCACGAAGGAACTCCGCTCCGCCCTCCTTGACGCACTTCGCTGCTTCCCGAAGCTGCTCCATGCTCTCCACGGCACAGGGACCAGCCATGATGACAATGTGATCTCCTCCGATTTTTACCCCTCCCACATCTACGATGGTTCCTTCCGGCTGGAAGTCCCGACTTACAAGTTTGTACTTTTCCGTGATCCGTACTGTTTTCTCCACTCCCTCCATCATGTTCATTTCAAGATTCGCTATTTTCTTCTTGTCCCCAATGACCCCAACAATGGTGCGATCCTCGCCTGTGGAAAGATGGACTCGCAGCCCCGCCTGCGCTACTCTTTCCTGGACACGGGCAAGATTTTCCTCTGTTGCGCTCGGACTCATCACAATGATCATACGCTTTACCTCCCCATACGTTTGCCATTCTCAAACAAAAACGCCCGCCCCTATACAGGGACGAGCGTTATACCCGTGGTACCACCCTGCTTGCCGAAGCAAGCCTCTCTTTTGGATACATGCATATCCTAGCCTCTGATAACGGTGGCGCTCCGTCAAGACCTAATCAGGCAAATGCCCCTTCAGTCCGCTGCTCATGAGTGTATTTCAAAACTCTCCTCCGCTGCGTCCCACCGACCCGCAGCTCTCTGTAGGATTTCGAGCCCCTACTTCTCTCAATCAACGCATTTCCTCTATACTCCTGCTATCATAACAGTTCCCTGCTCCATTGTCAAGAACGTTTGTCCCTCTTCCCGCAGCAGAAGGAACCGATGCCTTGGGCGTCCGCACAGACGAAACCACCCAGCCAATGCACACGCCGAGAAGAACAGGGAAAAACCATCCGAGCATAATGTCATAGAACGGAACGTACTGTTTCAGAAGATCATCCAGAACAGGGATGGGAATTCCCGCAGAATGAAGACCGTCAAGGAAACTGAATACCAGAGCGGCATCAATGGCATATCGATAAATCTCCGTCCTCTGTCCGATGAATCCGTCAAAGAGGGACAGCACAACCAGCACAATAACAATCGGATAAATCGCCACGAGGAAAGGCACAGACAGTTGGATCAGCGCCGTAAGCCCCACATTCGATGCCACAAAGCTGAACAGTGTAAAGCCAAGCAGCAGGCGGCTGTAAGAGATTCTTTCCCCAAGCACCCGATAGAAGAAACCTGTGCAGCTGGTGATGACGCCGCAGCTCGTCGTCAGGCATGCCAGACCGATGATGGCCGCCAGCATGACATTCCCCGTGGAGCCAAAGAAAATTCCTACCGCATCTGCCAAAAGCTGCCCGCCGTTCGCAGAATGCCCCAGAACAGCCATGCTTGTCGCGCCAAGGTACGTCAAGGATACATATACAATACTCATAAGGGAGATCGCAATGATACCGGCCAGAATGCATACCTGGCCGAGAGCCTTCCGGCTCTGAACGCCCCGCATGCGCACGGAATTCACCACCAATGTCCCTATGGCGATGGAAGCCAAAAGATCCATCGTGAGATATCCGTCCTGGAACCCCTGAGCAAAGGGTGCCTCAACATATGCCCCCGTGGCGGGCAGGATATCCCCCATAGGTGAACCAAAAGCCTTCGCGAAGAGCAGAGCAAGGAACGCCAGAAGAACCGGGGTCAGGAATTTTCCCACACGGTCAATCAGTTTGCTCGGATTCAGGGCGAGGAAATAGGTCGCCAGATAAAACAGGGTTGTATACATGGCCCGCCCCACCGTTTCATTGCCCTCCGAAAGAAACGGAAGTATGCCGATCTCGAAGGACACTGCTCCTGTACGGGGCGCCGCAAAAAGCGGTCCAATCGTAAGATAAAGGATGCTCAGCAGTCCCAGGGAAAACCAGGGGTGAATCTTCTCCGAAATGAATTCCCTGTAGCGGCCTCCCTGCAGGGCAATGGCCACGATGCCCAAAAGAGGCAAACCCACACCCGTCATCAAAAAGCCCAGCACTGCAGGCACCATATGATCGCCTGCTGACTGCCCCAATGCCGGCGGGAAAATCAAATTCCCGGCACCAAAGAAGATGGAGAACATCATCAGGCCGATCATCACCAATTCCGATTTCTTCAATTGTCCCATAAACCTCTTGCTTCCTCTCATGCATTTTATTGATTATCCCTACACATCAACAGAATTTCCATCCGGAGTGGATTTCAGTATGAGATGCGGATTATTGTCCCGGATCCAGCCAAGAGCCCATTCATTATTCACCAGGAGCACCGGATTTTGTCTGCGGTCATACACAAACATGCCGCGATCCGCACCTCTAAGGCTTGCCGGAAGAACTTCACTGCCGTCCTCCCATGCCATCCAGCGAGCCACTTCAAAAGGCTGCATCTGCATGATGATGTCCACGTTGTACTCGTTTTTCAAACGGTACTCCAGTACCTCAAACTGCAACGTTCCCACTGTACCGACAATATAGGATTCCATACCGGCTCCTGCCTGCTGGAAAAGCTGGAT
>DFES01000029.1 GCA_002369175.1 Selenomonadaceae bacterium UBA3796
AAGCGGGTAGCCTTTGAGGGGGGGTGCAACGGAAATCTCAAGGGGATATCCAAACTCGTGGAGGGTATGGATATGGATTTCGTCATCGAGCGTTTTTCGGGGAATACCTGCAACAACAAGCCCACCTCTTGTCCGGATCAGCTTGCCAAGGCGCTTCGGGAAGCCTATGCGGCACAGCAGTAGCAGGGAGAGGAAAGGGGTGTTGTTGGTTGCGGTATGACAGCCATGTACATACTGTTTTTTCTGCGGATTCGGACATGACGGCAGAGGAAGTGCTGGCGCAGGCAGAGCGTCTGGACTTGGGGCTGGTGTTCACGGAGCATCTGGATATTGGTTTTCCGGGGGATGCGGAGTATGTCTTTGACCCGGAGGAATACTGGAAAACCTACGGCTCCCTTCGAAGCGACAGACTGCTTTTAGGAGTGGAGATCGGCATGACGGCGGAACACCGGAGGGAAAACCGCGATTTTGCCTCCTGCGCCCCATTTGATATGGTGGTGGGCTCCCTTCATGTAATGGAGGGGATGGATCTCTACTATCCCGAGATCTATGAAAAGAGAAAGAAGGAGGAGCTTTATCGAGATTACTTGATTTCCATGGCAAGGGAGGTCTATCATAACGATTTCATCGATGTGCTGGCGCATATCGACTACATCGCTCGCTATGCGAATTATGCGGATCCCGAGCTAGCGTATGAAGATTTTCCGGAGGAAATGGATGCTCTCCTTGGAGCACTCATCGTGACGGATACGGTGCCGGAACTCAATACCAGACGTTTTTCCGACCCTGCGGTTCCGGGAAAGCTCCTTCCCATATACCGCCGCTATCGGGAACTGGGAGGGCGTTACATCACCATTGGATCCGATGCCCATACCCCCGACGCCGTAGGGGCGAATTTCGCCATGGCAGAGGAATTCGCAGAGCACTGCAGGCTGAAGCCCGTGGTGTTCTACGAGAGAAGAATGGAACTCAGCGCTTGAAGGAGGTGTTTGTATGGGGGATATGACAATTGCGGCGATGTCAGTGGATATGCATCAGGCTCAGGTACAGCAGGATTTTGGCATCGGTGTCATGAAGATGGCTATGGAAGCAGAGACGGCCGCTCTGGATGAGCTCATGGAGTCTGCAACCATGAGCCTTGACCCGGGGCTGGGCGGAACGATTGATATTACGGTTTGATAGGGAACCTACGAGGAATCGGACTCCCTTGCGGAACCATGGTGAAAAAGGAATGCGTGGATGGCTCTTTCGGCAGAGGTCTGCCGAAAGAGCCATTTTTTGCAATATTCTCCGCGCCCTTGTCGGGTCTTTTTCCATAAAAACTATTGACTTTTTGACTATTAACTATTGACTTTTTGTCTTTGGCATTGTATCATTCTAATTGAAGGTTAGCACTCGACGAATCAGAGTGCTAACAAGGAAATCACAGCAGTTCCGTCGGGGGTGTGGGAATGATTGATGAGAGGAAGCAGAGGATTCTGCAGGCAATCATTGATGATTACATTTCATCGGCAGAGCCGGTGGGTTCCCGGACCCTCGCCCGCAAGCATGATTTGGGTGTCAGTCCTGCGACGATTCGCAATGAGATGGCAGATTTGGAGATGTTGGGCTATCTTGAGCACATCCATACATCATCCGGCCGCATTCCTTCGTCAAAGGGGTATCGGTTCTATGTGGACGGTCTCATTCCTCCCAAGCCGGTGAGCGATGAGGAAAAATCGCTCATCGACCGTTGGTACAAGGCAAGGGTAAAGCGCATCGACGAGGTGTTTCAGGAAACAGCGAGGCTTATCTCCCAGGTGACGAAGAACGTGTCCATTGTTCTGGCTCCCCAGGTTTCCCAGGCGGCTTTTCGGTGCCTGCAGTTTCTCCCCTTGGATGACCACCGCGCCATTGCCGTTATCATGACGGATGCGGGGTTTGTGGAAAACAAGATCGTGGAGATGCCTTCCGGGGCAGCCTTTGAGGATTTTCAGCGTATGGCGGGAGTCATCAACCGTTCCCTAGCGGGACGGATCCTTCGTTCCATTCAGGGAACGGCCATGAAGCAGATTCGGGATGAGATACAGGATGAGAGCCTCTACGAATCGGCGCTGGAGGTCATTCGAAGGGCGCTGGATTCCGAGAAGAGGGAACGGCTGTATCTGGGCGGTGCCACGCACATGATGGAACAGCCGGAATTTCAGGATGTGGACAGGATCAAAGACATCCTTCTCATGCTGGAGGAGGAGGAGCTCATCAAGGATATCCTGCACGCTCATAGGGGAGAGGGGTTGGAAGTCAGTATCGGGCAGGAGAATGAGAACAGCCGCATCAAGGATTGCAGCATCATCACTGCCACATACCATCTGGATGGGGAACTTCTGGGAACCATTGCGGTACTGGGACCCACCCGCATGGAATACGGGAAGGCAATGTCGCTTCTGGAATACATGAATACAAATCTTGCCAATGTGATCCGCAGGTTCCATTGGTGATGAAATGAGGAGGATAACATGCCAGCGTTCATGAAAGATGAATTGAAGAAGAAGGACGAGGAGAAGCTGGAGGCAATGAAGCGCGAAATCGATGATGCGATTTCGCCGGAGGAGGGAGCGTCTTCCGAAGAAGTGCCCGATGCGGAAACTCCTTCCGAGGATGCTCCCCAGGAAGAGGAGCCCATGGACGAGGCAGCTGCCCTGCAAAAGCAGGTGGAGAGCCTTACGGCCCAGCTTCAGGAGACGGAAAGCAGTCTGAAGCGCCTTCGGGCGGACTTCGAGAATTTTCGCCGCCGCACGGCAAAGGAGAAAGAAGAGGTGGGAGCCGTTGTTGCCCAGGAGATCTGCCGCGATATGCTGCCCCTGCTGGATAATTTCGAGCGGGCTATGGCAACAGAGGACAAGGCCAGCGAGAATTTCCAGAAGGGAGTGGAAATGATTTTCACCCAGTTCCAGGAAATCCTGAAGAAAAACGGTTTGGAGCTCATAGAGACAAAGGATGCAAAATTTGATCCAAATTTCCATCAGGCGGTCATGCGTGTTCAGAATCCGGAACTGGAGGACGATACCATCTCTGCCGAACTTCAGAAGGGCTATATTGTGAAGGGCAGGGTCATCCGCCCGAGCATGGTTCAGGTTGTTGCGAATTAGTGGAGCTGGAATGCTCAGCTTAAATACTCAGTTTATAGGAACAGTATTGAAATACAGGAGGAATTATCATGTCGAAAGTAATAGGTATCGATCTTGGAACAACGAATTCGGTTGTATCTGTTGTAGAAGGCGGGGAGCCTACAGTTATCACGAATCCGGAAGGCAGCCGCATTACACCCTCTGTTGTGGGTTTCACGAAGGATGGCCAGCGTCTTGTGGGGCAGCTTGCAAAGCGCCAGGCAGTGTCCAATCCTGACCGCACCATTGCTTCCATCAAGCGCCATATGGGCGAGGCGAGCTACAAGGTCACGGTGGACGACAAGAGCTATACACCGCCGGAGATTTCCGCTATGGTTCTGCAGAAGCTCAAGGCAGATGCAGAGGCTTATCTCGGCGAAGAGGTTACCCGTGCCGTCATAACGGTTCCTGCTTATTTCAATGACAGCCAGCGCCAGGCCACCAAGGATGCCGGAAAGATTGCAGGTCTTGAGGTGGAGCGCATCATCAACGAGCCGACGGCAGCGGCTATCGCGTACGGTCTTGACAAGGACAGCGATGAGACGATTCTCGTATTCGACCTTGGCGGCGGCACCTTCGATGTCTCCATTCTTGATTTGGAGGGCGGCGCATTCTTGGTTCAGGCTACCAGCGGTGATACGCATCTGGGCGGCGATGATTTTGATCAGAAGGTCATGGACTGGATGGTTGCGGAGTTCCAGAGAGAGAATGGCATTGATCTCTCCCAGGACAAGATGGCGGCCCAGCGTCTCAAGGAGGCAGCTGAGAAAGCGAAGATTGAGCTTTCCAGCATGACCCAGACGAATATCAATCTGCCTTTCATCACGGCGGATGCCAGCGGTCCGAAGCATCTCGATCTCACCCTTTCCAGGGCGAAGTTCGATGAGCTTACGGCAGATCTTGTGGAACGCACTATGGGACCGACGCGCCGTGCGATGGAAGATGCTGGGCTTAGCGGATCGGATATCGACAAGATCATCCTTGTGGGTGGTTCTTCCCGTATTCCTGCCGTCCAGGAAGCCATTCGCAAACAGCTGGGCAAGGACCCTTCCAAGGGCGTGAACCCGGATGAGTGCGTTTCCGTCGGTGCGGCCATTCAGGGCGGCATCATCGGCGGCGATGTGAAGAAGAATATCGCTCTCGTGGATGTCACTCCCCTTTCCCTGGGCATCGAGACCTTGGGCGGCGTTTGCACGAAGCTCATTGAGCGCAACACGGCAATTCCGACATCCAAGAGCCAGGTGTTCTCCACTGCGGCGGATAATCAGCCCGCGGTTGACATTCATGTACTTCAGGGCGAGCGTGAGATGGCAGCGGGCAACAAGACCCTCGGTCGTTTCGAGCTTTCCGATATTCCTCCTGCTCCCCGTGGAGTGCCCCGCATCGAGGTTACCTTCGATATCGATGAGAACGGCATCGTCAAGGTTTCCGCAAAGGATCTCGGTACGGGCAAGGAGCAGAAGATTACGATTCAGTCCGGCAGCGGCATGAGCAAGGAGGACATCGACCGCATGGTCAAGGAAGCAGAAGCCCATGCGGCGGAGGACAAGAAGCAGAAGGAAGCCATCGACGCAAAGAATCAGGCGGATTCCCTCGTCTATCAGGCGGAGAAGACCATCAAGGATCTCGGTGATAAGGCGGATCCGGGACAGGTGGACAAGGTGAAGGCAGCCTGTGAGAAGGTGAAGGAGGCCTTGAAGGGCACGGATATCGAGGCCATCAAGAAGGCAACGGAAGACCTCCAGAAACCTCTCTATGAGATGAGCGCAGCAGCTTATCAGCAGGGTCAGGCAGCAGGCCCGGGAGCGGCTCCCGGTGCAGATATGGGCGCACAGCATGCTGAGAGTGCATCCCAGGGAACGAAGCAGGATGACGATGTTGTGGATGCGGAATACACGGAAGTGAAGGACGACAAGAAATAAGCGGCCGGAATCGGTTTTCTGAGAGCAGCAGTCAGTGAGGAGTGGTTAGCGGACAGCCCGCTATCCACTTTTCACTGTATGGAACTGGCAATGAATAAATTTTGAGATTTAGACAAGTCAAATCTAAAATTTATTTATGAACAGTTCCTGTATACAAGGGTGGTGCAATGTGAGCGAGAAACGCGATTATTATGAAGTTCTTGGTGTCGGCAGGGATGCTTCTGATGCAGAGATCAAACGAGCCTATAAGAAGATGATCCTGAAATACCATCCCGATCGCAATCCCGATAACAAGGAAGAGGCGCGGGAGAAATCCAAGGAAATCAATGAGGCATATGATGTCCTGAAGGATCCTCAGAAAAAGGCTCAGTATGACCAGTTCGGTCATGCGGCCTTCGATGGCACCGGAGGAATGGGCAGGGGATTTGACGGCTTTGATGGTTTCGGCGGAGGTTTCGGCGGAGGCAAGGACTGGGGCGACATCTTCAATATGTTCTTCAACGGAGGAGGACATGACAGTCCGGGTCCTGAACGGGGCAGCGACCTTCGTTATGATTTGGAGATATCCTTTGAAGAGGCTGCTTTCGGCAAGTCGGCAGAGCTTGACATTCCACGTACGGAAAACTGCCAGGCCTGTCACGGAACAGGGGCGGCGCCGGGCTCCACGCCGGAAACATGCCCGGACTGCCATGGAACAGGACAGAAGGAAGTGGCGCAGAACACGCCTTTTGGGCGGATTGTCAGCCGCCGTACCTGCGGTCGTTGCGGAGGCGCAGGAAAAATTGTCAAGAATCCCTGCAGGGAATGCCGTGGATCTGGCAAGCAGCGTGTAAGGCGCAAAATCAAGGTGAATATTCCGAAAGGCGTGGATCAGGGTTCCAGGGTTCGCGTTGCGGGTGGAGGCGAAGCCGGCAATCGCGGCGGCGAGAACGGTGATCTTTACGT
>DFES01000059.1 GCA_002369175.1 Selenomonadaceae bacterium UBA3796
GCGCGGCGGACAAACTGCCGGAACTGAAACGCTGGTATGACGGCTACCAGTTCGGTACGATGGAGATCTACAATCCCTGGTCTGTGGTGCAGTATATCGACAACGGCTGCAAGTTCCGTCCCTATTGGCTGAACACCTCCGGCAACAGCATCCTGAGAGATTTACTGGCGCAGGTGGACGAGCGCAGGCAGAGGGAGCTGGAAGGGTTGCTGCAGGGAAAGGCTGTGGAGGCTCCTGTTCTGGAGAATCTTGTCTATGCAGATATTCGCACGAACCGTGATGCCCTCTTCATGATGCTTATGACAGCCGGGTACTTGAAACCGGTCGAGATTTGGCAGGATGAGGAATACATGGAATGGGCAAAGCTCAAGATTCCCAACGTCGAAATTCGCACGGCCTATCGCAAGGAAATCCTGAACTATATCGTCCCGCGCAAAGGGGGAGTCCTGTTGCGAGATATGATGAAAGCCATGGCTTCCGGGGATGTGAAAGGATTTTCGGAAGTCCTGTCAGAAATCCTGCGGGATTTCGTAAGCTATCACGATGCCGCACAGGCGGAGACCTTTTATCACGGCTTTATGTTGGGCATCTCTGTCCTCATGGAGGGGGAATACCGCATAGCCTCCAACCGCGAATCCGGCTATGGCCGCTTCGACATCGCCTTCTTCCCCTTGAAGGAGAACGCCCCCGGGGTTATTCTGGAACTCAAGGCGGCAAAAGGGGAGGAGGAACTGGAAGCAAAGGCAAAGGAAGCCCTCCTGCAGATTGCGGACAAGGCCTACGGGACGGAGCTTTCCCGGCAGGGGGTCAAGGAAATCTGGAGCTATGGCATCGCTTTCTGCGGTAAGAAGGTCTGGCTGGAGCCTGCTTCCACCATTGAAAAATGCCTGCCTTTCCGCTAAAATTATGGTAAGAGAAAGGCTGTTGTTTCAAGGATTACAAACGTGTATGGGAGGCATGAAAATTTGAATGCAGATGGAAAATGGAAAAAAACATGTATCCTTGGGGTATGCTGTGCGGTATTCCTTCTTGTGGCGGGCTTGCTTCATGGGGAGGCATCTGCGGAAGGAATGAAGAAGGTGAGGCTAACCTGGTCGGTATCCCCTAGAGCGGTGTACTATCAGGTGGTGCTGCTGAAGGATGAAAAGGATACCGTCTCCAATATTGCCTATGTGGCAAACAAGGTTTATACCAATGGCGTGGAGATTGATTTATCTTCCTTCGGCGAGGAAAAAAAATCGTTTTACTGGAAGGTGTGTCCACTGAATTTTGAGGGAAGGCCCTTGGAGCATTTTTCCGAGCCGCGTCCCATTGCTGAAACCGGGGTCTTTGATGCAAAGGCTCCTCTTCCGACAACGGAATTTGACAAGATGGCATTTGCGCCGTTGTATCCTGTATACTCCTGGATTCCCATGCTTGGCGCAGAACATCATGAGGTGCAGGTATTTCGGAACCGCAACGGCAAGGATCTTCTGATTCATACGATGAAGGCCGGGGAATACACCATCTACGAAGATGGTGGCTATACGTATCCCGGAGACTATTGCTGGCGGGTGCGCTCTGTTGACGAGGACGGAACTCCCCTGGGGGATTGGTCGGACAAAGTTCCCTTCCATGTGGAACCGAAGGTGACCGTGGCGGCTCTCGGAGACAGCATTACCCATGGCGGGGGCGCATTTTCGGTCTCTCCCGGAAATACACTCTACAATTGGGAGACCTATTCCACCGTTCCGGTGAAGAACCTGGGACTCAGCGGCGATACCACGGAGCAGATGCTCCTTCGCTTTGAAAGGGATGTTCTTCCCTTTCATCCACGGATTCTCGTCATTATGGGGGGAGTCAATGATTATCGTGGCTCCACGGAAGCCTGGGAGACGGTGCAAAACTTAAAGGAGATACGGGATCGTTGCGAGGCGAACGGCATCATTCCCGTGTTTGCAACTACTACGCCCATCAGTCCCGAGGTCATCGCTTTGCGCGGGCTGAATGAACTGCCCCCGGAGGACTGGATGGATCGGCAGAGATATGTGAACCGGTGGATCATGACACAGAAGCATGCAGTGGATGTTTCCAGTATGATTACAGACGGAGAGGGGAACCTCAAGATCGGCTATACGACGGATGGAATTCATCCCGACTACGATGCCAAGAAACACATTGGCAAGACCCTTGGGGAATATCTGCTGAAAAAATTTCCGGACATTGTGCAATCGCAACCATAAAAAAAACATGCCCCGCGCAAAGGATGGGGCATGTCTTTTTTATGCTTTGATTCGGTCGCAGGCTGCCAGGGCAGATTCCGTACCGATGAGCTCCGGCAGGATATCTCGTCCGGGTCCTCGTTTTTCGATTTTGCCGTTGGTCAGCACGATGATTTCATCGGCAATGCTCAGGATGCGCTCCTGATGGGAGATGATGAGAATGGAACTGTCCTTGATATCCTCCCGCATTTTCTCGAAGATGCGGATGAGATTTTGGAAGCTCCAAAGATCAATGCCTGCTTCCGGCTCGTCAAAAATCGTGAGCATGGCCTTGCGCGCCATCACCGTGGCGATTTCGATGCGCTTGAGCTCGCCGCCGGACAGGGAAGAATTGACTTCCCGGTTTATGTAGTCCCTGGCGCAGAGTCCAACCTCAGCAAGGTAGTCGCAGGCCTCCGTCTGACTCAGGCGTTTTCCTGTGGCGAGGCGCAGGAGATCAATGACCTCCAATCCCTTGAAGCGCACGGGCTGCTGGAAGGCGAAGGCAATGCCCTTGCGGGCGCGTTCGGTAATATTGAGCCCCGTGATATCCTCTCCGTTGAGATAGATATGTCCCTCTGTTGGTTGTTCAATGCCGGCGATGATGCGGGCAAGGGTGGATTTCCCACTGCCGTTCGGACCGGTGATGACCACAAACTTGCGGCTGTCTATGGTGAGGCTGAGATTTTGGATGATGTCGATTTTTTTGCCGCTTTCCGTGACATCAAAGGAAATATTTTTCAGTTCAAGCATTTGTTGAGGCCCCCTATGTTCAGTGAATTGAGTTGAGACGTTTCCTTCAAAGTTCCCTGGATCCAGAGATAAAGCCGGCTCTCAAGGAATTGAGGAAAATGAGCAATGAGGCGCAGAAACAGCCGCCAAAGGCGATATCGGGATCCAGGAAGGAACCCCCAAAAACCGTGAGAAGTCCCATGGCGGGAGGAAGCAGAAGCAGCCATGCGAGACAGGTTATTTTGTGGTTCTGCCGGATGATGCGATGTACTTCACGCGCCAGTTCCATTGCCGGAATAAGGGAACGAAGGCTTCCCTTCAGTATGAGATCGGACTGGAAGGCATCCGGCTCGGACTCCGGGACGTCCTCCGATTTTCTTTCTTCTTCCTCTTCTTCCTCCGAGTCGATGACTTCAACCCGGTTGCGGGGAACGATGGTGTTTTTCTGCGGAATCAGCTGGATGGAGAGATCCGCTTCCGTGAAGATGGCCTGATCACTTTCCGGATTGCCGGCTGCGGCAATATTGGCTCCCCTGGAGCGCAGGAGCTGCAGTTCCCTTATCTTTTCAAGGGGGGAGAGATCAGCGCGTATTTCGTCAATGTCCGTGGCTTTTTTAATCGCTGCGGCTGTGCGCTGGCTGTCGCTTGTAAGCATGATCAGTCGGATTCCGAATTTTTGCAGGCGGTGGATCGCCGCAATGGTCTCCGGGGAGATGGAATCCTCCAGGGCGATGATTCCACGGGCGTACTTGCCGTTGCTGACGAATACGGGTACTTTGCCGCGATAGGCCAGCTTGTCGTGTTTTGTAAGGAGGCTTGCGCTGATATCCACGTCTTCCTTTTTCAGCCAGTTCAGTCTTCCGACGCGAACCGGCTTGCCGCTGATGATGGCTTCCACGCCGCAGCCGGGAATCTCTGTACAGGCAGCCAGACGCTGCAGGCGGAGCCTGCGGGTCATGGCGGTCTTGAAAATGGCCTGGCCAATGGGATGAACGGCATCGCGTTCCACGGAGGCGGCCAATGCCAGCAAGGCAGACTGGGTCATGCCCTCCGGCACAATGTCGGAGATATAGGGTTTTCCTTCCGTTACGGTGCCGTTTTTGCTGAGAGCAAGGGTATCTATGTACTGCAGTCTGTTCAGAACATCCGGAGATTTTATCCGTATGTTCTGCTTTTCCGCCGCACCTACGGCTCGATGAAGGACAACCGAGGTGGAAAGGAAATAAGGCAGGGGACATCCGGCAAAAAAGATGGAAATGAACACGGCAGCTGTCTCCATGGGAGCAAGCCCCGCGCTCAGCCAATAGGCAGACATGCCGCCGGCCAGCAGGAGATCGGCAAGGAGAAGACGTTTCACAGACAAGATTTTCTTCATTGGTTGCTACCTCAATGCATTGGAATTCGTTCTTATTATAACGCAATTGTTCAAATTTCGCC
>DFES01000119.1 GCA_002369175.1 Selenomonadaceae bacterium UBA3796
TGAACGGCATCGGCGGCAGCGGTGACTTCGCCCGCAATGCGTACCTTACGATTTTCTACACTCCCTCCGTTGCCAAGAACGGCGCGATTTCTTCCGTGGTTCCCATGTGCTCCCACATCGATCATACGGAGCATGATGTGGATGTCATCATCACGGAGCAGGGCATTGCCGATCTTCGCGGCAAGGCACCCCGGGAGCGCGCCCTCGAAATCATCAACAACTGTGCGCATCCCGACTACAAGCCCTTACTGCTCGACTACTACAAGCGCGCCACAGAGGCCACGAAGCATGCGCATACGCCCCATATCCTTCAGGAAGCTCTTTCCTTCCATGAGAGATTCCTCGAAACGGGTTCCATGAAAAAATAAAAGCAAACGATGAGGAACCGGGCAACGGTTTCCGAACCAAATATAGAACTGAATGAGCAGGAGGAAAATTCATCATGAGCAATGAAAAGATCCAGGCTGAACTTGCGAAGTATGAGGCCAATGTGGAAAAAGCTGTCGCCAAGTTCCCAGAGCGCAAATACCTTCCCGAGAAGCGCATCTACACGCCCCTCGATGTGAAGGGGGATGAGGCATACGCGGAAGAAATCGGCTTCCCCGGACAGTATCCCTTCACCCGTGGCGTACAGCCCACCATGTACCGTGGCCGCTTTTGGACCATGCGCATGTATGCGGGCTTTTCCACGGCGAAGGCATCCAATGAGCGGTATCGCTATCTGATTGCCAACGGCGGCACGGGTCTTTCCTGTGCATTTGACCTTCCCACGCAGATCGGCTACGACTCGGATGATCCGATTTCCGAAGGCGAGGTGGGAAAGGTCGGTGTGGCCATCGACTCCCTTGCTGATATGGAAGTCCTCTTTGACCAGATCGACTTGGGCAAGGTTTCCACGTCCATGACCATCAATGCGCCGGCTTCCGTTCTTTTGGCTATGTATATTGCCGTAGCGGAGGAGCAGGGCGTTCCGGCAGATCAGCTCCGCGGTACGATTCAGAACGATATCCTGAAGGAATATGCAGCACGCGGCACCTATATTTTCCCTCCGAAGCCGTCCATGCGTATTATCACGAATATCTTTGAGTATTGCTCCAAGAATGTGCCGAAGTGGAACACGATTTCCATTTCCGGATATCATATCCGCGAGGCCGGCTCTACGGCGGCACAGGAAATCGCATTCACTATCGCCGATGGTATCGCTTACGTTGATGCGGCAATCAAGGCCGGCATGAACGTGGATGACTTCGCAGGTCGTCTGTCCTTCTTCTGGAATGCTCATAACAATGTTCTTGAGGAAGTGGCTAAGTTCCGTGCTTCCCGCCGTCTCTGGGCAAATATCATGAAGAACCGCTTCCATGCGCAGAAGCCGAAGTCCATGATGCTTCGTGTGCATACGCAGACGGCCGGTTCCATGCTGACGGCGCAGCAGCCGAACAATAATATCGTACGCGTCGCGCTCCAGACAGCAGCGGCTGTCATGGGTGGCACGCAGTCCCTCCATACGAATTCCCGGGATGAGGCTTTGGCTCTGCCGACGCAGGAATCCGTCACCATTGCGCTCCGCACGCAGCAGATCGTTGCAAACGAGTCCGGCCTGGCCGATGTCATCGACCCGCTGGCAGGCTCCTACTATGTGGAAGCTATGACGGATCGCATCTACAATGAGGCCGCTGAGTACATCAAGAAGATTGATGAAATGGGCGGCGCCGTGGAGGCAATCGAAAAGGGCTACATCCAGAAGGAGATTCAGGACAGCGCCTATAAGTGGCAGATGGATGTGGAGAATAAGCGCCGCATCATCGTTGGCGTCAACGAGTACATTGACGAGAACGAGGAGCCGCCGAAGGGACTTCTCAAGATCGATGCTTCCGTGGGCGTTGAGCAGTGCAAGAAGCTGGCTGATCTCAAGGCAGGCAAGCCCATCAACAAGATGACCAAGGGTCGTGACAATGATGCCGTCAAGGCAGCTCTTGCAGAGCTCAAGGATGCCTGCAAGAAGGATGAGAGTGAGAATCTCATGCCCCATATCCTGAAAGCTGTCAAGACTTATGCAACGCTTGGCGAGATCTGCGGCGTTATGCGCGAGGTCTTCGGTGAGTACGAGGCACATGTGAGCCTTTGATCCTGTTGAATGATTCGGGTGGGAGCCTCTCCCACGCTTTCCGTAAACATATGGAGGGAATTTGAAATGGATAAAAAAGTTAGAGTATTAGTTGCCAAGCCCGGTCTTGATGGACATGATCGCGGTGCGAAGGTCGTTGCCCGCGCACTCCGTGATGCCGGTTTCGAGGTTGTCTATACAGGACTCCGCCAGACACCGGAGCAGATTGCTGAAGCAGCTTTGCAGGAGGATGTCAATGTGGTTGCCATGAGCATTCTCTCAGGCGCTCATCCCCACCTCTTCCCGAAGGTTGTGAACCTGGTCCGCGAGAAGGGCATGAAGGATGTACTCATCATCGGCGGCGGTGTGATTCCCGAAGGGGATATCCCGGCACTCAAGGAAGCCGGGGTTGCCGAGGTATTCACCCCCGGTACGCCCACCTCTGATGTGGTGGAGTTCATCAAGGCAAACGTGAAGGCTTGATCGATAGGTAGGATAGCTGTAAAGAGATGGATGACAGCAGCGCTCTGCTGCCGTCATCCATTTTTTGGATTTTTGCAGGAGATTCTTCTTTTTTGCAGAAGAGTAGAAGAAGGTGGTGAAGAAATGGATATCGTGGAAGAACTATTAAAGGGCAACCGGCTTGCCTTGTCAAAGGCCATCACAGCCATTGAGAACGAGTATGACGAGGCCACGGAAATCATGACGAAGCTCTATCCTCACACGGGAAATGCCTATGTTCTTGGGATTACGGGACCTCCCGGCGCGGGAAAGAGCACGCTTACGGACAAGATCGCAAAGGAGTACCGGAGCCAGGGCAAGACGGTCGGCATCATCGCAGTTGACCCGACCAGTCCTTTTACCGGGGGCGCGATCCTGGGAGATCGCATCCGCATGAACAGTCTGACCATGGATGAGGGAGTTTTCATCCGCAGCATGGGAACCCGCGGAAGCCTCGGGGGACTTTCCCATAAGACAGCAGACGCAGTGAAGGCCATGGATGCTTTCGGCAAGGATGTCATCATTGTGGAGACTGTGGGCGTCGGACAATCCGAGGTCGATATTGTCAAGGCTGCAGATACGACCATGGTCGTATTGATTCCCGGCATGGGAGATGACATCCAGGCAATCAAGGCAGGAATCCTGGAAATCGGCGATCTCTTCACCATCAACAAGTCGGACTTGCCCGGTGCGGACAAGCTGGTGCGGGAAATCAACATGATGCTGGATTTGGATAGTTTCATGACGGATTGGCGTCCCCCCATCCAGAAGGTAGTGGCCAATCAGGGGGAAGGGATTTCGGAGCTTGTCGGAAGTGTTCAAACGCATCGCGATTATATTACGGAGAAGGGGATCCTCGACCAGAGGCGCACGAAACGCGCAAAGGACGAGATGCTGGACATCCTGAACAGCAACCTCAGCCGTTATATCAAGAGCAGGATCGTGGACACGGGACGGCTTGACAGCTATGTAGAGCAGTTCCAGCAGCACAGGGCGGATCCCTATACGGTGGTCGGCGATATTATGAGTGAAATGCTGAGATAAGGAGCTGGCAATAAATAAATTTTAAGATAGGACGCAGGATGAATCTTCATAGGCTAGGCGGAGGAAGGAGGCATAGCGGTGCTATGTCGACTGACGACAACGACGCATCTGGAGATTCAGACAAGTCAAATCTAAAATTTATTTATGAACAGTTCCTAAGCATTTTTATAGCATTCCAGAGGAGGTAATATCAAATGTTCAAGATTTTAGGCGTAGACCATATCGGCATTGCAGTTACGGATCTCAAGGAAGTCGGCGCATTCTGGAGCGAGTCCCTTGGACTCCCTTCCACGGGTGAGGAGACGGTGGCGGAGCAGAAGGTGACGACGGGCTTCTACCCGACGCCCAACGGCAGCGAGATTGAGCTTCTTGCGGCAACGGAGCCGGATTCTCCCATTGCGAAGTTCATGGAGAAGAATGGCGGACGCGGCGGCATCCAGCACATTGCCCTGCGCGTGGACAATCTTGAGGCGGCTCTTGCCGACCTGAAGGAGAAAGGCGTAAAGCTCATTGATGAAAAACCCCGCAAGGGAGCCGGCGGTGCCATGATTGCTTTCCTGCATCCGAAAGCCACCCATGGCGTACTCCTCGAACTCTGCCAGCGCGGCTGAGGGAAATCCATTCCCTGACTGCAATATTTGCGCTGCAAAAGCGCAAGGAATCAATGCTGTATAGCTATTTAGGAGGTAGAAATGGCTACTGTTCAGGAAAAAATCGAGTTAATGAAATCCAAGAAAGAGCATATCATGCAGGGAGGCGGCCAGGCTCGCATCGACAAGCAGCATGAAAAAGGCAAGATGACCGCTCGCGAGCGCATTGAGAAGCTCTTTGATGAGAATACCTTTGTCGAACTGGACATGTTCATGAAGCATCGCTGCACGAACTTCGGCCAGGAGAAGAAAGAGCTCCCCGGCGAAGGCGTGGTGACGGGCTATGGCACCATTGACGGGCGTCTCGTGTACGCATTTGCGCAGGATTTCACCGTGGAGGGCGGCTCTCTTGGTGAAAAGCATGCCCATAAGATCTGGAAGGTCATGGATCTTGCCATGAAAATGGGGGCGCCCTGCATTGGAATCAACGATTCCGGCGGTGCGCGCATACAGGAGGCTGTAGATGCACTGTCCGGCTATGCGGGCATTTTCTATCGCAATACGGCGGCTTCCGGTGTCATCCCGCAGATCTCCGTCATCATGGGACCTTGCGCCGGCGGTGCTGTGTATTCTCCGGCCATTACAGACTTCATCTACATGGTGAAGAACACGAGCCAGATGTTCATCACGGGGCCTGCGGTTATCAAATCCGTTACGGCAGAAGAAATCACGGCAGAGGCTCTGGGTGGCGCAATGACCCACAACAGCAAGAGCGGTGTGGCTCATTTTGCAGCAGAGGATGAAGATGACTGCATCAAGCAGATTCGTTACCTCCTTTCCTTCCTGCCGAGCAACAACATGGAGGATGCCCCCATTGTTGATACCGGGGACGATCCGGATCGTCAGGATGAGAGCCTCAACACGGTCATTCCCGACAATCCCAATGCGCCTTATGACATGAAGGATGTCATTCGCTCCATCGTTGACAACGGCGAGTTCTATGAGGTTCATGAGCATTTTGCCACCAATATCATCACATGCTTTGCCAGATTCGACGGGCGCAGCGTGGGCATCATCGCCAATCAGCCCAAGGTGATGGCGGGCTGCCTTGATGTGGATGCCTCGGACAAGTCCTCACGCTTCATTCGCTTCTGCGATGCCTTCAATATCCCCCTCGTGAACCTTGTGGATGTTCCGGGATTCCTTCCGGGCGTGAATCAGGAACACCTGGGCATTATCCGTCATGGCGCGAAGATGCTTTATGCGTACAGCGAAGCCACTGTTCCCAAGGTTACGGTCATTACCCGCAAGGCCTATGGCGGTTCTTACATCGCCATGTGCTGCCGCGAGCTCGGCGCAGATCAGGTTATGGCCTGGCCGACCTCCGAGATTGCGGTCATGGGGCCTGCAGGCGCGGCAAACATCATTTTCCGCAAGGATCCGGACAAGGAACAGAAGACGGCGGAATATGTGGAGGAATTTGCCACTCCCTATAAAGCTGCGGAGCGCGGCTATGCGGACATGGTCATCGAGCCGAAGGAAACGCGTCCGCGCATCATTACCGCCCTCAATGCCCTTGCGAGCAAGCGTGAAGTGGGTCCGGCGAAGAAGCATGGCAATATTCCGTTGTAATGGATTGCTGAGGAGGCTTTCGTCATGAGTGACAAGGAAATCAAGCCTGAGATTGTGGCAGCTATCTCTGCTGCTGTTCAGCAGATGATGGGAAACAAGGTCATCGCTGTCCGCATCAAGCGCAGTGATGTATGGGCAATTGCCGCGCGCAATAAGCTCTGATTCATTCGGCAAATATTTGAAATATGAAAGTGGAGGAATTTTCAATGAAAAAATTCAACATTACCGTAAACGGCACTGCTTATGAGGTTGAGGTCGAGGAAGTAAAGGCTGCGGGTCCTGCGCCCAAGAAGGCCGCTGCACCTGCTCCTTCCGCCGCACCGGCAGCTCCTGCCGCACCTGCAGCTCCCAAGAAAGCTGCTCAGTCCGCCGGCGCAGGGGAGCATTCCATTGATGCTCCGATGCCGGGCAAGATCGTGAAGCTTGTTGCAAGCGTCGGACAGAGCGTCCAGGCTGGTGATGTCCTGCTGATTCTCGAAGCGATGAAGATGCAGAACGAGATCACGGCAGATGCTGCCGGCACGGTCAAGGCATTTAACGTTGCCGCCGGTGAGGCTGTCAAGAACGGCGATTCTCTTGTGATTCTCGGCTGATTGGGAAGAGATGGCTGCTATGGGCTGCTGCGTATTGCGGCAGCCTTTTGCGTTCACCAATATGAAAAAAAAATTTGAATATTTACGGGAAATGCGTTATAATATAGCCATCTATCAGCAGGAGTTCCTTGTTTCCAATACATCTAAGGAAAGAGAAAGAATGTGTAAGGAAAGCGATGGTGACAGATTATGGGAGGAATCTCAAGCGCAACGAGCGGAGCCAGTTGGGGAACGAGCGCATTTCAGCGGGCGAATCGGGAAATCGTGCAGTATGGGCAGAAATGGGCATCGAAGATCTCGTCGCAGGACAATTCCTTTGCGAATGTGTCGAATTTTGGAAATGAGACGCATGTGGGAAATAGTCGTTTTGCCCAGGGAAACAAAAGAATCTACGACGATGGTACGCGCCTGACGGGCAGGATCCATTCGATGGACAAGTCCTACACAGATGTCATGAAACTTGGGACGGGTGCGTTTTCGGAGGTAACGGGACGTATTTATTCCGATGGGACGAGTCTGACGAAATCGATTTCCGATGCGGCGCAGGCGTATGTGGACACCCTGAACTACAGAACCCAGAACGGAACCAGTCGATTTGTGAAGAGCAATGAGGTGGTCAGTTTGCGCGCATTGGAGAACGCATGAGGCTTAAAGAGATGTTGAGAACTGCTGTGCGGGAGCATGGCAGCTTTTTTTGTCAAGGGAGGAAATGTTGTATGGCAACGAAACTAACAGAACTTTTGAACATCAAGTATCCCATCCTGCAGGGAGGCATGGCTTGGATTTCCGATGCGGGGCTTGCTTCCGCCGTCTCCAATGCGGGAGGCGCAGGCATCATATCCACGGGGGGGAGGACAACGGAGTACACGAGGGAAGAAATCCGGCGCTGCCGCGAGCTCACGGATTGTCCCTTTGGTGTCAATGTCATGCTCATGGCGCCGAACAAAGAGGAGATCGTGGAGGTCATCTGCGAGGAAAAGCCCGCATTCGTAACCTTGGGCGCAGGGAATCCGGTTCCCTATTTTGAAAAATTCCATGAAGCAGGCATCAAGGTCATTCCCGTGGTTCCCAATGTGAAACTGGCGAAGCGCGTGGAGGAGAAAGGCGCGGACGCCATGGTTGTGGAGGGCATGGAAGCCGGAGGGCACATCGGGGTCTTGACGACAATGGCGCTGATGACGCAGGTAATTCCGGAGGTGAAGGACATTCCCGTCATCATGGCCGGAGGATTCGCCGATGGCAGAGGGCTTGCAGCGGCGCTTCTCATGGGAGCGGCAGGCATTCAGATGGGTACGCGGTTCCTGGTCGCCGAAGAGTGTCCTGTTCATGCCAACATGAAGCAGAAACTTCTGGAAGCCATAGATACGGATACCATTGTAACCGGCAGGACGATCGGCGGCGCCGTGCGCGGTATCAAGAACAAGTTCTCGGAGGATTTTGTCGCATTGGAGTACTCCGGCAAGGCAGACAAGAAAACCCTCCTGGACATGGCTACCGGGACGAACAAATTGGCGGCAGTGGACGGCGATACGGAAAACGGCATGATGCAGGCAGGGCAGAGCCTCCTGCCCCTGAAAAAGATCGAGCCCGTGCAGGATATCATAGAAAGCATGATGCATGAGGCGAGAGAGGCGCTTGCCAACGCCGGGAAACTATCGTTGTGAAATCGGGATGTGAGATCATTTGAAGAAAATATGTATCGTATGTGCCGCTTTATGGCTCTGCTTGTTCATGCTCGGCTGCGGAGGGAGCCAGCCCTCGGGAGAGAAGAAAGGGCTGCGCGTGGTTACCTCCTTTTATCCGGTGTATATCGATGTCCTGAATATCACCAAGGGCGTCGATGAGGTAGAGGTCGTGAACCTGACAAAGCCTCAGACGGGATGCCTTCATGATTACCAACTCACCACGCAGGATATGAAGACTCTGGAAGCAGCGGATATCTTCGTGGTGAATGGACTGGGGATGGAGAGCTTCCTTGAAAAAGCCAGCGGACAGAACAAGAACCTCAAAATCATTGATGCCTCCAAGAGCGATAAGATACATCCGCTGAAGGATGGAGAGGAAGTCAATCCCCATGTCTGGATGAGCGTTACCTATGCCATGGAGCAGGTAAAAGCCATCACATTCCAGCTCTGTGAGCTGGATCCGGCTCACGACAAGGAATATCGAAAGAACGCCCTGGATTATGTGATGAAGCTGGAGGCGCTTCGGGAGGAAATGCATGGAAGCTTGGATGACCTGCCGCATAAGGACATTGTGACTTTTCACGAAGCATTCCCTTATTTTGCAAAAGAATTCAAGCTGAACATTGTGAGCGTGGTGGAACGGGAGCCGGGAACGGAGCCGACGCCGCAGGAATTGGAGCAGACCATCGAGCAGGTGGGGAAGCTTCCCGTGAAGGTGCTCTTTACAGAGCCGCAGTATTCTCCCAGCGCAGCGGAGACCATTGCAAGGGAGACAGGGGGAAAGCTCTACATACTGGATCCGATTGTCACAGGAGAGGCGACGGAAGACGCCATGAATGCCTATATCCAAAGAATGAAGAAGAATGCCGAAACATTGAAAGAGGCATTGGGGAAAGC
Organism: Selenomonadaceae bacterium UBA3796; assembly: GCA_002369175.1. Taxonomy (GTDB): domain Bacteria; phylum Bacillota; class Negativicutes; order Selenomonadales; family Selenomonadaceae; genus UBA3796. The sequence continues at coordinate 9,047 of DFES01000119.1, forward strand.
GGAACCGGATGCCGCTTCCTGATGCAATATGAGGAGATAACACGAAGGGACGGGGTATGGCCGAAATGGGCACATGCACCGTCCCTTATCTTTTTGACGCTGCCACTGGGGAGCCGACGTGATTCCATCGATTGGGAATCAGGAGATTTCCCTTTTTTCATAAGAGCGGTCTTTCGCCTGCATATTTTCCTGACGGTAGACTGCATCCAGCGTACTGTCAATGATTTCTCTGCCGGAAGGCGAAAGGGCACAGTACTTATTCAAGTGGGAGAGTTCTGTCTTCGTGAACCCTTCAAGGCCGGGGGGATTACCCTCCGGTTTGTCGCGGTGGAGCAGGTAGTCCACAGACACAGCGAAATAGTCCGCAAAATCAATGAGCGCGGAGATTTCCGGTACGCGCTTGTTGTTCTCGAAGAGTGAAATGGCGGATGGCGTATAGTTGCGATTAAACCGGAGGTTAAAGTCCTGCCGGAATTCCTCCTGGGTGATTCCAAGACGGATGCGCAGTTCCTTAAAACGACAATTCATAACTTTTCAGCCCCCTCTTTTCCAGTATAGCGAGGATTGACTGAAAAAACATTTTCATAGATGTCAAATGCGTTATTGATTTTCATCTCAAAAGATAATATAATTAACGGGAAAGAAAATACATGGATTGTGTTGCAATGCGGGTGTTCCAATTTCGCCATGTGAGAAATTGGAGCATTCGGGATGTAACGAGTCTGGAATATACGCCCAAGGGGGCGTATTCTTGTTGCTATATCCTTATGTGCATCTTCCACCTTGTTATGGGGGAAGTAGGTTCGCTGTGCATTGAATATTGACTTAAAAGATAAGTGAAATCACTTCATTTATTTCATGAAAATCGTGTATTCGCGGCGATCTTTCGTACGCAGGGGCGGCATTGGGAAGGAGGTGGAGCTTTATGCCCAGCAATATTGACAACATGACGGAAGAGGAGCGTCGTGCATTTCGGGCATATATCGTTCCGGATCCCGTCTGCATCAAGAGCCACGAAGAGCCGGACTCTCCCGGTCTCAAAGAGATGAGGGAGAGCCTGGAGGAAAATGATACCTTCGTTATACGAGGCGCAGGGCGTCTGGAATCCAGTCCTTATAACACCACGAAGCAGTGGAAAAACCTGGAGCATGCGAAGAAGTTCAACATCGCCATCATGGATATTCCCGTGCTCAATTCCAGGTCCAGCTCCAGCAACGAGCTCATGCGGTACATCGTGTCGGACATTCTCCTGCAGCTTCATGCCTGCATCGACCAGGGGAAGAAGGAGTATTTGCAAAAGAAAGTGATGGCAGGCATTCAAAGTGCAAAGGAGAAGGGCGTGCAGGTGGGACGCAGGCCCAAAAAGCGCCCGGCAGAGTTTGAAGCCCTCAAGAAGAAATGGGAAAGAAGAGAAATTTCCAGCAACAAAGCAGCAGAACAGCTTGGGATATCCTCTATGACCTTTCTGAGATGGGCGAGGGAGAAGTAACCTGAAATGATAAAGAATGAATATTTCAAAAAATAGAAGGTGATGCCGTGAAAATCGTTATCTTAGCCGGAGGCGGGGGAACGAGGTTGTTCCCTTTGTCGCGAAAATGCAGGCCAAAGCAGTTCCTGTCGATTGACCAGGATAAATCCCTCTTGGAGGAAACCATTACGCGCTTTCGCGATATTATCCGTCCGGAGGATATCATCGTTGTCACGAATGAAGCCTATGTGCATCATGTGAAGACAGAGCTTCAAAACAGTGGTGCAGAAGGAGCGCATATCGTCATGGAGCCGACGGCCAGGAATACGGCTCCCGCCATCCTTCTGGCCGCAAAGTATTGCGTGGAGAAATTGGGAGCAGCGGAGGATGAGGTGATCTTTATTTCCACATCGGATCACATCATCCGTCCCAATGTGGCATTCCAGAGCGCTGTGACGAAGGCAATGGATCTTGCAGAGAAAGGGCATCTGGTTACCTTCGGCATCCATCCGACGAAGCCGGAAACCGGCTATGGCTACATTGAGACGGGGGAGGATCTGGGTGGCGCCTTCCGTACCTCCTCCTTCAAGGAAAAACCGGATGAAAAGACAGCAGAGGGCTATCTCGAAAAAGGAAACTACTACTGGAATTCCGGTATGTTTGCCTTTCGCATCGACTGTTTTTTGCAGGAACTGGAGAAGTACGCACCCAAGATTGCAGGGTATTTTTCCAATGCCTATGAGGAGCTTGTGGAACATTTTTCAGAGCTTCCGGATATCTCCGTGGATTACGCCGTGGCGGAGAAATCCCAAATCGGCGTGACCATTCCCTTGAAGCTCTACTGGAATGATGTGGGCTCCTGGGATGCGATTTATGAAGTTCTCGATAAGGATGCCAATGACAATGCAGTCAAGGGGGACATCATCACCATTGACTGCAAGAAGAGTCTGTTTCTGGGGCAAAGCCGCCTGATTGCTGGCATTGGCCTTGACGATACAATGATCATCGAAACCGATGATGTCATTCTCGTGGCGCAGAAGGGAGAGTCCCAAAAGGTAAAGGATCTGGTGGATATCCTGAAGCAGAGGGGCAGGAAGGAAGCCGTGGAGCATACCACCATCTACTTTGCCTGGGGGCAGCAGACACTTCTCGGCGCAGGCAGCGGATACCGCATGAGGAAGCTTGTAGTGCGTCCCCAACAGGAATTAGCGGCAAGAATGCACTTCCACAGAAGCGTCCACTGGGTGGTGGCAAAGGGAACGGCGGAGGTGAAAATCGGCGGGGAAGACAAGATGATCCACGACAATGAAAGCGTCTATATACCAAAAACTACGCCATACTATCTCAGGAATCCGGGGAAGATTTCCCTCGTGCTCATCGAGGTGATCAACGGGGATTACCTGGAGGATGACGATGTTGTGCTGCAATGAAACAGAAAAGGGAGAGGGATGGGGTTTGATGAAGAAGGCACTTATTACAGGCATTACGGGACAGGACGGAGCATATCTTGCCAAACTGCTTCTGGAAAAGGGGTACGAGGTCTATGGCCTCCTTGCCCGACGTGCGACAGCCACAATCTGGCGATTGGAATATCTTGGCATTGATGAAAAGGTGCATCTTATGGAGGGGGATCTCACGGATGTGACCTCTGTCATCCGTGCCGTGGAAGAAGCGGAGCCGGATGAATTCTACAATCTGGGAGCCCAGAGCTTTGTGGGAACCTCTTGGAAACAGCCCCAGCTTACGGCACAGTCCACGGGGCTTGGTGCGCTCAACTGCCTGGAAGCGATCCGTATCGTGAATCCGAGGATTCGCTTCTATCAGGCATCGACTTCGGAGATGTTTGGCGGCATGCCGGAATATCCCATCCAGTCGGAAGAGACGCCTTTTCATCCCCGCAGTCCTTACGGCGTGGCAAAACTCTTTGCCCATTGGTCTACCATCAACTACCGGGAGAGTTTCGACATCTTCGGCTGTTGCGGCATTCTCTTTAACCACGAGTCTCCCTTGCGCGGCATCGAGTTTGTCACGCGGAAGGTTACAGACGGCGTTGCTCGGATCAAGCATGGGTTCCAAAAAGACATTCATCTGGGAAACATAGATGCCAAAAGGGATTGGGGCTTTGCCGGAGATTATGTGGAGGCCATGCATCTCATGCTGCAGCAGGAAAAGCCGGATACCTATGTAGTTGCCACAGGGCGCACGACAAGCGTAAGGGAGATGTGCAAGACGGCGTTTGCACATGTGGGGATGGATTATGAGGATTATGTGGTCATCGATCCCCAATTCTATCGCCCGGCAGAAGTGGATGTCCTTCTCGGCAACCCGGAGAAAGCGGAGAAGACCCTTGGCTGGAAAGCAAAGACCAGCATGGAGGAGATGATTTGCAGGATGGTGGATGCGGATATGGAACGTGTAGAGCGGGAACGGAAGGTGAGCGGATGAAGGTTCTTGTGACAGGTGCCGGCGGATTTGTAGGAAGTTATCTCGTACGCCTGCTCCTGGAGCACGGCCATGAGGTTGTTTCCATGGGAATCGGCAGCAGCGAGACACTCAAAAGACTCCGTGTGCCGGTTTATGAGGAAGATATTTCTGATTACAGCGGTGTAAGGCGATATATGGGAGAAGTTTGTCCGGATGCGGTCATTCATCTCGCAGCCATCAGCAATGTACCGATTGCATGGGAGAATCCTGCACTTACCGTCAGCGTGAATATTCGCGGTACAGTGCATGTACTGCAGGCACTTTATGAGGTCAATCCAAAGGCAAAGTTCTTGAACATCGGCTCCAGCGACCAGTATGGGCTGGCGGCGAAATCAGGGAAGCCCCTGACAGAAGATGTACCCTGCCAGCCCCAGAATCCCTACGCCATCAGCAAACTCTGTGCAGAGCAGATGGTATTGCAGCTGGGGAAGAAATACGGCATGACCGTTATCAGCACGCGGTCTTTCAACCATTTCGGGCCGGGACAGGCGAAGGGATTCGTGACCGCAGATTTTGCAAGCCAGATTGCTGCGATTGAACGCGGAGAGCAGGAACCTGTGATGCGGGTAGGAGATCTCAGCGCGTTCCGGGACTTTACCTTTGTTGAGGATGTAGTGGAAGCCTATGTTGCACTTATCGAAAAAGACGTGGCAGGAGGCGTATACAACGCGTGCTCCGGGAAAGCCAGAAGCATGCAGGAAGTACTGGACACACTGCTCTCTCTTGCAAGAACGGAGATTGCTGTGCAGCCAGACGAAAAACGCATGCGTCCTTCAGAAGTTCCCTATTTCATTGGGAATGCGGAGAAGCTGAGAAAAAATGTCGGCTGGAAGGTAAAATGTGATTTTCAAAGTAGCATAGAAAAAACATTGGAATATTGGCGAAACGGGAAATAAAACTGTGCGGGATACAGGGAGGAAATGAAGTGGAGTCATGTATCATCTATGGGGCTGGAAAATGGGGAAAGATGGCGTACTGGAGATATCGGGAAACACACAACATTCTGTTTTACGTGGATAGAAATTGCAGTAATTATGCCTGTGGTATTTACGGAAAACAGGTATTCCTTCCGGACGTGCTTGAAAGCTATCGGGATACGAATGTTATTATTGCTGTGGAAAGCGATTATGCCATACGAGAATTTCTTGAGAGTCTAGGAGTAACAAACATAGAAAAATTCACACCGGATGAAGAGGATTACCTGGAAAAAATCATAATTTACGGGACGGGGGAATGGGGAAACCTTGCCTACGAAGAGTATAAAAATCGATCTGATATTGTCTTTTTTGTAGACCAAAATCCAGAAAGGCAAGGATTCTTATTTCATGAGAAGATGGTGTATTCCCCCGGTATTGTTTCCATCTACCAGGATATTCCCGTTCTCATTGCAGTAGAAAAGGATGAGGGAATTGCAGAGACGCTGAGGGGATATGGGGGGAAGTCTATTCATAAATTTCAGATGAATTCCATCGTCCATGATCGAAATGGCATAGATTCAGTTGAGTGGGAAAATGTTCCTTATTTGGAAGTCTATGATGTCATTTGTGCGTTCGCAAAGGAAAGAAATGAGCTTCCTTTTGATTCCGGTATCACAAGAAGATTGCTTGGAGTAAATCAATATGAATTTGATCTTCGAAGATTGCAGGGACTTGAAAATATGGAATTTGTGAAGGGGTGTTATGCTTTCTTTTTCCAGAGATTGATTGATGATGCATCGAAAAATTTTTGGAGCGAACACGAAGATATTGCTCTTCCCTCGCATGAATTCCAGGAAAAATTTTTGAAAATTTTTCTAAATTCACCAGAGTTTAAAAGACTTGGATATGTGAAACTTTACAATAATATTTATAAATAGGGGCGAATGGCGCATGACAATATATATGGATATATCCCACTTTCTACGGGCACAGACGATTACGGGAATACAGCGGGTGGTATGGGAATACATCCATCACTTGATGGGCATGCCCCAATATGATGTTGTATTTTTAAGCTGGGATTTTCGAAGAAACCGATATCTTATAGTAACTCCGCAGATTGTTCGTGATAAAATGGAAAATTTTCACGATATAAAAGACGCGAACCCCTTATCCGGTGAGCAATGGATGATGCAGGATATTGATGAGACAGGCGTATTCCTTGAAGTGGATGCTCTTTGGAACGGAAAATGCCTGAGGAGAGGTTTCCTTTACTCTGAACTGAAAAAACATGGAATGAAAATTGTGGTGTTCTTGCAGGACGTTGTTCCTGTCATGTATCCTCAGTATGTCCATCCAAGTACAGTTTATCGATTCTATGATTATTTGGCGGCTTGCCTGAAATATGCAGATGTTATTCTCACTTCAACAGAACACACAAAAAAAGATATCGAGACGATTGCCATGAGGTGTTCCCTTGAGAAAAGGGTTCGGGTTGCAGGCTTGGGTGCAGATGTCACTGCAATGCTCCCTACATCAAAAGAAGACCTGCGTGAGGATGTGACTACTGCAGTTGCGTCCGGAAGATACATGTTGATTGTTGCAACCATAGAGCCGAGAAAGAATCACGGAGTTCTGTTGGACTGCATGGAAAAAGAACTGGAAGGAAAGAACATCAATCTGGTAATCGCAGGAAGACAGGGCTGGAAATGTGATGAACTTATGGAGCGTATCCGAACCCATGAACTCCTGGGAAAGAGGATTTTTCTTATTGAAGCCGCAGACGATAAAAATATAACCTATCTTTACGACCATGCATTCTTGTTTGTATTTCCATCCTTTTATGAAGGATATGGTCTTCCCATTGTTGAGGCTTTGCATCATGGCATTCCTGTTTTGGCAAGTGATATTGAAGTATTCCGGGAAATCGGGGCAGACTACTGCGAATACTTCCCGCAAAATGATTCCGTGGCTTTAGCAAATTTAGTATGTCGATACCTCGAAGATGAAACGTGGTATCAAAAAAGGAAGGAATATGTCGGGAATTATAATCCGCAAAGTTGGAGAACTTCCGTAGAGAACGCTATTGCAGCTATTGACTCCCTCACTTTTGATGATATAGAAGTCCCTGCATCGATTCGACAGGCATATATTTTATCTGCCAGGGAAGAAGATATCATCCATGCACTCTCCGGGATTGAAAAGTATATTCCCTTTATCGATCGTGTATTGATTGGCACACCGGGAGCTATGATCGAGAAAATCAAGTCAATGTATCGTGGGAAGTTGATTGTGGATTTTCTCACGGATGAGGAAGCATTGCATGGGGAAAAATTGCCTGCGGATCATGAGCAGAGAAATTTTTTACTGAGATGCTGTGCGATGAAATCAGAAAAACTGGATTCGGTCTTCCTCATGTACGATGATGATTATCGTCCTTTGATGGAAATTAAGGAAACAGATTTTTTGGAAAATGGAAAGTATATTGGCTATTATTTCTATGACTTGCGCTATTGGTGTGGAAAAATGATGGAGCCAACCTCCTTTGACAGGGGGATGTATAAAACGCTTTCCTTCCTTCAAAAACATGCGTTTCCGACATTGCAGTATTCCGCCCATATGCCCCAGATTATTGACCGAAGGATTTATCGAGAGATTCTTTCGGCATATCCAAATATCGAATTTCAGGGATATGATGAGTGGAGTCTGTATTTTAATTATGCTTGCGCGAAATATCCACGTAGGTTTCTGAGCAGAAAATTCAAGACTCTGTGCTGGCCGGCACTTTCCACGGACTGGTATTCTATGTACATGCCCGAGGAATATCTGTTTGAAAATTATTATCCCATTTTGTATGAAAAGTACAATCTCCAAAATATGCCACAGGCAGTAGAGGAACAGGATGAGCGTTCCATGCAGCAGAAAGTTCTTGTGAAATGCAGGGAACAATTTGCTGTTATGCATTGGAGAAAGACAAATGCCATTCTGGAATCCTATGACCGCTGGATTCGGAAGGTGAAAACACGGCCTGTTTCTTATATGCTCATTTATAACAGCAAGACCGGAACCATGGAACTCTATGCACCTGATCGATTCTTTTCCCGTGTGAACTTCTGTAGTCGCCCATCCATACGACTGGTTGGATTTGAAAATCTACAGGAGGAAATGTGGGATCTGGAGATGACCTATCGATTCGATCCCGTGGGGATCAATGGGGCGCATCGTATGCAGACACATCCCTTGGCTTTGGGGGTGAAATCAGCATCTCTTCCCGTAGTTGCGCCGGGACGGCCTGGGGTATACGAGCTATACATTTGGTGCGAATCCAAAAGAATGAAATGCAAAGCGGTAGTCGGAATGACAGCGTGGATTTATTGTGAGTAGGAGAGTGGCTTGGAATGGATGTTTTAGGAAGGATGGAAAAAGATTTCGAAGAGGCGATTAGGAGTTCATTCGACAGAGAGTCTATGGAATATTATACGCCATATCTGGAGTATGCTAAAAAAAAAGGTACAAAATGTTTTGTTCTGGATCTGGAATGTGGCATGGGCAAATGGCTTGAAGTCCTTCAAGGAATGAAGATTGCGGCGACGGGGATTGATTCCAGCAGGGAGTGCGTAAGAGAGTGTCAGAGAAAAGGGCTTGTAGTAAACTATGGGACACCGCTCTGCCACCTCCCCCATGTCATGAGTATGTCTGTAGATGTGGTTTCTATGCTTCATGGTGTGATGGCTGCTTCTTTGGTAGAGTTGGATGAAATTTTTCGGGAGTCTTGCCGTATTCTTTCAGACGATGGAATATTCATGGCAGGAGGCATGAGCCTTTCGACATCCCTGGATCGGCTCCCGCGCATAGCGAGGAGACTCCAGAAGGCAGGATTTTTAAAGGTAGAAATTCATGGGGAAGAAGTGCAAGGAAACGTTTTGCAAGGAATGAACATACAGTTTCCCGATATGGAGAAGAGGCTGTATGGATTTGAGTATGTGATCATTGGCTACAAGGGAAATACGGAGGAAGATAAATGAGAATTTTGATTTGCAATGAGCGTTTTCTTTTTCGCTTTGGTGTAGACAGGGTCCTCTTGCTCCTGGGGCATTTTTGGAAGCAGCAGGGCCATGAGATCGTTATGATGGGGAACCGCTTGGATGCCGCCGCTGTTGGCAGATGCTCTGATCGCTTTATTCCGATTCCCATGGCAGAAAATTATTTTAATGGAAACGAGTTTACGCTACAGTATCTAAAAAAACACTGGAAAGAGTGGTTTACTCCGGATAATTCTCCCGATGTGGCATTTATAGCGGGATGGCCCTTCTATCAGTGCATTGGCTTCCTGCGAAAGAAATGCGGATATGCCTTTTTCCATGATCATGGAAAAGTTCCAACGGATGGGATGGGCAAGGGGCAAGTGCTTACCCAGTTGAAGCTGGCGACCCTACGCAGGGAGAATCTTCGTTTTTCCAGTGGCATCATTGCTGTCAGCAAATTCATTGAGGAAACGCAGAGCATCCCTGATACGGATGGCATCATTCCTACAAGCAGTGTTCTTCATGGTGCGGATCATCTGGATCTCCATCTTTGGGGACAGGCAGACCTGGGAATAGAAAAGAGTGGAGCTCTGGAAGAGCTTCGTAAGTTTCAGAGCGAAGGATATCGTATTTTGTTCCAGCCGGGACGATGGGAGGCAGGAAATTACAAGAATTCTCCGGCCAGTTTTGAACTGGCAAGGTACTTCCGGGATCATCAGGAAAAGGTGAAAATTGTTGTCCTTTCCTCGCCAAAAGAAATGGCAATACCCAAGGAACTGGAGGACATGTACTACTGTCCGGGATTCCTGGATGATGCAACAATGCGCGGCGTTATGGAACTTTCCGATGCAGGCTTCCTTCCAACGAAGTGGGAAGGATTTGATCTCCCCCTGGCGGAGATGCAGTATGTGGATTGTCCGATGTTTGTTTTGAACATCGGCGCCCATCCTGAGGTAGCGGCGCACCCTTATTTCCTCTGTGAAACCATGGAGGAGATGGCAGGGAAAATATCGGATTTTCTGGCCGGAAGGAGCACCCTTTCGACGGAGGAAATGAGGGACTGCTTTGCCCGTTTTCGCAAGGAGTTCACATGGAGGCGCAGCGCTGCCGAAGTGATGGAAGCGATGCAGTCCGTCATGGGCAGGGAATGCATCCTGCTGATGGATGTCACGGATGCCTGCCATGATACCGCAAACACCGGAGTCATGCGTGTCACGCGCAAAGTAGCGGCAAAGCTTCAGGAGAGATATGCTACGGTATTTGTTCTCTGGGATGAGAGCATCGGTGGCTATGTGTTTCCTTATCTTCAGGAGGCGAAAAGACTCTGTTCTTATGGAGGTCCGATCCTGGAAGAAATTCCCGTTTTTTCAGAGGACGGGCAGCCACGCAATACCTTGAAGAAAATCCTGCCGGAGATGGGAAACCGGAAGAAGGCGCTGCTGCTGACGGAAACCGTTCCCCATGGAAAGATGCGCAGGGTCATTCCGCAGATGCATCAAAATGGCGTGCGGGTAGGTGCGATTTTTTACGATGCCATAGCAGTCAAGCGTCCCGAGCTCGTCAGCAAATCCGTTCACGAGAATCATGTGAAGTACATGATGTTATTGGCAGATTGCGACTTTGTCCTGCCCATTGCAAAACATAACCAGCAGGATCTGGAGGAATTCTGGAAAGAACGCGGGCTGTCGGGAGGACGTGTGACAACCGTTTCCCTTTCGGGTGAAATGGATGGTCTCCCCCGCGCTGACAAACCTTTGCCAAGAAAGCCGGAACAAGAGATTCTTTTCGTATCGACCTTGGAACCCCGCAAAAATCATTTGCGGCTCCTTCAGGCCTTCGAACAGCTCATGGAAAGCCATCCGGAGATGAAAGTTCGGTTGACCATGGTGGGCAACCAATATGCCGGGAATACTGAAATTCCGGAAAAAGTCAAAGATTATTGCCGAAAGCTTCCAAATGTCCGATGGCTTGGCGTGGTGGATGACAAAACACTCCACAAGCTGTATCAGACCTGCACCTTTACAGTGTATCCTTCAGAGCTCGAGGGATATGGGATGCCCATTGCCGAGAGCCTTTGGTGTGGAAAACCGTGCCTGTGCAGTGACAAGGGAAGCATTGGGGAACTTGGAGCACCCGGAGGGTGCCTGGGAACAGACATTCTTTCCGTGGAGGCAATGGCATCATCCCTGTATCGTCTGTTGACGGATGAGGCGTATTATCGCCAGATTTGTGAGGAGGCAGTCCGCCGTGAGATTGTGACATGGGATGAGTATGCGTTTGGTATCGCAGGAGCGCTTTCTGACAGCCTGCTTGCCCCTTGTCCCATCCACTCGCAGGGATGGCTGGATGCATGCATCCGGAGTCGCATCGAAGAAGAACTCCGCAAAAGTACAGGGGAGAGAGTTATTCTTTGCAGCAATTTCTACCCTCCGACGGTTCTCGGCGGTGCAGAGATCATAGCGCATCAGCAGGGAAAAGCCCTTTCCTCCATGGGGGATGCTGTTTTCTCCTTCTCCATAGACAGTCGGGGGAACGACATGGAGGAATCCTGCCACATGGAAGATGCAGAGGGAATTCCGGTGTTGAGAGTCCATGTTCGTCCGGACGCAAGGGATGCCAATGGCATCAATTTTTACTCGGCACGGGTGAATGCATTATTTGAAGAATATTGCCGCATGATCCGGCCGACGGTGGTTCACTGCCATAACATCAGCGGCATGTCCATGGAGATCTTCGCCATTGCCAGGCATTTTGGCGCAAAAGTCTGCCTTACTTTGCATGACTACTGGGGATTCTGCCTCCATAACACGCTTCTGGACCGTCATGGGGAAATCTGCGGAGACATTGATTCCTGCAGTCGGTGCTTGGAAAAATTGACAGGGAATGGCATCCAGGTGCCGGTGAAGCTTCGGCAGGATTACATGCGTCGAGCCTTTGAGAAGGTGGATGCCTTTATTTCGCCCAGTGAATACCTTGCAATGGCTTATGTGCGTGCGGGTTTTCCCTATAGAAGAATGCATGTGCTCTGGAATGGGTGCAGTGTAGAGAACTTCTGGAAGGTAGAGCACAAGCCGTCGAAGAACCTTCGGATTTCTTATGTAGGATTCTTTGGAAGACATAAGGGGGTGGATGTCCTTTTGCGGGCTGTGGCATCCCTGCAAATAAAAAATCTGATAGTCCACTTGGTCGGCGACGGATGCGAGAAAGATGCCTACCGGGAACTGGCAAATACCCTTGGGATCTCATCCCAAATACGATTCTGGGGAAAAGTAGCAAACGATGAGATCGGCAAAGTATACGCCGAAACGGATATCTATTGCCTTCCCTCTGTGTGGCCTGAGAACCAGCCAGTCACCATCACGGAAGCAATGGCCTGCGGCCTGCCTGTGATCGCCCCGGATTTGGGAGGAAACAGGGAACTGGTATTGGATGGGCTCACTGGCTTGCTGTTTCGTATCGGAGATGAGAGGGATCTGGCATCCAAAATCAGAAAACTTGCGGAAGATCCGGAGCTGCGTTCCCGGCTCGGCACAAAGGGAAGGGAATTGATGAAGGACAATGATTTCTCCAACCAGGTGAAGAAGCTGAAGGAGATATACCGTATGAAGGAATCGGCAGTGGTTCCCAGGGCACAGCATATCATCGCATTCAAGGGAAGCAAGCTTCCCCTTGCACTCAATCAAATTCGCGGTGTGAATTTTTCTATGCTGGAGTGGGTACAGAAGAGCAAGGACTGGCAGCAAGTAATCGCATGCGTCCTTCTTCCTGATGTGTCATTGACATTGGAAGAAAGGGAATTTCTTGCCGCATCCAGCAAGAAAATTCTGCTGCCATCCAAGGAGAGCAGCCTGCAGAAAGCATTTGGGACAGCGGCAATGTGCTATGCCGATGAGGAAGATATGTTGAATCGGATTCGTATGCTGATATCTCCAGACGGAGGGGAGGGCGCAAAATGACGAATAAGGTGTTTCAGGCAAATGGCATTAACTATCCCATAAACAAACCCATCATGTTCACTCCCCATGGATATGGTTCCAAACTCTTCAAGAACGGCATCCATCGAGTGGAGCAGGGATGCTTTGCATGGACAAAGGATAGTTCGTTCGAATTTGAGATGGATCTGGGAACGGAAGAGGATCTTGTTGTCCAAATGGATTTTCGAATGATTTACCATGGAATGCAGCGTTTGGTGGCATTTGCCAATGATAGGAATGTTTTTCGTGGAAATATTGAATATCCCAGTGTTCGTTTTTGCATACCGAAGGAGGCCATGGAGTGTGGGCGAGTGAAACTGACACTTATGTATCCGGACGCCTCTTCTCCTGCCATGAACATGGAGAGCAATGACAAGCGGATTCTTGCCTTTGGGATTCGGAAGATCATTGTGATGGATATGGAACACGCGATTCAGAGGTGAGAGTTTTGGCAATTTCAAGGGAAGATGTAGTGAATTGCTATAGGTATATTTTAGGACGGGAACCGGAAAGCGAGGAAGCGATACAGTATCACATGAATCGTGCAGAAAATCTAATGACCCTGTCATATCTGTTTTTGCGCTCGGATGAATTCGCAAAAATAATAGAGACAATGGAATGGGAAGATTTTGTGAGAAGTATGGGACTTGTCAAAGAGTTTCAGCGAAAGGATATTCCATACTTGTCGGTAGAAGTGGATCAGGGGATTTTCTATGTTTTCGATAGCGGGGATGTAACGATAGGTCAGTGGATGCGTGCGCATGAAAAGAATTTTTCATGGGATCTCATTGAAGCATTTTTTCGCTTGACTGACCAATATTATGGAAAGAAGAAGCGTTGCGGATATTTTTTTGACATTGGGGGAAATATCGGAACAACCTCCATCTATGTGAAAAAGGTATGCAATCCTTTGCTGAAAGTTGTTGCATTTGAACCAATGCAGAAAAATTTTGATTTGTTCCATGTGAATTGCAGATTGAATCATATAGATGATATTGAAGTTGTTCATGTTGGACTGGGAGCTGTCCAAGAGACCAAGGACTTCTTCTATCGGAGGAACAATCCGGGTGCGTCCGGCATCATGATGCAGGGAAAGGCAGGGCTGGAGAATGTGCCGCAGATCCAGGAGAATCTCCTGGACAGCAGCGTGGAGTCTGTGAAGATCATGCCCCTGGATGATTATTGTCGGTCAGAGAGTTTGTCAGCATCGAACGTGGACTATCTTTGGATTGATGTGGAAGGTTTTGAAAGCAGTGTTATCGAGGGCGCAATGGGAATCCTGTCTGAGAACAGGATTCCCCTGATGCAGGAGTTCAATCCGAAACACTATGCTGATTGGGAAGGATATGTATCCCGCATGTCCGGGATTTACGATGGTTTCATCGATATGAATGAATACTTGGAGGATCATTCTGGAATCTATGAAATTCGGGAGTTGCATCAGCATAGGGAAAGCGTTGACAGATGGCAATACCCGCAGAGCAATCTATTCTTTTTCTAAGGAGGAAGTAAGGAATATGTCAATTCAAAGGGAAGATGTAGTGAATTGCTACCGATATATCTTAGGAAGAGCTCCTGAGAGCAAATCAGTAGTGGATGAACATATAAAGACTTGTCATTCGATTGATGATTTGCGCATGAAATTCTTAACATCGGATGAATTTGGGAGAACCTTTTGTCATATTGCGAATAAACCTCAGGATATTCCCATGCAGGTCTTTGATTTTGCATCACCTCCAATGGAGATAGAAGATTGCACAGATTCCGAGCTGGAAAATATTTTCCAGAGAATTCAAAAGGAATGGAAAAAATTTGGCAAGGAGAATCCATTTTGGTCTGTTTTGACGCATGATCAATACAAGAACGAAAACATAAATGAGGAAACAAAGGCTCAATTTTATGAATCCGGGAAGATTGAGGCAAAAGCGATTGTTGCGACTTTGAATCGGAATGGATTTTTATCAGATGGGAATGTCCATGGGGGGGGGACAGATGGTTTAAAGAATTGTACAGTTATTGAATATGGCTGTGGATGTGGACGTGTGACAAAGACATTGGCAACAATATTCAAAAAAGTGATAGCATTGGATATTTCAGACGGAAATCTGGATGTCGCCAGAAGAGAAGTCAAATCATCTAATGTCGAGTTCCGTTTGATAGAAAATATGCATGACTACGAAAGTCTCCCAAAGGCTGATGTCGTGTACTCAAGGATTGTTCTTCAGCATAATTGCCCACCTGTTATGGAGTATTTGCTGAATTCGATGTTCCGTGTTTTATCTGATGATGGAATGGCATTTTTCCAGATTCCAACGTACAAATATGGATACAAATTTTCCTATGATTTATACGTCAATGAAAAGGAACACATGGAAATGCATGCATTTCCACAGTCCAAAATATTCAAGATTGCCAATCGCAATTTCTGTTTCCCCTGTGAAGTGTTTCAGGATAACTGGATCGGAGAATGGGGGATATCCACATCTTTCGTATTTAAGAAGGCAGGTAGACCGAACCAGCTTCCTTGAAGAGATTTAATAACTCATTCTTATTTACTATGATGGAATACTTAGATAGCCTTGATGAGAAAACAAAATCGTATTTCATAAATCATTATGTTATGGAAAATAGAAAGGGATCTCTTATTCGGAACTGGATAACGATCGGTTCCATGTAACGAGCCGAAGATGTCCCCACTTGCGGAAGTGGGGGATATTTTCTGCCTCGTTATAAGGTGATGAGAAGTTTTTGAAGAACGTTTATGTTTAGGGAAATGGGGAATATGGGAAGTGGAGTGGTTTGAAAATGTTGCAGAATGATGTATCTGTACAGGAACTTGTTTCATTAATTTTGAAATTCTTCCATCCAAAATCCGTTGTGGAAATTGGGTGCGGTGAAGGGGAACTTTTAAAGGAATTTCAAAAGAACGGGTTGAGAATAACGGGGACAGATTCTGGTTCGTATGCAAATGCTGAGTTTTGGAAAAAGAATAGAAATGAATTCCATGCTGCAGATATTACGAGTGCTCGATTCAACTCTAAAATCAAGCTGGATTTGGCGGTTTCATTGGAAGTTGCCAATAAAATTCCTTCGGATCATGCTCCTGTATTCATCCATGATCTTTGTCAATTAAGTGATGTCATATTATTTTCATCCTGTATTCCAGGGCAGGATGAAGATTCTAAAAATCCACAATTCCCATCCTATTGGAAAAAACTTTTCCGAAATAATGGATTCATATCATTGGATTGCATTCGACCATTGATGTGGGGAAATCGCAGAGTAAAGATAGAGTACCGACAAAATATTTTAGTATATATAAATGAACGATTTCTTTACCAATATCCGTTGTTTTATAAATTCTATATGAAAGAAAATAACAATGGATTAAGTGATGTTGTACATCCAGAATATTTGATGAGAATAATGGGAGATATTCATGCTCTTAAAAAGGAGATTTTGAAATACCAGCCTCGTAAAATTCTATATATTTATCCACATCCTGCAGCCTTTGGATGGATTGTTGCACATAAATTGACAAAGCATAAAACTGATGATGCATATCTTCTAATAGGAGAGGGAGAATTTTCTATTCACTTAGCATCACAATATGAAAGTCTTATAAAGAAGTTTGTGGCGAAAAATATTTTTAAGGGGTATTTTACATATAATGAAAAAGTCGCATTGAATTGTAGTAGTGTTGCTCAAGGAGAGAAAGAGATAGAGAAAGTTTTTGATGATTTGTTTAGAAGGCAAGAATGTGATGTCAGATTGTTCGATTATGTTTACTCCACATACGATGTATACGATCCTGTTGGGATATACTTTTCATTAAAAAAAATAAAATTCACATCGTTTGAACTATCATCGAATCATTTTAAAAAACGAAATAGAAATTTTTTTATTGGTTGTCTTCCAAATAGGAAAATATATTGTGATATGCTATTTAAACATTGTGCTGTATTCGGGAAAAATAAATTCCAATCCGTTGTTCTTTTTCCATCTTCGGACAAAGTTGGATTTTCTGAGAAAGAATATACATTATTTGACCCTGGAAAAGCTATTCTTATGCTTGCGTATGAAGATAAAAAAACTATTAGAGATGTGTTTGATATTGAAAGGTGGAATAAATCAAAACCACTGACATGGATCTTTTTATTGAGTGATTCAAAGTATGGAGAAATAGCATATAGAAATTTTGAAACATGTAATATGCATTTCAAAAATAGTCGATGCTATTTCTTTTTTTGTATTCAAGTAACATGTGATTATTTCTGCCCTGAAAATACCTTTCCGATTTTAAAATTGCATCCAAGAAATTATTATATTGATGAGAATTGGAGTAAGTTATATAGTAATGGGATAAGTATTATACATCCATATTTTACAGCTCCATTGATGAATCTTGTTCCAGAAGATTATCTACCAGAATATGTAATTTTATCTGGCAATACAGCGGAATCGCAAATAGAGCATAAATTCAAGAAAATTTATTATGAAGGTGGAGTGATTTCGTCTTTACTGATTCATAAATATTATATTGTGCTTTCCATACTCAAATTTTTAGGTTATATAGATAAAAGGACACCTGAAAAGTTTGGTTCTATAGGGGCGGCAGGAAAATATGATGGATATAATGCAGTATATATGAAAAAGGATATTAGTTCGCTACTTCAAATTCAATTTCCAGATGTAGCAGAGTTTTGCAATATATCCTATTCTATTTTACAGGAATCGTTAGCTCCAGCAGAGGAAATATTATCAGACCGAGAATTTATTATCTATACAGATCCCTGGGGGAAAATTTCCATTGAAGATCTAAAGGAAATTAATGCAAAAAAATGTATTATAAAAATAAAAAAACAGATATGCAAAAGTGAAGAATATGTGATTGCACCGAGAGAGAATGAGTATATATTTTTCTTTACTAAAAAAGAAAAATATATAGAGAAAATGAGAAATTTTTCAATCAATAAAAAAAATAATGCAATGGGAATTGAAGTAAGTACATGTATGTTGTCGGAAGAAAAGTATATATCTGAACAGATAAGAAAGAACTGATTTTTTATAGCCAAAAAAAATCTTCCAGTTGGCGTTTTCCTGATGGATTAGCTTCGTGTTGCAATGAGGCGGGAGACGTGTACCCTGCGGGTATGTCCATCACTTGTTCCTGGATTTCATACTCCCACTTGCGAGGCGCGTTTCAAAAGAGGGCATTTTAGGATACAAAGATTTTGTTCGCCTTATGAAGATAAAATGATCTAATTTTTGGCAGAACTGTATGGCATCTGCGGGGAAGGATTCACTTGATGGATAAGGCAACATAAAAGCCCCCGCAGGGCGGGGGCTGAGACTTACCAGTTTGCCTGTACTGCCGCCAGGGCATCCTGGCGGGTAAGGGAGTAGCGCTTCATAAGCTGCTCGACAACCTGAGGCTGGCTGATGGAAAGATCCTTGAGTGTTTGGATTAGGGTGAGGATGCCACTGCGGCGTTCTTCGTTGCGTCCTTCCATGCGTCCTTCCATGCGTCCGTCTTCCATGGCGGCTTCTCTTGAGGCTTGTTCGTTCCAATGCAGGCTGTACATATCTAAAACCTCCTTCTGGTTCTCGATCAGGTAATTTTTCATGATGTCATGCTCAATGCAGTATTTGATAGATTTTTGGATGGCCTCTTTTAGCACTTCTCCGGCTTCTATGCGCCTGCGGACATCGTAGACAAAGAAGCTGTAGTCCCGCAGGGGCTTGTATTCCAAGAGACTGCTGCATTTGCTGATATCTTCGTGGTAGCTGATGTTGTAGCGGGTGACAATCAGTTCCAGAGGCGGTGGAAAAGGAAGATCCTTCGGAAAGGAATCCGAAAGGCGCAAGGTGGAGGCAAGGGGCTGGTCCTTGGTGCCGCAGTAGAATTCGTAGAATTCCGGCACCGGTAGAGGAACACGGCTGGCAAGGTAAAAATCTCTGCGTTTTAGCATTTTGCGGTAAAGCATGGTTATGTAGACCAACATACGCAGGGGCATATTCTGGTTCAGAGTGCTTTGTTCTTCGAATAGCACAATGAAGCGGTGGTTGACCAGATAGGAGAGATCGTTGCGCTCAAGGCTGAAGAAAACATGCTTCAAAGTGTTGATGGTGATGTCTTCAGGCTTCGTAGGTATGCCCGTGATTCTGGTATGTATGGCGGAAAGGTCTGTGGGATTGCTGAATCTGCTTCGGAATATGGAATCCTTGAAAGTGCGTTTGGGCCTGGCTTCATTCACAGTGCATACGCCCCTTTCTTGGTCATTTACTTACTATTATTATAGCAATCTGGATGGTGGTGTCAATAAGTTGACGTTCTCAATGTTATATGCACATTTTTATTTATACAAAGGACAGTGATTTGCAGATGAAGATAATAGGTATCATTCCTGCCAGATACAGCTCCACCAGATTGCCGGGCAAGCCTTTGGCGGATATT
>DFES01000020.1 GCA_002369175.1 Selenomonadaceae bacterium UBA3796
TTGCCTATGGCAAAACTTGAATCCCTGCGGGGACTAGTGTAAGACCTCGTTCAGATTTAGAATAATCAATTGTTCGATATGTGGTCAGATGCTAGGAAGAGGAGGGCGACGTAGCGGTGCTACGTCAACCGACGATGACAAAGCAGATGGCTGCATAGCGGGCAATTGTTATAAAGATGAACGAGGGCTTACACTGGCTTCGCGTCGCAATTGCGTTATCATATGAGCACTTAGTGAGTGCAAGCGCAGCACAGCACGAAGTTAGTGGGAATATATGCCCTTGGGGTATGACGAAACAAGTTCGTCGAAACGCTAATTGGAGGTTTTGCCTATGGCAAAACTTGAACAATTGCGTTATAATAGGTAGAGTGTGTAGGTGGGTGTGCTTTGGGTTCAGCCGCACGCCAAGATGGAACAAGGGGCAGCGATGGGCAGGATGTCGTGGATGCTGCAGGATGGTAGGTGAGAGACATGGCAGGAAGACGCAGATCGTGGGCTCCGGAGCCGGAGACGGATCCAAATGCGGATCCGCAGGCTGTTGCGCTTAAATACGATATGGAGCAGGATGCGGCACCGCGTGTTGTTGCCAAAGGTCGCGGCCATGTGGCAGAAAACATCATGGCTGTTGCCCAAAAGAATACGATACCTGTCTATCAGAACAAAACATTGGTCAATATGCTCATGGCGCTGGAACTTGATCGGGAGATTCCGCCGGAGCTTTACCGGGCGATTGCTGAGGTCATGGCCTATGTTTATCGGATGGATAAAAAAGCAGAAAAGAAGAAACCTCAGATTCGATTGTGATATAAAGAAGGCTGCCCGCATAGGACAGCCTTTTGTTTTTCAATTCATGTTCACTCCAACACTATTTCGGAGTTGGATGGCCTCTGCGATATGTGCGTCCTGGATTTTCTCCGACCCTCCCAGATCCGCTGCAGTGCGGGCGACTTTTACGATCCGGTCGTAGGATCGGGCAGAGAGGTTCATGAGGCGGAAAGCCTGCTCCAGAAGTTTTTGGGCGGATCTGTCCAGGGGACAGGTCTCCATCAGAATGGCATGGTTCATCTGTGCATTGCAGAAGAGTCCGAATTTCTTCATTCGCGCATATTGCCTTTGTCTGGCGGCTGTGACACGCTCCCGTATTCTTAGGGATGGCTCCGCTTTCTGCGTGGAACTCAGATCCTTGTATTCCACCCGGGGGACGCGGATATGAATGTCAATGCGATCCAGCAGAGGACCGGAAATTTTTCTCGTGTAGCGTTTGATTTCATTGGGCGTACATTCGCAGGTATGGGTATCATCCTCTTCGCCGTAATACCCACAGGGGCATGGATTCATTGCACTCAGAAGTATGAAATTGGCAGGGAAGGTCAGGGTTGCATTGACTCTGGCAATTGTGACGGAACGATCCTCCAGAGGCTGTCGGAGGACTTCCAGTGTGGTCTTGTTGAATTCCGGAAGTTCATCAAGAAACAGTACTCCGTTCTGCGCCAAGGTGACTTCTCCCGGCCTAGGGATGCTTCCGCCACCGATGAGGGCGGTCATGGAAGTGGTGTGATGGGGACTGCGGAAGGGGCGGCGTGTGACCAGGCCTCCATTGGGTGGAAGGAGCCCGGCAATGCTGTAGATTTTCGTTACTTCCAGCGCTTCTTCTCTGGTGAGTTCCGGAAGAATGGAGTTCATGCGGCGGGCCAGCATGGTTTTCCCTGCACCGGGGCTGCCCACCATCAGGGCATTATGACCGCCGGCAGCAGCGATTTCAAGTGCGCGCTTGGCGAGGAACTGTCCCTGCACATCAGCGAAATCATCGGAAAAGGCGGGATGCGTACATTTCGGCGTTTCCTGTCTTTCGGCTAAGGAAAGTTCTGTCCGATCGAGAAGGAAATCGATGAGCTGGGTCAGATGATCCAGTGCATAGATTTGGATGCCCTTCACGAGAAGCGCCTCATTGGCATTTGCGCGGGAGGTGAAAAAGGTGGTGAATCCCTGCTCCCTTGCCTTTACAGCCATGGGAAGGATGCCTCTGATGGCGCGGCAGTCTCCTTCCAGGGACAATTCGGCAGCGAAAAGCTTCTTTTCGAGTTTTTCTGTCGGAATCAGACCATACGCAGCCAGAATTCCAACCGCAATGGGAAGATCCAGACCGGAATTGTCCTTGCGGAGATTGGCAGGCGCCAGATTTATGGTCAGTTTTTCTTGTCGGAGTTTTATGCCGGAGTTCCGGATGGCTGTCCGAACACGTTCTTTGGATTCTTTTACTGCCGTGTCGGCCAGTCCGACGATATCAAAGGAGGGAAGGCCATTGGCGCAGTCCACCTCCACATCTATGATCAATCCGTCGACACCCAGTGTTGTTGCTCCGTAGGCTTTGGCAAACATGGGATCCGCCTCCTATCTGCTGTTGCCGGACTCAAAGGCGCCGCTGATTTGCCGTATCTTCCAGGTATGGTCTGAGCGAAGATATACTTCAATGACATCAAAGCGGCAGGGCGTCTGCTCCATATGATGTTGGTGCAGATACCAGTCAGCGGTCCGCGCAATTTTTTGCTGCTTGCGATGATGCACGGATTGTCCGGGGGTGCCGCATCGATCGCTGCGTCGTGTCTTGACTTCGATGAATACGAGAACATCCTCGTCCCATGCAATGATATCCACTTCGCCTATGGATACGTGAAAATTTCTCGAAAGAATGCGGTATCCATGGGCACAAAGGTATTTTGCGGCGATATCTTCTCCTTGTTTCCCCAGGCTTTTTGTGTTCATATTTACTACCTCGCGACAAATGTCTTGTACAAATAGATTATATCCCAAGGATGTATTTTGGTCAAGGACAATCTGTACCTATGTATTCATGTGAGAAACTTTGCCGAAATCCATCCTTCTTTTGGAGGAATCTTTCAAAAGAATCTTTCGAATGGAGAATGCATGTATGGAGAAGGGTGGAACCCAAGTGTTGACAGCGGATGTATTCGTAAATATACCGGTAAAAAGCATCGCGAAAGCCTATACTTATCTTGTGCCGGAGCACCTTTCCCATGTGGGCGCGGGATGGCGCGTTTTTGTGCCTTTTGGTGGAAGAAAGGTGGAAGGGTTTGTCCTGTCGACAGCGTATTTGACGGCGTGCGAGTTTCCATTGAAGGAAATACAGGAGACGGTGGATGATGAGGCATGGTTCAATGAAAGAATGATTTGTGCGGCAAGGTGGCTGTCAGAGTTTTATTTGTGTTCCATGGCGGAAATGATGCGGCTGTTCATGCCCGGGAAAAGCGGTCTGAGGATTTCCCTGCGATATGGGGCGAGGGAAGAAGCCAAAGACCATGCGCTTTTGCATATGGAACAGTGCCGCCGTGTCTATCGGCTGCTTCTGAGGAATGGTCCCATGACAAATTCGGGTCTTCGGAAAGCATTGCCGGATTTGGCAGATTCTCTGGCATCCTGCATCGAAAAAATGCTGCGGCATCAAGTTCTTGAAAAGGTTTATGATGCGAAGCGGAGAACGTCTGCCCAATACGAGAGATACCTTGTGCGTACGGAACCGATAACGGAGGAGCTGCTGGAAGCTTTTCAAAGACGCAGGGCGCAGAAGCGCTTATTGGAAGTCCTGCAGGTGAAGCCGGAGCAGTCCATGGCGGATCTGAGGGAAATGAAAATATCTCCGGGGGTGGTGAAGGCTCTTTGTGATGCAGGTTTGGCAGAGATTCGCCAAAGGCGCGTTCTGCGCGACAGCTATCGGCATCTTGCGGCAGAGCACCGATGCGTGGAGCTTTCGGAAGCTCAGAAGAAGGCATTGGCGGAGATTGCTTCCCGAATGGCTGAGCGGGAATATCATGGCTTCCTGTTGCATGGGGTTACGGGGAGTGGCAAGACGCAGGTCTATATTGAGGCATCCGTGAAGGCACGTGCGATGGGGCGCAGTGTGATTGTTCTGGTGCCGGAGATCGCTTTGACGGGGCAATTGGTCATGGCCTTTAAAGCTTATTTTCAGCAGGATATCATCGTCATGCACAGCAGGCTATCCCTTGCGGAACGCAACGATGCCATCGTGCGTGCGAGGAAGGGGGAAGCGGGAGTCATCATAGGTGTGCGCTCTGCTCTCTTCACTCCCGCAGAGGATATCGGGCTCATCATTCTTGACGAGGAGCAGGACATGTCCTATAAACAGGATGAGTCCCCGCGCTATCATGCACGGGTTGTGGCGGAGAAACTTGCAAAGCTTCACGGCGGGATACTGCTTCTCGGCAGCGCAACGCCGTCCATGGAAAGCTTTTATCGGGCCAGAGAGGGAGAGCTTACGCTGCTTTCCATGCCGAAGCGCATCGGCGATCTGCCATTGCCGGAAGTAACCTGTGTTGATATGCGGCAGGAAATCCGTCAAGGCAATCGGCATATCATTTCCAGGGAATTGCAGGCATTGGTGGAGGGAACACTGGCAAAGCATCAGCAGATCATCATTATGCTGAATCGGCGCGGTTTTTCGACCTTTGTCATGTGCAGGGCCTGCGGCACTGTGCTCAAATGCAGTTTCTGTGGTTTGCCGCTTGTGTACCATAAGAACAGAAAGCTCTGCTGCCATCACTGCGATGTTCAGGTAGAGACTCCCACCGTCTGCCCAAAGTGCGGGAGCCGGTACATCAAGTATTTCGGCTCCGGCACGGAAAAGCTGGAACAGGAACTTTCCACGCTTGCGCCCCAAGCGAGGATTGTTCGCATGGATCGCGATACCACGGGAACGAAATTCGCCCATCGGGAGATTCTGGAGAAATTTCGTCAGGGAGCGTATGATATTCTTCTCGGGACACAGATGGTGGCAAAGGGCCACGATCTTCCAAATGTCACTGCAGTCGGCATCATCAGCGCCGATTCCGGTCTGTATATGCCGGATTTTCGGGCGGCGGAACGATGCTTTATGCTCATTACGCAAACGGCAGGGCGGGCAGGCCGTCATGCCGTGCATGCTTCGGAGCCGGGGGGCAGGGTCATTGTCCAAAGCTATAATCCGGAGCATTATGCAGTGCTCTGCGGTATCACCCAGGACTATGCGGGCTTTTACGAACAGGAGATCCTCTTGCGGCGCCAGCTCTTCTATCCGCCCTTCAGCCGCTTGGTAAAGCTGATCTTCCAGCACGGGGATGAGGAACGGGCAAGGGGGGAAGCATCGGCATTTGTGGAGCGGTTCCGAAAGGCCTTTGCCAATGCGCCGAAGCAGCAGATTATCGGTCCGTCTCCTGCGATGATTGCGAATTACCGCGGGATATTCCGGTTTGTTGTCCTGATCAAGACGGCTTCCCTTTCCGCGGTTCAGGAATTTCTGCGGCAGGAGGACAT
Source organism: Selenomonadaceae bacterium UBA3796 (assembly GCA_002369175.1). Classification (GTDB taxonomy): domain Bacteria; phylum Bacillota; class Negativicutes; order Selenomonadales; family Selenomonadaceae; genus UBA3796. The sequence continues at coordinate 5,326 of DFES01000020.1, forward strand.
GCAGCTTCGAAGGGATGTGGTCATTGACATCGATCCCATAACCATGATGTGAAAAGCACGCGGGCGTGAGAACGTGAAAATTTTATGCATTTTGGTATAGGACTTGCGGGCATATTGTTTCCAAATTATGGCAAGGCGGTGCATGCATATTTCCCGCCTTGCTTTTTTATGGTTTTTTCCAAACGGAAAAAGAGGGGCTTGGAAAGGGAAAGGCGGGGGAGTTTACCATATATGGGATTCAAGTCCTTTAAAAATACAAGATATGGAGGATTTATAGGTACATTTGGCAGGAGAAAAGGGAAAAAACTTCTTGCCAAAGAAGGATATTTTTGATATAAAAAGAGTATACAGGTGGTGCAAAGTGGTGGAAAGTGGGTTATAATTGCTATGGGATGGTGGACGCGATATGTTGATGGGTGAGTACACGCACACAATCGACACCAAGGGCCGCGTCATCATGCCGGCAGACTTTCGCACGGAGCTGGGAGAGAAATTCTACATCACGAAAGGACTGGACAGCTGCCTGTTCCTTTATGGACAGGAGGAATGGGAGAGCCTTTCGACGAAACTCCGTCAGTTGCCACTTGCCAAGTCGGAGGCACGTGCTGTCGTGCGGTTTTTCTTTGCCGGTGCCAGGATGCTGGAATGCGATAAGCAGGGCAGGTTCCTTGTGCCGGGAAATCTCAGAGAATATGCCGGATTGAAAAAGGATGTAGTACTTACGGGCATCATGAACAGGGCTGAGCTTTGGGATAAGGAAAACTGGACGAACTACACAGGCGAGGTGAATCCGACGGTAGCCGTAATCGCTGAGAATTTGGCGGATTTGGGAATTTGATGTATCATAGTGAGGGATTCATGGGCGATGGAGTTTCATCATGTCAGTGTCATGCTTGAGGAAACAGTAGAAGGATTGGTGACGGATCCTGCCGGGACGTATGTGGACTGTACTCTGGGTGGAGCCGGGCATTCCAGCCGCATTGCCGAATCGTTGACGCCGGAAGGCCGCATCATAGGCATCGATCAGGATGCCGCAGCGATCGCTGCAGCGACGGAGAAGTTACGGGAAGCCAGGTGCCGGGTGGATATTGTCCATGACAACTTCCGCAATCTGGAAAACATTTTGACGGCACAGGGGGTTTCCAAGGCAGACGGCTTCGTCTTTGACCTGGGAGTGTCATCCCATCAGCTTGATACAGCGGAGCGGGGGTTTTCCTATATGCAGGATGCGCCCCTTGACATGCGCATGGATACAGAATGCGCGTTTTCCGCTTATGATGTGGTGAATGCTTATGAGGAAAGGGAGCTTGCCCGTATCTTCCATGAGTACGGCGAGGAGCGCTGGTCGAAGCGCATCGCGGCATTCATCGTTAAGGCAAGACAGGAAAAGCCTGTGGAGTCTACGGGAGAACTCGTGGATATCATTTGCCGTGCGGTGCCAAAGGCCGTGCGCCGATCAGCGGGAGGCCATCCGGCCAAGCGCGTGTTCCAGGCCATTCGCATTGAGGTGAATGATGAACTGGGGATTTTGAGGCATGCTTTCCAGGTGGCGGTTGCCCATTTGAAAGCAGGAGGGCGGATTGCCATTCTCACGTTTCATTCTCTGGAGGATCGCATTGCAAAGCAGGTTTTGAAGGAAATGAGCCGCGGATGCATTTGTCCGCCTGGGCTTCCTGTCTGTGTCTGTCATCACCGGCCTGAAATCCGTCTTATCGGCAAGCCCATGACGGCTGCCCATGAGGAGCTGGAGAGAAATTCCCGCTCCAAAAGCGCTAAATTGCGCATTGGCGAGAAATTATAATCAACAGGGGGGATAAGATGCTCGCAAGACGCATAGAAGAGGAATACGATTACGAAGCATACCCTGAAAGTGTTCAAACGCCGCAGAGGCCCAGACCGATGCTTGTGGAGAAACCCCGGCAGTTCCAGCGGTCTCAGATGCTGCTGAATAAACCCTTGCGTTCCCGTTGCCGGACGTTATTCATTTTATTCACTGTGTTGGCGATGGCTGTCACTATACGAAGCGGTATCAGCGCCAGCAGGGGTTATGTCCTTGTGGATACGCAGCAGAGAGCACAGGTCATCGAACAGGAAAATGAACGCCTGCGCGTTGAGATTGCACAGCTCAAGTCACCACAGAGAATCAAGGCCATTGCGACAGGCGAGCTGGGGATGCAGACGCCCGCCAAGGTGTATTTTGTCCATGAGAAATAATGGAATGTCACGCTTCTTTTCTTGCCCTTGAGAAAAGAAGCGTTTTATTTGAAGCGGATTTGTCTGAATGAGGAGGAAAAGGACAGGATGAAGACAATCGGTGAACTGGCAGCGCTGGTGGAAGGTGCTGAGGTGATTGGCGACAGAAGCGTTGAGATAACCGGGATAGAACGTGATTCCCGCAAGGTGGGAGCAGGAGCGTTGTTTGTCTGCGTTCCGGGAATCCATGTGGACGGGCACAGTTTCATTCCCCAGGTGGCGGAACAGGGTGCCAAGGCCATTCTCACAACGCGTAATGTTGAGGCTCCCCGGGGGATGACGGTTTTGAAGGTTCCGGAGCTCAACGGGGCACTCGATACCATTGTTCCTTTCTTCCATGACTATCCGGCGCGTTCCATGCGCATCATTGGCATTACGGGAACCAACGGAAAGACGACAACGAGCTATATCACGAGGGCGATCCTGAGGAATGCCGGTTTCAAGGTAGGACTGATCGGTACGATACAGATTATGGTGGAGGAAAAGAGTCTTCCGATTCACAATACAACGCCGGATGTAGTAGAACTTCAGAATACTCTGGCAATGATGCGTGACGAGGGAATGGATTATGTGGTCATGGAGGTATCCTCCCATGCATTGGATCAGAATCGTGTAGCCGGCATCGAGTTTGATACGGCTGTGTTCACGAACCTTACGCAGGATCATCTGGACTATCACAAGACCTTGGAGAATTACAAGCTGGCGAAGGCAAAGCTCTTCGGGCTTTTGTCCCGGGACGGCTCCAAAAAGGGGAAAACGGCTGTCGTGAATATAGATGATTCTGCCGGGAGGACGATGCTGGAGCATGCGGTCTGCAGTCATCTGACGTATGGTATGGAAGCGGCAGCGGATTTGCGGGCGGAGAACATCGAGGTCTTGCCCGGGGGTTCCAGGTTCTGTTTGTCCGGAGCATTCGGCAGGATGGATTTGCAACTGTCCATTACGGGGATCTTCAACGTATACAACGTCATGTCTGCTGCAGGGGCGGCATTGGCGGAGGGCATTGCTCCGGAGGTGATCCGGGATGCATTGCAGAAGTTTTCCAGTGTGCCAGGTCGGTTTGAGTCCGTGAGAGAGGGGCAGGATTTCTTCGTCATCGTGGACTATGCCCATACGCCTGACGGTGTGGAAAATGTGCTTCATACGGCAAGACAGATTGCAAAGCGCCGCGTCATTACGGTTTTTGGCTGCGGCGGCGATAGGGATCGCACGAAGCGACCCATTATGGGCAGGCTTGCGGCAGCGCTTTCCGATGTTGTGATTGCCACATCGGATAATCCGCGCACGGAAGATCCGGAGTTTATTCTCAGCCAGGTGGAGGAAGGTGTGAAGGAAACGATCGGCGGGAAGCATCACGAGTGCATCGTGGATCGTCGCGCTGCGATTTTTCGTGCCGTGGAACTGGCCGAGAAGGATGATATTGTCGTGATTCTCGGAAAAGGCCATGAGGACTACCAGATCCTGAAGGACAAAACCATTCATTTCGATGATAGGGAAGTAGCAAGAGATGCCATTAGGGGGAAGAGATAATGCCGGCTTTTACGCTTGAGGAGATTCTGTCTGCAACACATGCGGATGCGGTACAGAGGCTCGGAGACAGATTCAGCGATGTGGTAACGGATACGCGAAGGATTTCGAAGGGCGTGCTGTTTGTTGCCTTGAAGGGTGAACGCTTCAACGGCGAGGATTTTGCCAAAGAGGCTGTAGAAAAGGGCGCTGCAGGTGTTATGGTGACCATTTCCTGTTCGGAGGAGAACCTGCAGGGCATCAGAGGAACCGTGCTGAAGGTGGGAGATACACAGAAAGCCTATCAGGAGATCGCCCACCTTTGGCGCAGGAAATTCGACCTGCCGGTGATTGCCATTACGGGTTCCAACGGAAAGACGACAACAAAGGAACTTGTAGCGGCGGTGCTTTCTGCCAGGGGGAAGGTTCTCAAGACCCAGGCGAATTTCAACAATGAGATTGGCCTGCCGTTGACACTCCTGGGGCTGGAGAAAGAGGATACAGCAGCCGTGGTGGAAATCGGAATGCGCGGGCTGCACCAAATCGAGGCATTGGCGCCTGTGGCAGAGCCCTCTGTCGGCATTGTGACCAATGTGGGAGAAACCCATATGGAGCTTCTCGGTTCCATAGAGAATATTGCCAGGGCGAAGGCGGAACTGGTGGAAGCGATCCCTTCTGGAGGAACCGTTATTCTCAATGGGGACAACAAATATGTGGCTGCCATGCAGGACAAGGCAGCAGAGGGTGTGAAGGTTCTTACCTTTGGCATAGAACAACCATCGGATGTCCATGGGGAAGAAATACATACAGAAGAGGGAAGGACGAGATTTCAGGTGGCTTTTGCAGGAAAGCGGCAGGAATACGTCCTTCCCATGATCGGGCGGCACAATGTTTATAACGCGCTGGCAGCGATTGCTGCCGGATATGCCCTTGGGCTGTCTTCAGAGGAAATTCATAAAGGGCTGTTACATTCAGAGGCGGCAAAGATGCGTTTTGAGGTGCAGCAGAAAGGCGATATCAAAATCGTCAACGATGCCTACAATGCAAGTCCCATGTCCATGACGGCGGCCATCCATACCCTTTCCGAGCTTACGGCGGGGAGGAAAATCGCTGTGCTGGGGGATATGCTGGAACTGGGAGCAGCGTCTTCTGAGGCACATTACCGCGTGGGTACGGAACTGGCGGAGAAGCAGTTTGCGGCAGTTGTCACCCGTGGCGAGATGGGAGAAAAGATTGCCGAAGGTGCAGAGGCCGGCGGTATACGGGAAGTCTATCGCTGTGATTCCCACGAGAGGGCGGCAGAGGTTCTGAAAGAGATTCTCCGTCCGGGAGACACGGTGCTTTTCAAAGGTTCCCGCGGCATGCAGATGGAGAAGATCATAGATATGATATAAGTTGGAGGCAAGGGAATGTCAGTCAGTTTTGTGACCGCTGCCGCTGTGGCAGCGGGTGTTGTTCTGCTCATGGGGCCTTTTGTGCTGCCCATGCTGCGTCGTTTGAAATTCGGTCAGAGCATTCGGGAAGAGGGGCCGAAAAGCCACCAGGCAAAGAGTGGAACTCCCACCATGGGCGGCATTATGATCGTTCTTGGAATTCTTTTGGGAACCCTGCTTGCTGCTCCATCAACGACAGAGATCCTGTTGGCTCTCTTCATCGTGCTGGGGCATTTTGCATTGGGTTTTCTGGATGACTATATCAAGGTGGTGAAGAAACGCAATCTGGGGCTCAAGGCGAAGCAAAAGCTTTTGGGGCAGATCGTGATAGCCCTTGTAACCATGTATATTGGTACAAGGGAATTGGGGCTTGATACAAGCATCTGGCTGCCGGTGGTGAATCATCAGGTGGATATCGGCTTCCTTTACTATCCGTTGGTACTCTTTGTCCTCGTGGGGACATCCAATGCCGTGAATCTCACCGACGGGCTGGACGGCCTGGCTTCCGGAACCATGGCCATTGCCGCCAGCGCTTATGCAGCGGTTTGTCTTTTGACGAATCATTGGGATCTCGCGCTCTTTTGCGTGGCGGTGGTGGGAGCCTGTATCGCTTTCTTGCGGTTCAATGCTCACCCGGCAAAGGTATTCATGGGAGATACGGGTTCCCTGGCGCTTGGGGGTGCCTTTGCGGCCATGGGGATTCTCACGCATACGGAACTGCTTCTGGTGATCATCGGCTTTGTTTTCGTCTGTGAGGCGCTTTCCGTTATCATCCAGGTGATCTCTTTTCAGACCACCGGCAAGCGGGTTTTTCGCATGAGCCCCATCCATCATCACTTTGAGCTTGGCGGATGGAGCGAATGGAAGGTGGTCTTTGTCTTCTGGGCAGTAGGACTTCTGGCGAGTGCAGCCGGATTGTCCATGATTTGATTTGGAGGATGTAGGATTATGGAATTGCAGGGCAAGAGGATGTTGGTAATCGGTGCCGGAATCAGCGGTTTTGCTGCGGCAAAGATCGCGAAGTCCATGGGGGCGAGTGTCGTACTCAGCGATGCGAAAAAAGAGGCCGATACCGGGCAAGATTTTTCGGAACTTCGGGAACAGGGCATCGAGCTGAAGTTCGGCCCGCAGACGGACGAAATTCTGGATGGCGTGGATGTGGTGTTGGTATCTCCTGCTGTTCCGCTGCGCATTCCCATCCTGCAGACAGCGATGCAAAAAGGGATTCCCGTCATCAGCGAGGTGGAGCTGGCCTATCGTTTGGCGAAGTCTCCTATCTGTGCAGTAACCGGGACGAACGGCAAGACGACGACAGTAACTCTTTTGGGGCTGCTGCTTGAAACCCGCTTCGATAAAGTGGGGGTTGGCGGCAATATCGGAATTCCGCTGTCCGAAGAGGCTCTCCGCATTGGAGAGGGCGGCTGCATTGCTGCGGAGATATCCAGCTATCAGATGGAGGCAACGAATGCTTTTCGCCCCCATGTGTCCGTCGTCCTGAATGTCACACCGGATCATATTGTGCGCCATGGCTCCATGGAGGTCTATCAGCAGATGAAGGAGCGCATGTTTGCTGAGGAAACCATGGAAGATTATCTCGTCCTGAACTATGATGATGAGAGAACCAGGTCCATGGAAGAGAGAGCCCATTGCCAGGTGTGCTTTTTCAGCCGCAGGAGGGAACTGGAGGAAGGTGCTTTCCTGCACGGGGACAGGCTGATGATTCGTTGGCAGGGCAAGGATCATGCGCTTTGCCGCATTTCCGAACTTGGCATTCAAGGCGGCCACAACGTGGAAAATGCCCTGGCCGCTTCCCTGGCAGCCTTTCTTGCCGGAGCGGAGCCAGCGAAAATGGCAGGGGTATTGAAATCATTCCGTGGTGTGGAGCATCGCATCGAGCATGTCAGGGATCTGGACGGCGTTCCGTATTACAATGATTCCAAGGCGACGAATACGGACTCTGCCATCAAGGCGCTGGAGACATTCCCGAGCCATATCATTCTTTTGGCCGGCGGGGACGACAAGCTCACAGACCTTACGGATTTCATGGAACTGGTGAAGGAACGGGTGGACGAGCTCATCCTCGTAGGGAATGCGGCAAAGCGTTTCCACGAGGCGGCAGCAGCACAGGGGTTTTCGGAGGAGCATATCCATGAAGTCGGATATTCTATGGAGAAGGCTGTGGAGCTTGCCCATGATCTTGCAGAAAAGCCTCAGGTGGTGCTCCTTTCGCCTGCCTGCGCCAGCTTTGATATGTACGGGAATTTTGAGGAGAGAGGGCGCGATTTCAAGCGCCTTGTGAATGGTTTATGAGTGGGAGGATCGTTCATTGAGGGTCATTGTATCAGGAGGCGGCACGGGCGGTCATATCTACCCGGCGATAACGATCATGCGGGCGATACAGGAGCGTGAGCCGGCGGCTGAATTTCTCTATGTGGGAACGCGCCACGGACTGGAGTCGGATATCGTTCCCAAGGAGGGAATCCCCTTTGCCACGGTGGAGCTTCAAGGGTTTGAGCGCCATTTTACACTGTCGAATGTCAAGCGGGCAGGGAAAGCTATGCTTGGCGTTGCGAAGGCTATGGGCATCGTGAAACGGTTTCGTCCGGATGTGGTTGTGGGCACGGGCGGCTATGTCTGCGGTCCTGTGTTGATGGCGGCAAGTCTTCTTCATGTGCCCACATTGATTCAGGAGCAGAATGTGGTGCCGGGCATCACGAACAGGTTGCTGTCCCGTTTCGTCACAAAGGTGGCTGCGGGCGTGCCGGAAGCCATGGTTCACTTTCCCTCAAGGAAGGTTTCCTGCACCGGGAATCCCATTCGCAGGGATGTGATGGAGGCAAGCCGCGAGGAGGGATTGAAGGCATTCGGACTGGATGGGGATCGGCTCATTGTGCTCATCTCCGGCGGCAGCCGTGGCGCCCGCAGCATCAATCAGGCGATGGTCGGCGTCCTGAAGGCAGCGGCACATCATCCGGAGGTCCAATTCCTTCATGTGACGGGGAAGCTGGAATATGAGGATGTGCTCAACCGTCTTGCGGATGCCGGAGTGGATTTGAAGCAAAGCAGCCATATTCATGTGGAGCCCTATCTTTACAACATGCCCTTGGCACTGGCTGTGGCAGACTTGGCGATTTTTCGTGCAGGCGCCATCGGGCTGGCGGAACTCATGGCAAGGGGAATCCCTTCCATTCTCATTCCCTATCCCTATGCGGCGGAAAACCATCAGGAGCACAATGCCCGTGCCGTTATGTCGGCAGGAGCGGCGCGCATGATACTCAACAAGGATTTGACGTCAGATGTTTTGCAGAAGGAATTGAAGGGACTTCTGGATCATCCGGAGGAATTGGCCCGGATGGCGGAAGCCAGCCGAGCCTTGGGGAAACCCGAAGCAGCAGGAGAAATTGCAGATATTGCTCTGAGCATAGCGAAATGAGGGAGGAAGCGCATTGCTGAAGGATTTGAAAGACATCAAGAAGATACATTTTGTGGGAATCGGCGGTGCAGGCATGAGCCCTTTGGCGAAGATTCTCGTGGAAATGGGGTATGACGTATCGGGTTCAGATCGTGCGGAATCTCATATCACGGATCGATTGAAGGAACTGGGAGCCAGGATCTACTTGGGGCAGGATGGGGAACACGTGCG
>DFES01000211.1 GCA_002369175.1 Selenomonadaceae bacterium UBA3796
TCTGTGGGATGGGATCCCGGGCTCTTTTCCCTGGCTCGTGTCTATAGCAATGCGATTCTTCCGGAGGGCAGGGACTACACCTTCTGGGGGAAGGGCGTGTCCCAGGGGCATTCCGATGCTATCCGCCGCATCCAGGGCGTGAAGAACGCGAAGCAGTACACGGTTCCCGTGGAAAGCGCACTGGAGGCCGTGCGTTCCGGCAGCAATCCGGAGCTCTCCACCCGGCAGAAGCATACGCGGGAGTGCTTTGTGGTTCTGGAGGAAGGAGCAGACCCGGCGAAGGTGGAGCAGGAAATCAAGACCATGCCCAATTATTTCGCCGATTACGATACCACCGTGAACTTCATCAGCGAGGAAGAATTTTTGAGGGATCACGGCGGCCTGGCTCATGGAGGTTTCGTCATTCGTTCGGGCAGGACGGGACATGAGAAGGAGCACAACCACATCATTGAGTTCAGCCTGAAACTGGATTCAAATCCGGAGTTCACCACCAGTGTCCTCATTGCCTATGCCCGTGCGGCGTTCCGCATGGCAAAGGAGGGGCAGAGAGGATGCAGGACGGTGCTGGACATTCCCCCGGCATACCTTTCGTCCCAGAGCGGCGAGGAGCTTCGCGCCCATCTGCTTTGAGCTCGGAACCCCAAAAACGTCCGGAATTGCCGTTGCAGCGGCATTTTCGGACGTTTTTTGACGCTTGCGGCATTGCAGGCTGGGAGTGTGGTATTCATGCTATGTTGCCTGCATGCTGCGTTGCGTATTTTCTCCTGCGAGAAGAAGGGAATTTTGCAGTTTATCGCGAATAAACCAGTGTGGAATGAGAATGGGAAATCATCACATTATGTTGTAGGAAGTGACCTGATATGACAGAGGAAAGGGAATTATTGCGGAAGGGAATGGGAGCACTGTTGGCAGCGGTGCTCTGCTATTTGCCGGAAACCGCCTTGGCGGCGGCATCCGGGGAGAAGGACGGCGTCCTGCCCCCGGTGCTCCGCGATGTGGTAGTGATTCTTTGCATGGTGCTGTCCGTGCTCCTGCTCATTGCAGTGGCGGTTCTTTGGACTGCGCAGCATGGCATGCGGGAAAAGGTGGCCAGATGCAGCAAGCTGGAAGGAGACTTGAAGGCAGTAACCACAGAGCTTCGGGAACTGCAGTCCGTTCTCATGCCGGAACGGTCGAAGTCCGATATGGAAGAAGAGGAGGAGGGGGATCCTGTGCTCTCCGTTCCGGAGTCGCCGGTGAAGAATCCGCCTCCTGTCAAGCGCTCCGTATGGCAGAACTTCGTAGACGATTTCAACAGTCTGGCGCGCAGCATGGATATACCGAAGGCAGAGATTGCCTGTGAGAATTTCGTCGCTCTGCACAAGCTGGTGCTTCTGACATGCCTCTCCCATGGGGGATTTGACGGGAAGGGAAACGAGATGGAGCCTGCCTTTTCTCTGGAACGCTCCGTCAAAGCAAGCACTTACTGGGCTTGGCCGCTTCCCGATGAACAAGGGCGCTATGCCGTGGTGCCGAATCCCATCCTCCGTTACGATGACAAGCTCCATCGTGAGGGGGGCATGAAGGAGACCTTTGCTTCCAACTTCGAGAACGAAACGGCTGCCACGTTCTGCCATGTGGAAGTCAAGCTGCCGGCAATTTTCACCAATAGGTCAGGGAAATGGAAGGTTGAGCAGCCGGGGTTGATCCGGCTGATGGAATAAAGAAACTAAAGAAACGCCCGTTTTCGGGCGTTTTTTTGAAAAGCGTTTCGGAAAGATGGTCATAAAAGCTGGTCACAGATATTTTTATTGCTTTTTCATTTTCAAGAATGTATACTGTATACAAAATACAAAGAAAAACAGAAGGGCACCATGGAAAATTTTTGGGTGCAGATCGTGATGACATTGATGACATTATAGGAAGGGGAATGTGAGAAATATGAGAAAAGAACATGATTTTTTGGGGGAGCTTGAGGTACCGGATGAGGCATATTATGGCGTACAGACCATACGTGCCGTTGAGAATTTCAGCATTACCGGGCGAAAGCTGGATGTGGACTTCATCCAGGCCATGGCGAAGGTGAAGAAGGCGGCTGCCCAGGCCAACATGGAGACAGGACGCCTTGACAAGAAGATCGGCAATGCGCTCGTGCAAGCTGCCGAGGAAATCATCGACGGGCAATTCATTGACCAGTTCCCGGTGGATCCCATCCAAGGCGGCGCAGGGACTTCCTTTAATATGAACATGAATGAGGTTCTCTGCAACCGCGCACTGGAACTCATCGGGGAGGAAAAGGGACGCTATGATATCATCTCCCCGAACAACCATGCGAATATGGCACAGTCCACCAACGATTCCTTTCCAACCGCCATCAAGGTCTGCCTGACCATCAAGGGACGCAAGCTCACGAAGGCATTGGATTACCTTGCGACGGCGTTGGAGCAGAAGGCGGAGGAGTACAAGGACATTCTCAAGATGGGGCGCACCCATTTGCAGGATGCGGTTCCCATCACCCTGGGGCAGGAAATGGGTTCTTACGCCTCCGCAGTGCGCCGCAGCATCAAGCGGGTGGAGTGGTCCATTGACAGCATCCGCCTCATCAACATGGGGGGAACGGCAGTGGGCACGGGACTCAATGCAGAGCCTGCCTACATCAAGGTGGTTGCTCGGAAACTTCGTGAAATCACGGGAGAGAATTTTGAGACTTCCACGAATATCATTGATGCAACCAACAACACCGATGGTTTTGTGGATGTTTCCTCTGCGCTCAAGAATACATCGCTGGTTCTGATCAAGATGGCGAACGACTTTCGCCTCATGGCTTCCGGTCCGCGTTGCGGACTCAATGAGCTGAACCTTCCGAAGAGGCAGCCGGGGTCTTCCATCATGCCGGGCAAGGTCAATCCTGTGATCGCCGAGGTTCTGGACCAGGCATGCTATCAGGTGATCGGAAATGACCTTGCTGTCAGCTTCGGTGTGGAGAACGGGCAGTTTGAGCTCAATGTCATGGAACCTGTCATGGCGTACAATCTCTTCGGTTCCATGAACTATCTCACGAATGCGGTCCGCACCTTTGTGGATAAGCTTCTCATCGGCCTTGAGCCAAACCGTGAGCAGTGCCAGAAGTGGGTGGACAATAGCGTTGGCGTCGTGACGGCGCTCCTTCCCCACATCGGCTATGAGCAGTCTTCCATGTTGGCGAAAGAGGCATACACGACAGGGCGTCCCATTCGCGAAATTATTTTGGAGAAAGGGATCCTTACGGAGGAACAGCTCAATCAGTACATGTCGCCGGAGCAGATGACCAGCCCCGGGATTACCAACTGATCGGAACATACGGGAAGCTACGGTCATTCTTTGAGCGCAGTTCCTCTTGCGAGGAGGCGCATGGTGAACATGAAGGGTGCAAGAAAGAAGATCTGCGTGATTTCCACAGGCGGAACCATCGCTTCGGTTCCCGGACCTGCAGGGCTTCGGCCGGGACTGACGGGACAGAGGCTTCTCGCTCGTGTGCCGGAGGCGGCGGAGTTTGCCGAGGTGGACTGTGTCGAGCTCATGGCTCTGGACTCCACCAATCTCTTGCCGGAGCATTGGCAGAAGATGGCAGTGACCGTGGCAGAAAGAAGGGGAAGGTATGACGGGTTTGTCATTACCCATGGTACGGATACCATGGCTTATTCGGCGGGAGCGCTTTGCCTCATGCTGGAACATATCGACTGTCCCGTGATCCTGACCGGATCGCAGCTTCCCATGGAGGCAGCGGGGACGGATGCCGTGGAAAATCTCCTGGCGGCTTTCCATGGAGCCGCTTCCGGCAGGGCGGGCATTTATCTTGCCTTTGGAGGGCTGCTCCACAGTGCATGGACCGTGCGGAAGCTCTATTCCCGCCAACTCACAGGCTTTGGCAGCATTGCGAGGCCTCCTGTGGCCGTTTTCAACGGCGAGCGTTATGAGTGGAAGTGGCAGCCCCCGAAGCCTGCAGGAGAATTCCGTCTGGTGACGGCTCTGGATGACAGCGTTGCTGTTCTGAAACTGGTGCCGGGAACGTCTCCGACGCTTTTGGAGCTCATGGTGGAGGCGGGGCTCCACGGAATCATCATCGAGGGCTATGGCGCAGGTGGTGTGCCGAACAGCGAGTCTCCCAGGAATTTCCTTCCTGCCCTTTCCCATGCAGCCGCCAAGGGGGTGCGTATCGTATGTACGACGCAGTGTGTCTATGACGGTGCCTATCTCAATGCCTATGAGGTCGGAGTCATGGCGCTGCGGATGGGGTGCGTATCGGGAGGGTATCTTCATACGGAGCTTTTGGTTCCCGCCCTCATGCTTGCGCTGGCAGAAAGCAGGGAGCGGGAGGCTCTGGAGCGCTACCTTGCAAGCGTTGAGCGTAGAATATTTGCGTGACAAAAAGTGATGGGAGTTCCATGATGAGCCCCCATCACTTTTTGTCTTATGGAAAATCGTTATAGTAAAATTACGAATATTATGAGATGCGGACAGAAGATTTCATCACGGATGAGGAAAAACTGGCGTCGGGTCTTGTAAACAGCATCTAATTTTGAAATCGTTGACGATTCCATGAAGGACAAAGCAAGCGCATAAAGCAAACCTGAAAAGCACCCAGCAATGGGTGCTTTTCTTATGCCCAAAATCAAGGAGCTGGTGCGAATTGAAAGCATTCTACGGGGCGAAGCTCTCGCATTTCCGATGATAATACAAAAATCTTTTTAAAAAATGAAGGAATTTCAGAAGGGAGGAAGAATTTGTGAAATTGTGGGAAATGCTTACGGAAGGTTCGAGCAGCTCTCATGTGATTGCCGCACTACAGGTGGACTGTTCTCTCGTGAAGATGGGGAAAGCCTTTATTGACGAGGTGGAGCCTGACTGGAAGCGGCAGCTCCGAAGCATTCTCGGAAGCGGCAAAGGAGGCGGTGGAAAAAACGAAGGATCCGAAAGGAAGAGTGTCCTGTCCGGGGAGGAACCGGCAGGGACTATGGGAAACGTATATTACAAAAGGAGGAGGTTTTATGATGAGAATTTGCCGGGCAATCTTCCTCGTGCTATTGCTCGCATTTCCGTTTTTGCTCAGCGGGTGCTCCGATTCCTCCGGTCGTCCGCCGAGGCAAGAGGTGAATTTCCAGGATGCGTACAACAAGGATGATACATGGCTCATCCACTGGTATCTCTGCGGTACGGATCTGGAAACGAGGTTTGGCGCGGCTTCTGCAGATCTGGAAGAGTTGATGCAGGTGAAGCTGCCCCCCAATGTCAAGGTTCTCATTGAGGCAGGCGGGGCGAAGAAGTGGAAGAACTCGTCCGTTCCCAACGGGAAGACTGTTCGTCTTCTCTATGACAGTGACGGCATTCATGAACTGGGGAAAGTGAAGGGTGCCGACATGGGAGATACGAATACACTGGCGGAGTTCCTGCGCTATGGAAAGGAAAACTATCAGGCGGATCATCATGTATTCATCTTCTGGGATCATGGCGGCGGGAGCATGGCAGGTGTCTGCTATGATGAGACCACGGAACACATGTTGAGCCTGAACAACATCCGCGCTGCCTTTGATTCCGTATACAAGGGCTCAAAGGATAAGCCGCCCTTTGAGATGATCGGCTTTGATGCCTGCCTGATGGCGACTTATGAAACCGCACAAATGCTGCATGGACTCACCCGCTACATGGTAGCCTCCGAGGAAGTGGAGCCGGGATGCGGATGGAACTATACCGGATGGGTCGGCGCCTTGGTGAAGAACACTGCCATGGGAGGCAACGGCCTCGGGAAGGAAATCTGTGACAGCTATATGGATGGCTGCGAGAGCAATAACGTGGAGGATTCCGTAACCCTCTCCGTCATCGACATGTCCAAGCTGCCGGCGTTGAAGGTCGCCTATGATGCCTTTGGCATTGAAGCATTGGAAGCTGCCGCGAAGCGTCCCAAGAAGTTCTTCTCTGCTTTTGCCCGCGAGGCAAAGACCGCAGAGAACTACGGCGGCAACACGCGGCAGGATGGTTTTACCAATATGGTGGATCTGGCGGACCTTGCCAAGGAAGCAAAGGAACAGATGCCAAAATCCTACGACCAGCTAGTCAAGGCGGTCAATGATGCCGTAATCTACAAGGTGTATGGAGAGTACCGTGACCAGGGCAGCGGGATTTCGGGGTTCCATTCCTATGACAGCGACAAGCGCCATTTCCAGCTCTATGCGGATCAGAAGTCCGCCTCCCTGCCGCATAAGTACCTTTACAATTACCTCATCTACGGCAACCTGCCCGACGGAGTCGTGGATACGCTGAAAGCCCAGTTGGCCGATGAGGCAAAGGAATTGGCGGCACAGGAGCAGATTGCCCAGCAGGCAGCTCAGGAACAGCACGGTTCGTCGACGGGGATTTTCGATATCAAGATGCTGGAAGATACCCCCGTGACGCTTGACAAGAAGGGATTTGCCACTGTCAAGCTCAATGAGGCGCAGTTGGATCTGGTTTCTGCCGTTCACTGTAACCTCGTTCTCATGGATCTGCAGAAGGATCGCCTCGTCTATCTCGGAAGTGATGGAAACGTAGAGGCTGATTGGGGCAAAGGCGTGTTCAAGGACAACTTCCAGGGAACCTGGCCCATGCTGGACGGGCATCCAATCTACATTGAGATCATCGCTAGGGAGGACGGTTACAACCTCTATTCCGTTCCCATCAAGTTGAACGGCGAGGCGTGCAACCTGCAGGTATCCTACAATTTCAAGACCAAGAAGTACAAGATCCAGGGAGCGCGCCAGGGCATTGACAATCATGGCATGGCGGATCGCAACCTCCGCAAGCTCAAGAAGGGGGACAAGATCACCACCATTCATTATTCCATGAGCATCAGCGGGAATGACGATAACTTCCATCCGGTGGATGGGGATACCTTCACCGTTGAGGATAAGCCGAAGATCGCGGACGGGGAGCTCAAGGACGGCCGTTACGGCTATCTGTTTGAGTTCATCTCGCCGAACGGCGGCAGCGCATTGTCAACTTTGGTGCAGTTCGCCCTCAAGAAGGGCAAGGTAACAACTACTGTGGAAGAGTAAGGATCTGGCAATAAATAAATTTCATGTGATCAGGGTGAGTGAATTCATCAACGCGCCCTAAAGCGAAGGGAGACATTTCAAATGGGTATGCAGGATGTTGCAAGAAAAGTGAAGGAAGCAGCAAGCAGGGCAACGGCAAAACTGTCCGAGTATCAGGCTCCGAATGGGGAATATTATGAGCAGAATGACATTGATTATCTCCTCAATAATGGATATGATCTGCAGAGCGCTTTGAATACGCTGGCGGAGTCCGATAAGTACAAGAAGAAGCACAAAACCAGTTCCGCCGAGAGAGAAGTCAACCATAGCTCCGGCAAGAGGGATTCCAGCAGCGGCAGGGGCAGTTCCGGCGGCTCCGGCAAAGGACACTCCGGCGGCTCCGGTAAGGCTCGTCCTGCGTCCAAGCTTGCAAAAGCTGCGATAGCCGGAGGCAAAGCCGGAGAGCCGGGCAAGGGCATGGGGCGTGCGGCGAAGATCGCAGGCTGCATGGCACTGGGCGGTGCCGCTGCCTATGGCGCAAAGACGGCATATGCGAATTATATGGAGGACGGGGATCTGGATGCTTTGGATGAAGCACTCAGGAACCTGGACGATGAAATCGATGACCTGGATGCGGAAATCGCCGCGCTGGATCTCGAAATGCTTCAGGATGAGCTGGATGCGTTGGATGACGAACTTCTGGACATGGATCTCGAAATGCTGGAAGATGAGATCGATGAGCTCCAGGATGAAATCGACGAACTCGACGACGACGACGATGACGACGA
>DFES01000048.1 GCA_002369175.1 Selenomonadaceae bacterium UBA3796
TGGGCAAAATTCTCGATGAAGGAGCCGCAGCCTGCGGAACAGGCCTCGTTCAGCGTGATATTGCCAATGCTCCCGTCCTTGACAAAGAAGCACTTCATATCCTGTCCGCCAATGTCCATGACAAAAGTGACCTCAGGGCAGAATTCCTGAGCCGCCCTAAGATGGGCAAAGGTCTCTACTTCACCTCCGTCAGCATGCAGAGCCGCCTTCACAATGGCTTCGCCATACCCCGTGGTCATGGCACCTGCAATATGAGCCGTGTCGGGCATGACCCTGTAGAGATCCCGAATCCTGCTGACCACAGCCTTCAGGGGAGAACCCTGATTGCTGCCATAGGATGTATAGAGAATTTCCTTGTTCTCACCGATGGCCACCACTTTTGTCGTAGTAGAACCGGCATCAATACCAAGGTATACCGCTCCCTCATAGGAGGAAAAATCACCGCGCTTCACTTTTGCGCCCGCATGACGCGCATGGAAGCTCTGGTATTCCTCCTCGTTTTCGAACAGCACAAAATCCGTCTGGCGGCTCTCCTTTTCCGCAGCTTCCTTCGTCCTCGCCATGCTGCGCTCCAGGAGTGCAACGTCCATTTCCATGGATTCCTCGGAAAGGGCGGCACCCATGGCCACGAAATAATTTCCGTCCTCCACCTTCACCACATGAGCTGCGTCCAGCTTCAAGGTTTCGATGAAACGCCTCCTGAGTTCCGGCAGGAAATGAAGGGGCCCACCCAGAAAAGCCACGCGTCCTTCAATCGGACGGCCCTGGGCGAGGTTGCCGATGGTCTGGTTCACCACCGCCTGAAAGATGGAAAGAGCGATATCCGCCTTCGAGGCTCCATCGTTCATGAGCGCCTGGATATCCGTCTTGGCAAACACACCGCAACGGGAAGCGATCGTGTAGATCTGTTTCCCCTTCTCTGCCAGATGATTCAGCCCCAAGGCATCCGTTGAGAGAAGTGCTGCCATATGGTCAATGAAGGAACCGGTACCCCCGGCGCAGACACCGTTCATGCGCTGCTCCGGAGCCTCTCCGAAATAAGTGATCTTGGCATCCTCTCCCCCCAATTCCACAACGGTATCGGTTTCAGGAATCAAGGACTTCACAGCCGAAGCGCAGGCAATCACTTCCTGGACAAAGGGCAAGCCAATGCGCTGGGCAATCCCCATGCCTGCAGAGCCGGTAAGCGCAAAGGAGAATTTTTGCGTTCCCACAATCTTTTTCAGTTCCATCAGATTTTCATGCAAGGCATTGCCGATTTCCGAGAAATGGCGCGCATAGTTCTTGTAGACAATCCGCCGTTCCTTGTCCATGACAACCAGCTTGATCGTCGTAGAGCCTACGTCAATCCCCACATTAAAAACAGAATTCATTATCACACCACCTAGTATAATGTGCATACCAAAAGAACCTTTACAGGTTTCTTCCATATTTTAACCCATGTGCAAATTCCTTGCAAGATTTTTTCATCCCCCGCCCTTCTGTCTTTTCGTCATATCATTGTCATAATTTCATGATATGATGATAGGTTGTAAGACCATCAAAGCAATACAAGGAGGCTCTTCTCATGACGAAAATGCTCATCGCCGATGATAATGCGGCAATTGTCGATATCCTGAAGACTTTTGCGGAAGCGGCAGGCTATGAAGTGGCAACAGCTGCCGATGGCGCGGAAGCTCTTTGCGCCTTCCGCCAGGATGCCTTCGATATCATCCTGCTGGATGTCATGATGCCAAAAATGGACGGCTTCGCTGTCTGCAGGGAAATACGCTCCCATTCCAACATCCCCATCCTCATGATTACGGCCCGCAGCGAGGATCATGACCGCATCATGGGGCTGGACATCGGTGCAGATGATTACATCGTGAAACCCTTTTCTCCGGCGGAAGTCATGGCAAGGGTACGCGCTGTGCTGAGAAGGCTTGACCGAAGTTCTGTCAGCAATGCTGCCAATGGACAGACAATGACCTGCGCTGCGCTGGTCGTAAACCTCGATACCTATCAGGCCTCCCTGGCAGGACATTTGATTCCCTTGACAAAAAAAGAGCTGGACCTTCTCTGGCTTCTCATGGAAGGAAGAGGACGCGCCTTTTCCCGTGACCAGCTTCTGGATCAGCTCTGGGGCTGGGACTACGAAGGAGGGGCGCGCACCGTTGATGCGCATATCAAACGCCTCCGGGCAAAACTGGACAAATTCCCCCATCCGGAATGGCAGATCAAAACGATATGGGGCGTAGGCTATGCCTTTGAGGTGACGCCATGAAGCACCGCTTGGGCATCTGCCTTTTCCTGTACTTCTCCGTGACAATCCTTGCCTTTGCCCTGATTCTGGGAGGGCTGTTCCACATGCTCTTCCTCCGTTATCTCAGCACCCATCAGACCGAGGAGCTGCGCCATCACGCCCAAGCCATGGCCATGGTCGCAGAAAAGGATCCGAGAACCTCCCTTCTCCTCCCGGGCACGGAGGAGGCGCGCTCTTCCGCCCCGGAGGAACATCCTGCATTTCCCGGAGAAAGAGCGAAGGGAATGCACCATGGCATGCACCGCAAAAACAGGCTGCAGGAAAAAGAGGAGGTCTCCCATGGCACCTACTGTCGCCGTACCTTTCCGGAGGATACCCAGGGAACGCTTTCCTCCAGCGGCCGATTTCTCAAAGAGCTCAATGTCCTCGCCCATGGCGAGGTATGGCTTGTGGACTCCCAAAACCATAGCTTCTGCCTTTACGGCTCCGAAAGCGCCACAAGCTATGATGAGCTTCCGGACAAAGCCATTGCCATGCTAGATGGCGTTCTACGGGGAGAAACCGCAATCAGCGAAGATTTCAGTCCCCTCCTCACAGAGCCCTCTATCACCATCGGTGTTCCGTTATGGGGCAGGGACGGGGATATCACGGGAGCCCTCCTCCTCCATCGGAAGCTGAAGGACTTCCGGACTGCCCAGAATGACAGTCTGAGGATATTGGCACTCAGTCTCATCGCTGCCCTTCTCCTATCACTTCTGCTCGCCTACAGCCTTTCCCGCCGCTTTGTCCGCCCCCTTCAGCGCATGGAGCGCCTCGCAACGAAACTTGCAGAGGGAAATTACGAAGCGCGCTCCTCCATCCACCAGGAAGACGAAATCGGCTCCCTCTCCCAAAGCCTGGACACACTGGCCTCACGCCTCCAAGAAGCAGACAGTCAGCGAAGAAAATTCCTTCAGCTGCGGCAGGATTTCATTACAAACATTTCCCACGAGCTCCGTACTCCCATCACCGTCCTAAGGGGAACTCTGGAACTCATCTCCTCGGGGCTCGTCACGGATGAGGAAAAACTGCAGGGATACCAGAAGCAGATGATGGCAAACCTCATGAGCCTTCAGCGGCTTGTCAATGATCTCTTCGAACTCTCCCGCCTGCAGAACACGGATTTCAGCATAGAAAAGAGTCCATTGAATCTCGGGGATGCGCTCATGGATGCCGTACAGTCAGCCTCCCATCTCGCCAAGACAAAAAGCATTGCCCTCCGCCTCCCGGAGCCTCCGTTCCTTTTCCCCATGGAAGGCGACTATGACCGGTTGCGGCAGATGTTCCTTACCATTCTCGACAATGCAGTGAAATTCTCTCCCGCACATTCCTCCATTGATATTTCCGCCGAAACAGCGGAAGGCGGATGGCGCATCAGCATCGCTGACCAGGGCAGAGGCATAGCAGCGGATGAGCTCCCGCATATCTTCCGGCGCTTCCATAGCCGAAAAAACACGGAAAATCCCAACGGCACCGGTCTTGGGCTCCCCATTGCATGGGAGATTGCCCGCCGTCATGAAATCACCCTCCAATGCTGCAACAGGGAGGAAGGAGGAGCCTGCTTCAGCTTTTTCCAAAGGAAATCCAGCTCCGTGGCGGATGCTGCTCAAAAAACAGAAAGATGATGGGGATGATGACAAGGGTGAACACCGTGGAGGTCAAAAGACCTCCGATGATGACCCATGCCATGCTGACCCTGGTCTCGGAGCCGTCTGTCATAGCCAGGGCCGTAGGCATCATGCCAACCATCATGGTAATGGTGGTCATGGTGATGGGCTTTAAGCGCACCCTGCCTGCCTCAATGACTGCATCCAAGGCAGTTCTTCCCCTGCTCATGAGTGTCAGCGTATAGTCAAGGAGCAGGGTTCCGTTCTTTGCCACAATGCCATCCATCACGAGAATGCCAATCATGGAATAGAGATTCAGCGTATTGTGTGTCAGGAACAGAAGAAGAATGGAACCAATCAGCCCCAGAGGCAGAGAAAACATGCGGATAAAAGGAGTAACCGTGGATTCGTAAAGCACCGCCAGAAGCATGTAGATCAGCACCATCGCCAAAATCAGGGCAGATAAAAGTTCCTGATAGGTCTCGTCCATTCTCGTTGCCTGTCCCCTGAACTGGTAAATAACGTGAGCTCCAAGATCCGCCTCCCTCATGACCCTGTTGACGTCCTTTACGACCTCGCCCATAGGACGCGCATTGCTGAGATTTGCGCCGATGGCAATGGAGCGCTGCTTGTCCACACGGCGAATGCTCACAGGTCCGCGGCCGTTGGAAATGTCGGCCACGTCCCCCAGGTATATGAGGGTTCCCTTTGCAGAGAGGGGCACCTTTGCCACATCCGAGGCTTTATAATAATAGGCATTTTGAAAACGCACCTTGATATCCGTGTCCTGTCCGTAATTATGAACATCATTCACCAGCTCCCCTGCCGAAAGGCCGGAAATTGCCGAAGCGAAAGCCGCATCCACATCAGAGAGGGAAGTTTGGTAGGTCTTGAGCTTTTCCCTGTCTACCCGAAGCTGCAATTCCGGAAGGCCTTCCGTATAGGTGCTGTTCACATCGGAAAGCCCTTCCACCTTCGTCCGAAGGAGCTCTTGCACTTTTTCTGCCGCTTCAATCAACGCCTCGTTGTCATTGCCGCGAAGCTCCAGCTGCAACGCTCCTCCGCCATTTCGTGGACCGCTGCCGCCGGAAATCCCCGCCACAGAGGACTGGGTCTCCGCTACGCGGACTTCGGCATCCCGAATTCCTGCCGCAAAGGATCTCACTTCGTTTGCAACCGCCCAGACAGAGCGGGAACGCTCCTTCCTGTCGACAAGCTGCACCTTGATGCGCCCCTCATAGGCTGTGGAACCGCCTGCGTAGGTCAGATAATATTTCACTTCGGGAATCCCTGCCAGCTTTTCCTCCAGACGCCGCGCCACATGATTCGTCTTCTCTGCCGAGCTTCCCACATCCGCCTGTATGTTTACCGTGAAGCTGCTTTCATCTGTCCGGGGCATGTATTCCATTCCGACCAGTCCCAAGGGCACAAAGGACATGATTCCGAGAAAGACGAAAAGACCTGTCAGCAAAACTTTTTTTGCATGTGACAGGCTCCAGCGGAGAATATGTTCATAGGCATCAACGGCTCTGCTTTCCATGCGGTCCATGAAGGACCAGAGAGGCTTCTTGTCCGGCTTCCATCCTCCCCGGAAAAACCGCGAGGACAGCATGGGGGTCAGGGTAAAGGACACAAAAAGGGAAAAAGCTCCGGCAAACACAATGGTCAAGCCAAACTGACGGAAATACTGCCCTGTCATCCCCTCCATAAAGGCAATGGGCATGAACACTGCCGCATCGCAGAGGGTGATGGCAACGGCCGCCATACCGATTTCCATACGTCCCTTCTCTGCCGCTGTGAAGGAATCTTCCCCCATCTGCAGATGCCGGACGATGTTCTCCAGAACCACGATGGAATCATCCACAAGGATGCCCACACAGAGCGTCATGCCCATAAGGGACATCATGTTGAAGGTAAAGCCCGCAATGTACATGACAAAGAACACGGAAATGAGCGAGGTAGGTATGGCAATCATCACCGCTGCCGTGGAGCGCCATCCTCTCAGAAAGAGAAAGAGCACCAATGCCGTGGTGACCAGTCCTTCCGCAAGGGTTCCAAGGGTATTGTGGAGGGAGGAATTGACGTATTCCGCATCATTGCTCACAACGATAAACTGATATTCCGGATAGTCCCTCCGAAGCCTCTCCACATGGGAAAGGATATTCCCTGCAGTCTCCACCACATTGGCATCGCTGTTCTTGAACACGAGCATGGTGACTGCATCCTCGCCATTGATATGGCCATACCTCTCCACCCGGGCATCCTGCTCCCGTATTTCCGCCACCGCAGTGAGGGGAATGGGAACGCCCTCCGTATTCTTCACCTGAACTGCCCGAATGTCATCCACGGAACGGTACTGGGCAATCACCCGCACATCGGATTTCGTCGATGCAGTGTAGATGGAACCGGAGGGTAGAAGCTGGTTCTCATTTCGGATCGCCGCTGCAATCTGGGGCAGGGAGAGCTGATACGCCGCCATCCTGTCCCGATCCACCTCCACGGCAACTTCCTTGTCCCGCCCTCCGTGAAGCTCGATTTCCGAAACACCGCCTGCCTGCTGAATGACATCCTGAAAGACATGCTCCGCCCTGGAATAGGTATCCGAAAGGGAATAAGGGGAGACCACCGCCAACTCGACAATGGGCTTGGCATTCATGTCTCTTTTTATGACCACGGGAGAATCCGCTTCATCCGGAAGTCTGTTCTTGATGGACTCCACTTTCTTGGTGGCCTCAATGGCTGCGGTATCCGCATTGGCGTCAAATTCCAGTTCCAGGGTGACCCTTGCCCTCTCATAACTCGCAGTGGACGTCATCTTCTTGACATTGGATACGGAGGACAGGGCATCCTCCACGGGCTTCACGATTTCCTGCTCCACGGATTCCGCGCTGGCTCCGGGATATCTGACCGTCACCGTCACATAGGGGGTATTGAGCGCCGGCAGGAGTTCCACGCCAATGCGATAGTAGCTGTACAGGCCGAGCACTACGAAAAAAGCCACGATCATGCTGATGCCCACCGGGCGCCGGATGGAAAAACGTGTGATATTCATGGCGTCTCCCCCGTTGTATCCACGGCATCGCCATCCTTCAGCTTGTCCTGATTGCTCAGGATGACCACATCGCCTTCCGAAAGGCCCGACAAGATTTCCGACTCCTCATCGTTGAGAAGTCCTATGTGCACCTCCCGCTCCTCTACCCTGCCATCCTCTTTTACAAGGAATACCGCCGCATGCCCGTTGCGGTTGATGATGGCCGACTTCGGCACGGCAATCGTCTGGGAACGCTGCAGGATATCGATCTGTCCCCGCGCAAACAGGCCTTCCTTGATGTTCTCCCCTGCTTCGCTCAATTC
>DFES01000143.1 GCA_002369175.1 Selenomonadaceae bacterium UBA3796
TGCGTGGCTCCTTTCTGCGCAAAATAGAACAGTATATCATTTATTTCTATATCGGACAGAAGGATTCCTGCTATGGGGCAGACAGAGAACCTATATCTTTTTGAAAATTTATAACAGGAGGAAAATTTCATTATGAATAAATCTCGCATGGCTTTAGCCGTTCTTGGCGCGATGCTGGCGGCATCGTCGCCCGCCGTTGAGGCAAATCCGATCACGGATGTAAATGATCCCGCTTATGTCGCGCGCACGGTCCATCCCGATGGGGAAAAAGCGAGAGCGGAAGCCGCGTCCCTGGAAAAACTCGCGCCTTACGTCGATCCCGATCTGCGCCCCGCCGCAGATGCGAAGGCCACGCCGGAAACGGTCGCGCTTTACCGTTATCTGGCTGCCATCGGAAAGAGCGGCCGTGTCATCTACGGACATGAAAATGACGCGCATCATAAGATGTTCCGTCCGGTCGGCGGATCGGAATCCGACACCAAGGATGTGACAGGGGCATTGGCCGGCATCGTAGGGTTCGACAGCCTTTCCTTCACCGGAGACGAGCTCCGTCTGGACGACTGTGATTGGAACATGGGCGTGCGCTATGTAGAGCGCATGGCGGAAATTACGCGGAAAGCCGCCGGGGAAGGAAGCATCCTCACCCTCTCCATGCATCTGCCGAATTTTGACCGCGTGGCGAAGAAGGCGGCCGTGACAGGGGAAGAGGATTTCAGCGGATATTCCCCTCACATCATGGAAGGGAATGTGGCCCATCGCATTCTGCCGGGAGGCAATCTCAATGAAGTCTATAACCGGTACCTTGATCTTGTGGCGGATTACGGTCTGCGCATGCAGGAACAGGGGATTCCCGTGATTTTCCGCCCGCTCCACGAACACAACGGATTCTGGTTCTGGTGGGGTGTGAAAACGACCTCCGCCAAGGACTTTCAAAAGCTTTGGGAATACACGGTCACCTATCTGCGGGACAAAAAGGGCGTACATAATTTTCTCTATGCTTACTCCCCCAACGGTCCCTTTCAGAATGAGCAGGAATATTTCACCCGCTATCCGGGGGATGCATGGGTGGATATCTTTGGCATGGATACCTATGACGATGATCAGACCGGAAGCTACTACACGAATCTCGACCGGTCCCTGGCGTTGATCCGGTCCCTGGCGGAAAAACACGGAAAGCTCGTCGGCTTGACGGAAGCCGGCGTTCGACAGGACGGCAGTCTTGCGGTCTCCGGCAACAAGGACAAACAGTGGTTCAGCAAGGTTTCCGACATCTGCGCCAAGCATCATGCGGCATATTTCATGACGTGGTCAAATTTTGAGAAACTGCCGCACAATTTCTTTTCCCCTTATATGGTCAGTGAAAACCGCGGTCATGAAATGGTGAACGATTTTGTAAACTACTACAACGAGGATCATTCGCTGTTTGCCGACGGACTTGTCGATTACCGGCCGCTTGCCCGCTGACTGCCGGGCGGCGCATACATCGAAAGACCTGTTTTCCTGCCCGTCATATTTCGGGCAGAAAAACAGGTCTTTTCTCATCGTATGCTGATGGCGGAAAATTCGCTTTGATCCGAGCGATGATGGGAAATGGAGTATTCAAAAGGATGTCCGTCGCTGAAAAAAGCCACCTGCTCCACTTCCAGAATGGGAAGATCCGCCGGGATATGCAGATGCTCCTGCTCCATTTTCGTGGAACGCACGGCCCGTACCGTGCGATGGGCCGACTGGATCTGCAGGCCCAGAGTTTTCTCAATGTAGCGGTAGATGGAATCCTCCAGAACTTCGTTTCGTATTCCCGGTACAAGCTGGATCGGCATCATTGTGTATTCGATGACGAGAGGAACATCATCCAGAATACGCACCCGGATGATATCATAGACAAAGTCCTTGGTGGACATTTGCAGTTTCACGGCGACCTCCTCGGAAGGATGGACGATCTCGAAGCGCAGGACCTCCGTACGAACACTGCGTCCCTTGTAGGTTTCCCGAAAGCCGTATAATTGATTGCTGGTGCTGAGACTGAGCTGTTTTACATAATTGTTATCCAATGTTTTGACAAAGGTACCGGAGCCTCTCCGCTTGATGACCAATCCCTGCTGCACCAGCTCATCCATGGCCCGTTTGATCGTGACGCGGCTCACCCGGTACTGTCTGCACATTTCCTTTTCCATGGGCAGCTGCTCGCCGGAGGAGTATTTGCCTTTCCGGATGGCCTCCCGGATCTCATCGGCAATCTTTTCATACTTTAACATATAATCATTCCTTAAAAAGATATTCGTTATTAGTATATGAAAAAAACCGCAGAATTTCAAGAAAAAAGATAGAAAACACCCCGGAAAAATCCTGGGTGCGGAAATAATTCCCTATCTATTCAATCCGTAAAAAAGTTCCTACCCAAAAATCAGCAGTACCAACTGATAGGCCAATGCCCCCATAACGGCGGTACAGGGGATCGTGAGCACC
The DNA here is from genome assembly GCA_002369175.1 of Selenomonadaceae bacterium UBA3796. Lineage (GTDB taxonomy): Bacteria > Bacillota > Negativicutes > Selenomonadales > Selenomonadaceae > UBA3796. Next base: position 2,467 of record DFES01000143.1, read on the forward strand.
CATGCCATGACCATCTGCTGCGCTACGCCCCAGCGGACCGCATTGAGCCGCTTTGCCGTTCCGACGCCCATGATGGAACCGGATACCACATGGGTCGTGGAAACGGGAAGATGCAGGAGCGTCGCCGAGAGCTTCCCGCCAGAAGTGTATTTCTTGCAAGCCGCCTCACAGCCGTGCTTCTTGACGTAAATGCCCTGATACATGTTCAGCCGTTTCAGGAAGAAGGGCTGCAAATAGTAGCGAAGCTTATCGCCGAAAATCGGCTTATGCCCTGCCACAAAGACCAGTTCCTTTTCGCTGCTCATGTGGCTGACTTCATCGGCGGTCATCAGTTCCCGCCCCGTGAAGGATTCGGAGTTGGAGCCTTTGAACAATCCCCCGCCATCCGAATGGCTGATGGTCTTGATGGTATGTTTACCGAGATTTTTCGAGATAGCCTCTGCCGTTGTCCCGCCGGAGTCCAGTTATCCGCCGCATAGGCGGCTTAGAAATTCTGATCCTTGATATATTCCACGGCCAGGGAGTTATCCGCCGCATAGGTGGCTTAGAAATTGACCAGAATGAGCCTTGAAGAGTATATCCACGCGATGGAAACAGAAAAGCCTGGATATACGATGGACGGATAACTTTCCAAGCATCTTGAAAATTTGCTATACAAGGGTTAGAATGGACATAGAGTATCACAGGAAGGGATATGTACATGGCTGTCGAGAGTGAAACCGTGGACGGCGTACTGATGAATGACGACAATGCCTCCTACGACAAGGCCGCCAAGCGATTTCTATCCAGGAAGAATCTCCTGGCATGGATTTTGAAGTACCTAGTCGTAGAGTTCAGGGACTGCTCCATCAAGGATATTGCCGAGAAATACATTGAGGGCGATCCCACGCTTACCATCGGAACGGTTCCCGTAGATGCTGACCTCACTAATGCAGCACGCAAGGTCGCCAAGAAAAAGCCCAAGAACATCAAAGGATCGCGCAACGAGGACGGCAGTGCGACGGAAGGCACGGCAATCTTTGACATCATGTTCCACGCCATCGTGCCGACAACGGGTGAGACCATCGCCCTCATCATCAACATCGAGCCGCAACGCACCGTACATACGGGCTACTCCCTCGTGCGCCGGGGCATCTACTACGCATGCCGAATGATTTCCTCCCAGAAGGAAGTGGAGTTTACAGGTGACGATTATAACAATATCAAAAAGGTCTACACCATCTGGCTGGTGATGGATGCACCGAAAGGTGGCTCGAACTCCATCCGCCGCTACGAAATTAAGGAGAAAATTCTCCACGGGCATGGCCGCGAGGATGTAAAGAACTACGACCTGATGGTTGCCATCATGGTTTACTTGGGCAACAAGGCCACAAAGCATCGTCTGCTAAAGTTGCTCCACTTGATTTTCTTGGACAAGCTGAACGCGGCAGAAAAGAAGACGATTTTGAAACAAGACTACGACTTGATACTGACACCGGTCATGGAAGAGGAGTTGACAAAGATGGGCAGTTTGGCATTAGGGATTGCTGAGAGGGCTGCAACTGTAGCGGCTACAAAAGCGAAAAAGGAAGGGCGCCGCGAGGGAGAGAATTGTGTCATGGAAGCTATCCGTATGCTCAAGGCTAATTTGCCCCTCGATACTATCGTCAAGAAAACAGGTATGACACTACAACGCTTGACGGAACTAAAGGCTATGCTCTAACCATGGGCCTTATCCCAAGCGATAACCTATTATGTAATTCCTGTTCGCCAGGCTAGGGCGTGTTGATTAAATGAGGTTGCCCCAGATTTGCGGGGATTGGCTGTCCATTGCTAGGCGACAGACCGGAGGCATAGCGGTGCTATGTCGAGGATTTGTCAACGACGCAGGGGCCGTCAAGAACCGTGAAGATGGGGTGAGTGAATTAATCAACACGCCCTAATCCTCATCCATGTCGCAGGCGTGTTCTATGGGGTTCTCGTATTTTTCCATCAAGTCCGGGTAACAAGCCTTCCGCATAACAGTGATGCGTACCTTTCGCACAGTAATC
>DFES01000189.1 GCA_002369175.1 Selenomonadaceae bacterium UBA3796
GACGAAGATGAAGACGACGAAGACGATGAAGACTATGAAGATGAAGAAGAGGATGATGAAGACTACGATGAAGACGACGGGGACGATGGGGATTATGATGACGAAGATGAGTGATCTTCCGTGTCTTGCGGCGTAAGGAATAGAAAAGCAAGGGGCACAGCGAATCAAAACGCTGTGCCCTTGTTATTTATGTGCGTTGCGATACTTTTCAGGAACCATTCCGCAAAATTCTCGTCATTTGCGGGCTGACGGCGAACGTGGGGAGCCTGCCCTTTTTCCGGGTACCCGTGAGGAACAAATGCTGCATCCGCAGATAAAAGGAGGGGAAGGTCTATGGGGCTGTCTCCTGCTCCGTAGACGAAGGGCATGGAAAGCTGTTTTCGGAGCCTTTCCAAAGCCTTTCCCTTGTCCAGGGGAGGGGGGAAGAAATACAGCTTCCGTCCCGTTGCCGCCGCCGTCAGGCTCGTTCCCTTCTGGAAATCCTCCACAGAAGCTTCCAGGGAGCGTCCATCTTCGGCGCAAAGAAAGAGATAGGCATCATCTACCAGACGGCAGCGAAAGAGAGGCTCCTTTCCAAATCTCTGCCGTAGTCTTTCCAATTCCTCTCGGTAGGGGAGGCAATCCTCGGCCATGGCCTTTTGCCAGTGGGGAACTTCTGCGTCCCCGCGGAAAAGTCCTGCGCCGTTGGATACGATGGCATATTCCGGGCGGCAGCCCTCGGGCCAGCGGATGCGCAGGTATTGCTCCCGTGAACGGGTGGTCACTGCCAGAAATCGAAGCTTCCGGCGCAGTTCTCGAAGCAGGTGGAGCGCCGTTTCGGACAGGAAGCTCTGCTCCGTTCCCTCCAGCCATTCCACGCAGATATCCCCTGCCTGCCGCTTTTTCCGGGAATGGATGAGGGTGTTGTCGAGATCCGTGGCAAGCCAGGGCCTTTCGTCCCTCATTGGTCGGCGAGGGACTGGATGAGCCCGCAGGCGCGGTAATGTCTCAGCGGATATTCCAGAACCTCCACCTCCTTTTCCTTTGCGAGCTGGTAGATATGTCCGAGGTTTTCCTCGTCCCTCCGGCTGTGGACAAGAACTTTCCAGGGCAAGCGCCGAAGCAGTACCCGCGTGGCCTCGCCGATACCCGGCTTTACGAGGTTGATGTCGGCGATGCCGAAGCGCTCTGCGATTTCCTGCGCCTCCTCCAAGCCGTTCCCACAGGCGGAGGGTGGATGCGCCGGAACATTTCCGGAAAATGCTCTCTCGATGGCTTCGATGAAACCATAGGTCATATCCCTGTCCAGGAGTTCACGGTAGAACATGGCGCCGTGGAAATCCTTTGCGCCGATGATGTCCTCTCGCAGGAAGGTTCTGCTCAGAAGTCCCGAAACCGTGGCATTGAGGCAGGAGCTTGCAATCAGGATGTCCTCCCTTGTCCCGCAGATTGCCGCCACACCCGCAGGGTCTGCCGCCACTGCAAGGCCGGCGTCCACTCCCGGAAACTCCTGCAGGGCATTGGCAAGGGTTCTTTGGATCGCACCCTTGCCCGTCCAGCCATCCACGAACTGCAATTCCTCCGCTTTATGGCGGGAAAGCAGGTACTCCATGGCATTTTTGTCTATGCCTCGTCCCCGGATGATGGAGATGGTGTAATGGGGCACATCCGCCTCATGTTGCCGTTTCAAGGCATGTTTTATGAGAATGCCGATGGAGGTGCCTGCCCGCGCCAGAGAGACCAGTACGGGACGACCCTTTTTTCTCAGCCATATCTGCTCTGCTGCGGACTGGACAGCTTGCGCTGTTTTTCGGGCAAAGCGGCGGAGGCTGTCCTCATAGGCCGCCAGATATGCGGGACTCGGTTCGTATTCCAGGGGCAGCATTTCCGAGTAGTGGCGGCCCTGCTGAATCAGCCGCTCCCGCTCCTTCGTACCCAAGGGCTCAACCATGCCTGTGATGTCCTTGAGCAGGATGGTGACATCTTCAGGTCGGTAGGTTCCGAACATGCGCTTCCCCTCCTATCCAGGCTATCCGGGTTATCCTGCCCCACGCCGTTTGTTCTTTGAGCACTCCCCGCAGGGTTTGGCAGGCTTTGGCATTCCAATGATTTGCATCGGACACCACCAGCGCTGCACGGCATCCGCCGCCATACATACTGTCATCGGACTTCGCCGACTTGCGGCTGTTGTAGATATAATTCGTCCGCCCCTCCTCATAGAAGCTTTCTATCTGCCAGCCGCGAGGGATGGGGTAGCCCTGCGCCTCGCTGATGCCGATGGGGCTGCGGGTCGTCGCCTGGCAGAATGCGCCCCATCCCCGCCGTTCCAGTTCCTTTCCGAAGAGCAGCGCCGGCAGCATGCATTCCTCCGTGCCAAGGACGAGGAGATTCCCGGGCTCCTCTCCGATTCCATTCCGCTGCAGCAAGTCATCCAGTGTTCGTTTGGCAAAGTCCTGCCACTCTTTGACGTAGTCCGTGGCCTTCACGCCCAGACGGGGATTGCGGGATGGAATTCCCCCAAGATAACAATCCCCCTGGCTTTCCGGGCAGGGTTTTGCTTTTTTCGGCGCCTGTACAGTTACCTTTGCCGCCGCGGCCTCGTAATCCCCCTCCGGGGGGCGCGACAGATATACGGAATCTATGCCCATCTGCTCCATCGCCGCCTTGTCCTCGTCCCCTAGGCGATAGAGAATCGAGGCTGTGACATACCGCGCCTGCCTACCGTATTCCCTTTGCAGCCGTTCCACCATGTTGCGGACGGTTCTGCCCGTGGAGAGTTCGTCATCCACCAGAATGACGGTATGGGCTTTGGTCAAATGCTCCTTCAGGTATGGCGCGTATAGTTTTTGCTCCGGGGCATGACTGTGTTCCTCCCGAAACTCCAGCCATGCTCCCGTGGGACTCTCCCTGGTGGTCTGGATGTAATGCGCTCCGAGGACCTGGGCAACCATGCAGCCGATGGCTGTGGCCGTCTCCGCAAAGCCGATGACCAGATCTGCGGCAGGGTATTTCTCCCGGACTGCCTTGCCGAGGGTTTCCATCATGCCCAAAGCCGCAGAGGGAGGCGTGGGCAGATGCTTTGCCTGCAAGGGGTTCACCAAAAGATAGGAACGCTTGGAATTTTGGTAGCGCTTGGCAAGTACCATGTACTTCTGCTCATTCTTCTCTGATTCCATAGATCCTCCCCAGTGTCAGGATGCGCTGTGCCCAGCGTCCATGACAGTTCAATTCGTTCATTCGCGCTCCGCTGCGGCTTTTTGCCACGCCGAGAGCCTTGTCCTTCCACTCTGCGAGCTGCAAGGCGTCCTCGTAGTCCGTCCGCGAAACCTGCAGGCTCCGCCGGATGTAGGGCAGCTGGAGGGGATGGATGGCTGTCTTTCCCAGGAAGCCGTTCAGGAGATCCTGCTCCAGTTCCCGGCAAAGCCCTTCCGACCAGCTCTTCCCGCCCTCGTCGTGAAAATAGTTCCAGACAGGCCCGGACACAACATAGTCCCGTCCGAAGACGCTGACCATATCCAGCAGGGCGTCACGGACGGGGCCGATATCGTAGATGGTGCGGTCAATGGGACGGCGCAGTCCGTACAGGTTGCAAAGGTCGTTGGCGCCGACGCGTATGTTGAGGACGTTTTCCCGGAAGTCATCCAGCATGCCCTTGAGTTCTCCCAGGGTTTCCCTGCGGCACAGGGCATCCGAGGTCATGACTGTCTCAAGGATCGGCATGATGCGAAGCCGTTTCTGTTGTTCCAGCAGAGAGACATAGCCCCAGGCATTGCTGAGGTCGAATTTCGGCAGGATATATCCGTCCACAGCATCCGTCACATCGGAGAACTTCTCCATGATCTGCTCCAAATGTATGGGTGAGCGGATCCGCACGAAAATGAGAGGGCGGCTCACGCCGGGGAGCCGCCTGCCAATAGCGGTCAACGTGCCATGCAGTACGGTTTCCGCCTCATGGAGGCTTTCCTCGCGAATGGAGTCCTCAAGGCAGAAGGCCACCGAGGACAGGGCGGGAAGGGAACTTTCCAGTAGCTTTTCCGCCATCCCGCCCTTGAGAGCCGGCACGTAGAGCAGGCCACCCACCCGGTAGGCCATAGCCTCTGAGCTTTCCTTATGTTCTTCTTTTTCTTTCATTCAAACCTCCCGTTTGTGTCAATCGTCATGTATCGTCAGCCGTGGGTCTCCCAGAAGGCGATGAAATCCTTTTCCGGCATGGGCTTTGCATTGAGGAAACCCTGGCCGTACTCGCAGCCGAGCTCCAGGAGAAGCTGTTCCTGTTCGTGGGTTTCAATGCCTTCACAGAGAACCTTCATGTTCAGGAGCCTGCCGAGCTGGATGATGTTGCCAAGGATGCTCCTCATGCGGTCGGAGTCGTCCGATGCCACCAGGAGGGACCGGTCAATCTTCATGACATCCATGGGCAGGTAATTGAGCAGAGTGTAGGAGGAATAGCCGGAGCCGAAGTCATCCACGGAGATGGTGAAGCCCATTTCCTTCAATGCCTGCATGACCCTTACCGCTTGCTCCCTTTGGGTTTTCTGATCGAAGTCGCCGAAGATGGTCTCTGTGAGTTCCAATTCGATGAGCCCTTTGGGCAGGTTGTACTTCTTGACGAGGGAGCGCATTTTTTCCAGGTAGTCTTCCTCTGTCATATGGAGGCGGGACTGGTTGACGGAAATCGTCACGGGAGTCCTGCCTTCCTCCATGCATCGCTTCTGGAAGCGGAAGACTTCCTCAAGAAGGAAGTGATCCAGGGGAATGACGAAGCCGTTGCGTTCGAAGAGGGGGATGAACTTTCCGGGAGGAAGGAAGCCCATTTCCTTGCTCTGCCATCGGACAAGAGCCTCGGCGCCTACAAGTTTATGGGTTTCCAAATGGTATTTCGGTTGATACCAGGCCTGGAATTCCCCTTCTTTGAGGGATTTTTCCATGCAGCTCTCAATCTTTTGGGAGAAGGTGAGCTCCTCCTGCAGAGCGGCATCAAAAATCCGGACATGGCTGTTGGTTTTCTCTGCCTCATGGCTTGCCACGTGAGCGCATTCGATGGAACGCACCAGAGATTCTGCCGCATCATCCGGAAGGAGGCAGAGGCCTGCCTGCATGTGGAGCCAGATGCGCGCATCCTGGGTTTCGATGCAGCCGTATTTTGCCACGGCGTTTTCCGCAAGGTGCACGATCTCCCCATCGCTTTTTCCCTTGCAGATACAGACCAGGTGTCCGGCATCGCTTCCTGCGGCAGTGAGGATGATCCCGTCCATGTTCAGAAGCTGATCCGCCATTTCCTTGATGTGCTCCTCAAGAAGCTCCTTTCCGTAGGGAAGGGCGACGGCGGTTTTGCTGTCCATGGCGAAGATCGCCACATAGATGCGGAGGAAGGGGGCTTCGTTTCGTATTTTCCTGCAGCGGAGCGGCGCCTCTTTCTCCAGCCAACGCAGATTTGGAAGCTGATAGCGCATATCTGTATAGGCCATGTGGTGAACGATCTTGAAATGTTTGCGGCGCAGTCTGGAACGGTACATGAGAGCTGCGGCGATGCCGCCCATGGCGAGCAGCATCGCGCCCATGACGTGCAGGGGATAGTGGTGGAGGAGCCATTGGGCGCTGATGTGCCGGATGGATACGGTGTTGTCGGCTACCAGGGTCTGAAGCTTTGACAGGTCGAGGTGATTGACTTCCTTGTTGAGGATGCGCCAGAGCCTGGGATCGGAATCCATGGAAACCGCGAGACTGATTGGCTCCGTAAAGGCGCTTTCCGTTTCCGCTTCCAAGTGGTAGGCATTTGTTTCCTCTATGAGATAGGGAACCTCGTTGCGCGGTGCGAAGAGGAGGGTAGCCCTTCCATCGTTCACAGCACGGAAGCATTCCTGAATGTCGCTGCACAGCAGGCGGCGTTCTCCCGGATAGCGTGGCTCAATGTAGGAGGAGGTATAGTGATGGTCGGCGACGCAGGCTACGATATCTGCGCTGCCGGGGGGATTCCCGCGCCTTCGCACGGCGACGAAGTCCATCTGCAGGTAGGTCTGGGTCGGGACAGCCTTGAGTGCTTCTGCCCAACTGAAATCGCAGATGATGTCCGCAAGGAGGTCAACCTTTCCCATTTGAAGGAGGCGCACTGCCTCCGCAGAGTTTTCCGTGGGCAGGAGTTCGATTTCCACAGAGAGGTCGCTGGAAATTTGGCGGAGAATTTCCGGAAGGACGCCGCGGGCTTCGTCCTTTTCCCAATAGATGTAGGGCTTTCCACGCATGAAGATGGCTGCGGTGAGTTTTTTCTTCTCCGCCAGATAGTTTTCTTCCTGCCGTGTCAGGATCAGTGGGATGCCGCCATTGCGCAGGTATTTGTTTTGCAGCTGCTCGCGGATGTCGAACTGGTCGGTGAGCATGGCATCCATGGCGATGTTCATTTCCTTCAGCAGCTCTTCGCGGTCTGAGCGAACGAGGAGGCGGTAGCTCTGGCGATCAAAGTCTGTGAAGAGGTTTGTCGTCTTGTTGGGTTCCAGAATCGGTGCAATGTAGCCGTCGATTTCGTTGCGGTCAACGGCATCTGCCATTTCGTAGAGGATGGGATAGGATATGAGGTCATAGGTAAAACCCTCCGCCACCGCGATCTTCGGCAGGCTGGGAACCGGAGCCGTATAAGGAAGCATGCCGATTCTCATATGGGGTTTGGCGTGACCATCCTTCGTGATGAGTCCCATGGAGTAACGGCCAATGACGTGCTCCGTGCGGGTGACGTTGGAGAGGCTGCGGTAGTCTCCGGGCATGGCAGGCAGGAGGTCAATGGCGCCGGACTGGAGCTTTTCTCCGCACTCCATCCAGGAACGGCAGGGCACATACTCGAACTGCCAGTTCCCATAGCGGGAGAGGAACTGCATATACTCGTACCCATAGCCATGGTAATGCTGCGGACGATCTTCTTCAAGGAAACCGGTCCCCGGCACATAGCCGACACGAAGGACAGTCTTTCCCTCTGCCATAGCGATGCTGCAGCAGCATGCGAGCAGCAACAGCAGTATTGCACAAATGCGCCCAAATCCCTTCATCGCCTGATCACTCCATCAAAAGTCGAGGTTCTCTCCTAAGATACATATTTCATAGTATAAATACTTCGTCCTCAGTGGCAAAAATCCTTTTCCGTACCCACGAAGAAAAAACAATTCCTCAAATCTTTGTGCAGGGAAAGAAAAGGGAAAAGAGAACTGCGTATCGAATATCTATCGTATCGAATATCTACAAAGGATGTTTTCCTGAGCTTTGGAAGGAGCGAGGGATGGGAGACAGAACGAGGGAGGAGCAATGGGAAACATGAAGAAAATCATGGTTGTGGATGATGACGATATGAATCTGCAGATGGCGGAGTTTATCCTGAAAAAGGAAATGGAGGTGGAGATTGTTCTGGCAGACAGCGGCTACAAGTGCCTCGAACTTTTGCAGAAAAAGCAGGAGGTGGATCTTATCCTGCTGGATATCCAGATGCCCCGTATGGACGGCATCAAGACGTTGGAGACCATACGGAGCCACCCGGAGTGGAAGGACATTCCCGTGATTTTCCTCACGGCAGCGGCAGACAAGAACACGGTGATACGGGCAGGGAAACTCGGCGTGGACGGTTATATCAAGAAGCCCTTTACCCCGGCGGATCTCGTGGAACGTGTCAACAAAGTGCTTGCACTCAAGGCTCTGGATAGCCCGGAAATGGCGAAGCTTTTTGCAGAGCTTTCGAATTTGGGGAAATAGGCATGAACGTGGGATGTGAGGACGTTTTTTGGGGAGCACGTCTGCTGCCTTTTGCTGTCGGCCTCTACAAGAACAAATATCTTCGGGCGGTGCGTCATTCCATTTTTACGATTATGCCCTTCCTTCTTGCGGTTTCCTTTCTGGATATATTGGAGAGCCTGGTGCTGGATCCATGGAGCCCCGTCATGTCAGATGCGGGGATGAATCTCGGCTACTGGCTGACAGGCGGACTTTCCGGGGATGCCTATCGGCAGCATGGGATCGTGCAGGCCATGGTCTCCTGCCGCCACATTGTCAGCCTGGGGTATGAAATGGTTTCTGTAGCCTTTGCCATGGTATTGACGAAGAAACTGTCAAAGCTCTGGGGAGCGGATGGGAACATGGCCTCTTTTTGCACTTTGGCGGCTTTTTTTCTTTGGCAGCCGCAAACTGTGGTGATTCAGGGGGATTGGGTGGACTATTTTGCAGGGCGGAGGTTCCTTCCGTCGCTTTTTGCTGCATTTTTGTCCGCCTGGCTTTTTTCGCGCTTCATGCGGGAGGAACGGTTGCAGCTGAAACTTCCGAAACAGCTGCGGGGGGAAACCGCCCGGTATCTGTCGGCGTTTCCCTCGATGCTTCTGACACTTCTGGCTCTCATCCTGTTTTCCCTGGGCTCGGACATGGTCTTGCAGGCTGCCGGGGCGTGGCTGAGGACGGCGGTTCCGCTGGAGATTTTTCAGCATCCCGCAATGGTCTTCCTCTACCAGTTCATCGTCTGGGTTCTTTGGTGGTTCGGACTGCCGGGCTATGGGGCGACTTCCGTGGTGCAGGAGGTGGTCTATGCGCCTGCTCAGGCCAGCAACCAGTTGGGGGATACGGCCTTTGTATTTACCAGCGGTTTCTTTGAAGCGGGTGTCATGCATGTTCTGGGGCTCATGATCGCGATTCTCGTTTTTTCCAAACATGAGAACTGGAGATCCGTATCGAAATTCAGCTTGCCGGCCATGTTCTTCAACATTCAGGAACCGGTGATTTTCTGTCTGCCGGTGGTTTTGAATCCCCTCTTTCTCCTTCCCTATCTCCTGGCGCCTTTGGCGAATACCATGCTGGGGTGGATCGCCATCTCCTGGGGCATCGTGCCCGTGTTCCATACAGGGGTTTCCTGGACCATGCCCATGCTGCTGAGTGCCTCCATGGGAACCGGCTCCTTCATGGGAGGTGTTCTGCAGGCGGTTTGGCTGGTGATGGATATCTTCATTTACGCTCCCTTTGTCATTACCGCGAATATGCTGGACTTCAGGGATGAGGAGGATGAGAGGGAATGAATGTTTCCAAGGATGAGGATCTTGCCCGGCGGTTCTTTCGCTTGAATGCCTGCGTCTCGGTGGTTCTTCTGGTGGCTATCGTGGTCTCTGTCTTTCAGTTCGGGGCGGAGGCGTGGAAAGGACAGCGGCAGATCGGTCTCCTCCTGGCAGGCGAAAAATCCAAGGCGGGATGGAACCGGACGCAGTACCGGGGCATGCAGGAGGCTTGTGATGTTCTGGGCTATGAGCTTTTGGTGGAGGAGAACGTGCAGGGGGATGAGACAAGCTGCCATAACGCGGTAAGGGAACTGGTGGAAAAGCAGGCCAAGGTCATTTTCATGACCAATGCGGCTTCGCCGGAGGCCATGAAAGAGGTGGCGAGAAGCTGCCCCCATGTCCAGTTTTTCTCCGTTGAGTCCGTTCCTTCGGGCTACGAAATGTGCCGCTATGCCATCCGCTACGTCGAGCCGTGCTATCTGGCAGGCATTCTGGCAGGGATTCGGACGAAAACGGGACAGGTGGGCTATGTGGCTCCTTATGCCAGCCCGGAATTCTATCAGGCCATCAATGCCTTTGCACTTGGTGTTCGGAAGGTGAATCCGGAGGCTCGGATACTCCTTTTCTGGTCGGGGGGATGGGAGAATCACGAGAAGGAGGAGCAGGCCGTCTGGGATTTCAAGGCGGCTTCCGTGGATGTCATGGCGTACTTTCAGGATGGGGAAACGATTCCCGCAGCCGCAGATCGTGCGGGGATTCATTTCATCTCCATGCACGAGTTTCATCCTGATACCGACTACGAGATCGCAACCGTCAAGGTGGATTGGAAGAAACTTTATCTCAACATGCTGCGGCAGAATCTCAGGAAGACCGACAGAGAAGCATATTGGGCGACGATTCTGGACAGAACCGTGGATATTGCGCCTATCCTCTCTGCCCTTTCCGCACGGGAGAGGGCTTACTTTGAGACAGAGTACTGGGAAGTGCAGCAAGGAAAGAGCGTCTTTTCCGGAGAAATCTACGATAGGAACGGTGTCCGGCGGTGCGGGACGGGGGAGGCCATCAGCAATGAAGCCCTTCCGCAGATGAATTGGCTGGCCAGAGGAGTGAGCGTCATTGGCAACTGAGGATTTATATGAGGACTTGGACAAGGCTCTCTTGTCAGAGAAGGCGGCCAGGGAGAAGAAAAACACCTTTCGTTTTGCACTGAAGTTGGTGAGCCGTTTCTTCGTGTTCCTGTTTTTTTTGATATTGCTGGGGTTTCTGGTGATGGGGCGCATGGAAAGCCTGCTGAATGATGAGATGGAGACTCTGGTGGCACGGCAGGCAATGACCCGGGCGCAGGTTGTCCGCGTGCGGCTCATGGGAGAACAGGAAGGTATGCAGCGCGATGCCGTGGCCCTGGGGGAGGGCAGGGTGACCTCCGAGATGGTGCTGGCTGCGGTTGCCGCAGGGGAACCGGGCGTTGTGGCGGGCTTGGCGGATATTGCCGGCAATACGGTCATGGGCTCACCCCTTCCCCGCTCCCTTCAGAAGCAGCTGGCGCTTTCCGGTTCCGGCGCAAGAATCATCCGCTATTATGCGGATGCGGGGATTGTCATCAGCATTCCTGTGCTCTACGGGGGGAATGTACGGCAGGTTTTTTACAAGGTCTACGGAAACGAACTTCTGCAAGGCGGGTATCTGGATCTGCAAAGCGACATGGGAAGCAATACGCTGCTCTGCGACCAGTCCGATGGGAGGGTCATTGTTCCCTATGAGGGCTATGGTCCAGGGGACAGGTTCTTTGATGAAAATCAGCAGGTTCCCCGAGGCAGGGATGAGATCCTGGAGCGGCTTTCCGTGGAAAATGCGGCGGCGGTCTACTCCGATGAGATCGATCCGGACAATGCCGTCTTTGGTGCGGAGGTTCTCCCGGGACTGATCATTCTTGGCTATGCGGACTGGGATTCCATCGTTGCCAATGTGGGTCATATCCACAGGCTCGTTCTCTGGGTGTTCTGGCTGATGCTTCTGCTCTTCGGCATCTTCACGCTCTATTCCTTTACGGCGGAGCTCAAGGTATCGGAGAGCGATGAGCTTCGGGAGGCCAAAAAGGATGCCGATCGTGCAAACCAGGCAAAGAGCGAGTTCCTTGCCAATATGAGTCATGAGATCCGGACGCCTCTCAATGCCGTTCTGGGAATGAACGAGATGATCCTCAGAGAAGCGCCGGAGAATTCCCCCCTTCGCTCCTATGCCTGGAACGTGAAGAGCGCCAGCGAGACGCTGCTTTCCCTGATCAATGATATCCTCGATTTTTCCAAGATTGAATCCGGCAAGATGGAACTGGTGGAAGCGGAGTATTCGCTGAGTTCCGTCTTGAATGACATCTTCAACATGATGCGCTTCAAGGCGGAGAAAAAGAATCTGGCCTTCCATATCGAGGTGGATGATACGGTTCCGGATTCCCTCTATGGCGACGAGGTGCGGGTGCGCCAGGTCATCGTGAACATCCTGAACAACGCGGTGAAGTATACCCAGGAGGGCAGCGTCACCTTCCGCGTGAAATGGAAACGGATGCCGGACGGCAATGCCCTGCTGCAGTTCAGTTCCATTGATACGGGAATCGGCATCCGGGAGGAGGATATGGGGAAGCTCTTCTCCCAGTTTGAACGGCTGGATCTTCAGAAAAACCGCAACATCGAAGGCACGGGGCTGGGGCTTTCCATCACGACGAATCTCCTGCGCATGATGAACGGCGAGCTCAAGGTCACCAGCGAATACGGGAAAGGAAGCAACTTTACGATTTTCCTTCCCCAGAAGGTGGAGCACTACGAGGCCATCGGAGATTTCCGCACGCGGGCAGAGGCATTCCTCCGGCAGCAGAACAGCTACCGCGAAAGCTTCGTGGCACCCGATGCGGAGATTCTCGTGGTGGATGACAGCGATATGAATCTCTATGTGGTGGAGAATCTGCTGAAGAAGACCAGAGTGCAGGTGACACGCGCCATGAGCGGTCCGGAATGCTTGGAGCGGATGGCAGAGCACCATTACGATGTCATATTCCTCGACCATATGATGCCCGGCATGGACGGCATCGAGACCTTGGAACGCGCCAAGGCCATGGAAGAGAGCAAGTGCAAGGAGGTTCCCATCATCGCCCTTACGGCAAATGCCATCTCCGGTGTGAGGGATATGTTCCTGAAGAAGGGCTTCACGGACTATTTGTCAAAGCCTGTGGACAGCAAGATGCTGGAACGCATGCTCCAACAGTATCTGCCTCCGGAAAAGGTGCTGGATGCAGGGGAATTCGAAGCATCGGCAGGGGAGACGCAGAACGAGGAAGCGATGCCGCCATCACAGGAAGCTGCAGCTACGACAGCGCCGGAAGCGGAGGGCTTCTATGTGGATACGGAGACGGGAATCCAATACAGCGGCGGTTCTGAGGAGATGTACCGAAAGTTCCTGATCATGTTCTGCCAGAGAAGAGAAGTCGTGCAAAACCAGCTGGCAGAAGACTTTGCAAGTGAGAACTGGGAGGACTATAGAACCCATATCCATGCGCTCAAATCCACATCCCTTTCCATGGGAGGCGTACTCCTTTCCAAAGAGGCGAAAGCGTTGGAAATGGCGGGGCAGGCGTATCTTGACGCCCCGGAAGAGGAAAAGGAGGCTCACCTCGCCTATATTCGCGAAAATCACGCAAAGGCAATGGAGCTCTACGACAAATTCGTAGAAGAAGCGGAGCGGCGGGAGCTTCTGGAATAACAACGGAATATGAAAAAACTGCCTGCTTTGATTGCAGGCAGTTTTTTGCGGTGGTGCGCCCGGCATGGACACCAAAACGCACAGAGCCTTTTCAAGGCTCTGTGCGTTTTTTCACAGAATAGACCATTCTGCGAACGTTAGATTTTTAAAATACCATGGTATATTTTACTTCATATGATTGTCGTATGTCAATCAAGATAATTGGTTCACAATATTCGCATTAAAAACCTTGGTTTCCAATCCTGGTTGTTTTGCTCAAAATCTACCGCGAGCGAGAAGGAAATACCACACGTTCCTTTGCAAAAACCAAGCGTGCAGGTTCCAACCGAATCCTTTCCTTGATGGATGAGATATGCGCTTGAATTGCATCGGCATACACGGGAGACTTTTTAAGCCGTCAAATAAGCCGTCAAAATCCGATGCCGAATGCGTTCTCGCATATGTGTTTTGATGAATTTTTGGATTTTTCATTTAAATAAACAGGCCGTCAGGATAAGCCGTCAGTGCTTTGTGGTGCCCCATGTGGAAGAAGCTTCGAGGTTCCGTTCGCAGAATGGTCTATTCTGTG
>DFES01000012.1 GCA_002369175.1 Selenomonadaceae bacterium UBA3796
CACCGCATCCCCTTCTTCTATGCTTCTTCGGCTTCCACCTATGGCGGGGGGAAGAAGGGCTTCCGGGAGGGGGACGCCTGCGAGGATGCGCTCAATCCTTACGCTTTCTCGAAACTGGCCTTTGACCGCTATGTGCGGCAGGTGATGCCGGAAGCCCGCAGCCAGATCGTTGGCCTCAAGTATTTCAATGTCTACGGCCCCCAGGAGCATCACAAGGGGAAGATGGCTTCCATTGTCTATCAGCTCTACAACCAGGTGAAGGAAACGGGGAAAGCGCGTCTTTTCGAGGGCACGGGGGGCTATGCTGACGGGGAGCAGCGGCGTGACTTCATCTATGTCAAGGACGTGGTGGAGGTCAATCTTTGGTTCTGGGAGAACAAGGAACCCAGCGGCATCTACAACTGCGGCACGGGTCATGCCCATACCTACAACGAGGTGGCGAAAGCTGTCATTGCCGCCCTGGGGAAAGGTGTTATCGAGTACCGGGAATTCCCGGAGGTTCTGAAGGGGAAATACCAGAACTTCACGGAATCCGACAATACGAAGCTTCTGGATGCGGGATATGACCGGGGATTCCATGATCTGGCGGATGCGGTGAGGGAATACTGCGGTTTTCTGGATCGTGGGGGCTATTTCTCTTATGAGGAGTGAATTCCCCATGAACGAAGGAAAAAAGGCTGTTTTTTTTGACCGTGACGGCACGCTCAACGTGAATACGGGTTACCTCTACAAGGTGGAGGAGTTCCAATGGATGGAGGGAGCCGTAGAGGCCATCCGCTATTGTAATGACAGGGGCTGGCTTGCCATCGTGGTGACCAATCAGAGCGGCGTGGCCAGGGGCTATTATGCGGAGGAGGACGTACAGCGCCTTCATGCATGGATGAATGAGGAACTTGAGAAATACGGCGCACACATTGATGCCTTTTATTACTGTCCCCATCATCCCAAGGGAAGCGTTCCGGAGTACGCAAGGGAATGCAGCTGCCGCAAGCCTGCTCCCGGCTTGGTGGAAACGGCATGCAAAGAACACGGCATAGACAAGTCCCGCTCCTGCCTCATCGGCGATAAGGAATGGGACGTGGAATGCGCGGGGCGGGCCGGCGTAAAGGGAATACTCTATCCGGGCGGCAGCCTTCTGGAGGTGCTTCGCAGGAATATGGATTGAGGTGGGGATTCATGCGGCTGGCAATTTTTGAGAACATCATGACGCCCGGTGGGCATGAGGTGGATTTTGACCGCATCATCGTCGAGGAGTTTCAGCGTCTGGGTCATGAGGTTCTCTTTTATGTACCGGAGGATTTCCGGTTTTCCTTTGACTACCATGTTCCCGTGAAGAGGCTGAAGGGAACTGTCATCAGCTATACGAACGTGGGAGGACTCAAGAAGCTCATCTGGTCCGTCCGGCGGGAAATGCACCGCCAGTCATGGTACCGGCAGCTTTACGAGGAGGCGCGGGCTGGCAAAGTGGATGCCATCATCGTTCCAACCTCCACATGGCGCTACCAGAGGGCTTTGGCCAGGAACATCCTAAAAGATTCTCCCGTGCCGCTGATTTTTATACTTCACGGGATCAATCCCGGGGAAGCTCCGAAATTTTTCCATGAGGGGCAGAAGCTTCTGTCCAATGGGAAAATCCGGCTGGTGGTCCTCACCTTTGGGGATGATATCTTCGGCAGGCGTCAGGAAAACGTCTATCCCATCTTCCCGCCGGCCTATACCCCAAGGGATGTGGAGGAACTTCCGCCGCGCCGTGAGCTGTCTGCGGAAGACCCTCTGACCATCGGCTTTTTCGGGCAGTACCGGAGGGAAAAGCGGCTGGAGGATTTCCTGAGGGTTTTTGCGGCAGGCAGCTACAAGCGTCCCGTGAAGCTCCTGGTGCAGGGGTCTACCATGCATCCGGAGGACAGCGAGGAGTTTGAACGCATCATTGCTGACTGGCGCGGCGACCGGCGCATGGAATTCCTGCACAAGGGGCTCATCGGCGCAGAATGGCAGCGGGCCATTCTGGGGACGGATGCACTCCTCATGCCTTATTCTGCTCCACGCTATCTATACCACTGGGGCGGCATGCTCTTCACAGCCATCGGCTGCCGGCGTCCCGTTGTGGCCAGTGACGACATCAACCCGGAGGTCTTTCGGAAGTTCCATATCGGGGAGACCTTCCGAAGCGGTGATATGGAGGATTTGCAGCGCGTATTGGAGAACTTCATCAATGGATTTGACAGGCGGGCGGCTCTTTATGAGACGGAGCTCAAAAATGCGTCGGAAGTTTTTTCGCCGGAGAATTTTGCGAAGGCAGTGGAGCGGATAATAGAGCTATAGGCAGTTAGAATGAGAATGGGGTGATGGCGTGGGAGTGCCGCTTTCCGTGCTGATATTGGCAAAGAACGAGGAACAGAATATTGGGGATTGCATCCGGAGTGCACGGTTCGCCGATGAGATCATTGTCATTGATGATTCCAGCAGCGACCGGACGGGAGAGATTGCAGCTTCCCTGGGGGCGAAGGTAGTGCAGCACCCCTTGGAAGGGAACTGGGGAGCACAGCAGACCTTTGCCATTCAGCAGGCATCCCATGACTGGATCTACTTTCTCGATGCCGATGAGCGGATTTCCGAGAAACTCGGCAGGAAGATACGGGAACTCGTGGCCTTGGATGACCGGCGTTACGCTTATTGCAATGCCCGTCTGAGCTATTTCTGGAACCAGCCTCTCCGCCATGGCGGATGGTTCCCGGACTACGTTGTCCGCCTGCTGCCCGCAAAGGGCACCTATGTGACAGGCTTCGTCCATCCGAAGTTCCATCACGATTACGAGGAAGTGAAGCTTCCCAGGGACGAGTATCTCATTCACTACCCCTACCGGGACTGGAACCATTATTTCAGCAAGCTTAATTTCTATACGACGCTGGCGGCAGAGAAGAGCAAGGCGGAAGGAAAGACCTCCGGTCTCTTTGCCATCATCAGCCATCCCCTCTGGGCGTCCTTTCGCATGTACTTCTTGAAGGGAGGCTGGAAGGACGGCCGCATCGGCTTCATTCTGGCGGTGTTTCATTTCTTCTACACCATGGCGAAATACGTGAAACTCTATTATCTCGATAAAAGCAACGATCATGTGGGGGACGATGCGTCATGCAGGAATTCATAGAGCTGGGCAAGCGGATATACAACCTGAAGAATCCCCGGGAAAAACGCCGCATGGTGGTGTTTGTCGCCCGGGCGATGCTGCATCGGAGAGCTATGAGATCCCTGATGGACTGGTTCCAGCGGGATCCTGTCCGGCGCAGGCTCATCGAGGAAAATCCCTTTCCCATGGAACAGGCAACCCGATCCTTTTTTTATAAAGGCGCTTCCTTTGAGGAACGGGTCAGGCTCATCAAAGCGCATGTGTCCTTTTTGCAGAAGACGGTGAATCCAAAGCATTTCATGACCTTGGCCGGGGTCTCGGGGAAACAGTGGGAGGTATGGAGGAGCGAGTACGAGGGAAAGCCCTGGCTGGCTGTCCTCAAGAATGAGACGGGGCAGCGCAAGGAGGGGATGCTTTCCCTGGAAATGAATCTGGGGGAGGAACATCTCTACCAGATGATGTTCTGGATTGCTCCGGATGAGGAGGGAAAGACCTCTCTCTGGATCGGCGCCATGCAGGGACCGAACATGGAAGATGCCAGAGATATCATCAAGAAGATCACGAAGGCATGCTTCGGTTACCGGACGAAGAATCTCATTCTCTACATGCTCCAGGCGGCAGCCCGTGCGTGGAATATCCAGCGCATCTATGCCGTGACCAATTATGGCTATTACGCCAACAACCACATGCGCAGCAACCGCAAGCTCAAGACGAACTTCGGGGACTTTTGGGAGGAGGCGGGAGGAACGCCCGAGAAGGATCCCAGATTCTACCGTCTTCCTCTGAGGGAACAGAGAAAGTCCATGGAGGAGGTCAAGACCCATAAGCGCAATCTCTATCGGAAGCGCTTTGCTCTTCTGGATTCCATTGACGAGGAGATAGCGGCGAATATGAAGAAGGTTCTGAAATGAAACAGTATCAAAACATCCTGGTTCATGCACTTGTCAACCTCGGTGATGTGGTGCTGACCACCAGTGCCATTGCCCTGCTGAAACAGGCCTATCCGAAGGCGAAGGTCACGATGATGGTCAAGCCTGCCGTGAAGCAGGCGGTGATGAACCATCCTTTGATCGACCATGTGATTGTCTTTGATTATCGAGCCAGGGAAAATGGCTGGAAAAAAATGTGGCGCATGGTGCAGGTTCTGAAAAAGCGGCATTTCGATCTGTCCCTTTCCTTTGACCGCAAACTGCGTCCTGCACTCCTTTGCTGGATGGCCCGCATTCCCGTGCGCGTGGGGCCGGACAAGGTTTTCGATGACAAGCCCAGCCATGTGACGTGGTTCTACACTCACGTCATTCAGATTTCCCATGATCTCAACAAGACGCTGCAGCGGGAGACCTATCAGGAAATTGTCCGCCGCTTCACGGGGATACAGGGGAGCGCTCTTCCCATGATGTCCTTTCTGGAGGATCGCAACCGGAAGAAGGCACGGGAAATCCTGTCTGCTCTTCCCAGGGCAGACAAGTACATTGCTCTCTGTGTCAAAGGAACCTTTGCTCTCAAGACCTGGCCAAAGGAATATTTCGCGGAATTCGTAAAGGCGCTTTCCGGGAAGGTCAGCGCATCTTTTTTCATTGTGGGCGCTCCCGGAGACAAGCCCTATGCCCAGGAAGTGATTCGTGCCATTGACGAGGCCTGCGGGCATCCCATGGGAGTCCTGAACTGTTGCGGAGCCACCACGCTGCCGGATCTCGCGGCGGTAATCGAGGCGTGCAGCCTCTTTGTGACCGTGGATACGGGGGCGACCCATGTAGCTGCTACCACGGGAACCCCCATGGTGGTCATGTATGGCTGCACCCACCCTGACCGCTGGCACCCCGCTAATGACCGGGCGCTGGTATTCACATCCAACGAGCCGTGCTGTCCCTGCACCTGCCGTCCGGAGGAATGCCCTTCCAACCCGAAGCCGGACTGCCTTTGGCATGTGACGCCGGAGATGGTGCTTCAGGCGAGCCTGGAACTGCTGGATGAAAGACGATGAGCAGAATTCTTTGCTGGACAACGCGGCGGAATGCGGAAATACTGCAGCTGGAAAGCGAATTACGAGCCATGGGGCATGAGATCCGAAAATTCTTTGCAGATGACTATTATCAATGCTGCAGCTATTTCTGGAAGAAAATGGATGAATGGGGCTGGGGGCAAAGGAAACGGGCCTATCTTCGCCGGAAGCGCGAGATCTTTGCGGCGGATTTGAAGAAGTTTGTCCCGGAGGTGATCCTGTTCATCAATTATTCGCCGCAGATCATTTCCTGGGAGGAACTCCACGAACTGGCCCGCCATTATGAGCTTCGTTTCTGGTATGTGGATGGGATTGCCGGATGGAGGGAGGCCGCAGAGTTGAGGCCGTACCACCTGGCAGTGTATGACCGGGAGAGCGTGGAATATCTGCACACCTTGGGAGTGGAGGGAGCCTACTGTCCCGTCGGATACGGAGGCATCTACTGGAAAACGGAGCAGAAAAAGGAGATGGATGTCACCTTTATCGGCTCACCTTATCGCAACCGATTGAAACTCCTGGAAGAACTGGCGGCTCGCGGGAAGGCGAAGGGATGGAAGCTGCGGATTTGCGGCCCTTTTTATGAGGAGCGCTATTTTTGGAAGAAGTACCTGTTTGCCCTGCGGTATCCTTTTTTGTCACAGATACTGGAAAACTGCTCCATGGCTCCGGCCATGGCTGCGGAGCTTTATGCCCGTTCCCGCATCTGCTTGAACATCCATGGCATCCGGAACAAGGGGCTGAATCCCAGAACCTTCGAGATCCTGGCAGCGGGAGCCATGCAGCTCTTAGACGAGCGCGGGGACTATGATATCATTGAGCCGGGGAAACACGTCGCCTCCTTCCGTGACGGGAAGGAGCTGCTGGAGAAGGTGGAGTACTATCTTTCCCATGAAGCGGAGCGGGAGCAGATTGCCTGTCAGGGGCAGAACCATGTAAAGGAGCGGCGCAGCATGAGAAGAAGTTTGGAAATTGCGTTGGGGATGGATTGATGGACTGGAACGGAAAACGCATCATGGTTACGAGCTGCGGCGGCCTGGGGGATCTCGTCATGTTCACGCCGGCTTTGCGCCGGCTGAAGGAACTCTATCCTTCCTGCCATGTGACCTTTCTCTGCCGTTCCTCTCACCGGAGCATCTTGGAAGGACTTTCCTGCATTGACCGCGTTGTATGCATCTATCGCGGGAAATTCATGGGGCGTTACCGTTCCGTGCCTTTCCTGCGGAATCTGGACGCCATTGTCTTCACGGACTGGCATCCCGTGCTCCTTCCCTTCGCCGCTCTTTTCCGCATACCGATTCGGGCGGGATATGGGCGCAAGGGGCATCGTTTGACGAAATGCCTGACCAAGGAACTGCACAACAATGTATTTACCTCCGAAGCGTATGCAGCGCTTACCCAGTCCCGGGTGCTTTCGGAGGCTCTGGAGGTATCCCTGGAGGGGGACATGACAGGGATTGAGGTTGCCCTTCCGAAGCAGGAGGTCGTGGAAAGGGTGGATCGCCTGTTGGAGGAAATCCGTCTTTCCCCACGTCAGCCCTATATCCTCCTCACCCCCTTTGCGGGCTTGGAGCAGAGGAACTGGCCCTGGGAAACGGCAAAAAAATTCGTGGAACTGGCAGAGAAGAAATACAACCTGCCGGTGATTGTGGCGGCTCCGCCGGAAAAAGGAGGGGAAGCGTCCCGGATTTCTTCCTGCAGCCTGGCGGGGAAAACAACGGTGGCGGAACTGGTGGAACTCGTTCGGAGGGCGCGGTTCCTGGTCACTCCGGACAGTGGCCCCATGCATATCGCAGGAGCGCTTGGGACGAGATGCATCGCCCTTTTCAGCAAGGACCTGCCGTCCCGTTGGGCACCCCGGAGGAATTGCGTCCCGCTGACCCTGGGTGTGGAATGCGCTCCCTGCGATGATGAAAGAGCCAGAGCTTGCGCCCATGTCAGATGCATGCGGGAGATTTCGGCGGAAATGGTGCTGGAGGCATGTGACGGAGACTTGGAATGAACAAGCATGTAGAAGCTATGATTGCCCGTCTGGTGTACATCGGGGGAAAGCTGTTCCGGCTGGATCGGGGAAAAGGAACGGAGAACCGCATCTTGGTGGTTCGTCCGGATGCCATTGGGGATATGGTTCTGACCATCCCCTTTTTGCGGGAACTGCGCAGGAATCGTCCAAAGAGCCATATCGCTCTGGTATGCAATCCCGGAGTCTACGATTTGGTGGAGCTTTGTCCCTATGTGGACGAATTCCTGTTTTTTGACAAGCGTGCCAGGAGGCACAAGTTTTTCGTGAATTTGGCAAGGAGCATCCGTTTTGCCTGGGAACACGGGCGGAAAGGACGCTATGGAATCGCAATTTCTCCTTCCTATGCGAATCCGGATACCTATGCGGATGCATGGATCTGTTTTCTGTCGGGGATTCCCCGCCGCATTTCCTACTCGGAGGAATTGGATCCGGAGAAGCATGCCTATTATATGGGAACCCATGATATCTATTTCACGGAGCTTGACCGGGGGCGGGAGATCCGGCACGAAGCGGAAGCGCCCCTGGGGCTCCTGCGCCACATGGGCATGTCGGTGGAGAAGGATGCTCCGGAGCTCTGGACAGAGGCTGCCGATGAAGAGGCGGCGAGGGCGCTCCTGGCGGAGGGGCGCTCTTTGGAGGGCGGCCGCAGCCCCGTCCGGATTCTTGTCTGCCTGAGCAGCAGCAACAAGACGAAGGACTGGCCCGTGGAGCACTTCGCGGAAACGTGCCGGCGGATTCTCCGCGTCTGCGATGCGGAAATCATTCTGATTGGCGCGGACAGGGAATCCAGGGAATACGGGGAAGCCTTCTGCAGGGAACTGCCGATGGCACGGAATCTCATAGGAAAGACCACGCTCCGCCAGACCGCTGCGGTCATGCGCATGTCCGACATGTACCTGGGAGGAGATACCGGCCCGATGCACATGGCGGCGGCCTGCGGACTTTGCGGGGCTGCCGTTTACAAAACGGCAAAGGACTTGCCCTTTCTTGTGAACAATCCGGCAAAATGGTTTGCTCCCTGGAAGGCGGATATTGCGGTATGCCAGCCGGAAAAAGCCCTTCCGGGCTGCGAGATGGGCTGCGGGAAGGAGCAGCATTGCATCCGGCTTGTGACGGTGGAGGAAGTTTATCAGGTGATGCTGGAAAAGATAAGAGAACGCGGCTGGCTGCTTCAGCCCGAGGGAAAGGATCGTATCTGATGTGGAAAGAGCTCAATATGTATGATCGGTGGATGTTCGGCATCCTGTTGCTCCTGACTGCGGCTTCGAATACTTCGACCGGTGGGGCGAGCATCGGCATCTGCCTCGGGATTCTCGTCATGCTTGTCCAGGGCATTCGCCAGCGACGTCTGCCTCCGATGGATAAAGGCATTGGCATCGTCATTGGCATCCATACGCTGCTGTGGGCGGTGTCTTCCTGTTTTTCATTGGATCCCGCCCACAGCTTTCGGGAGCTTTGGGCTGTGACCTATCGGTTTCTGCCCCTTTGCTTTGCCATGATGTACCTCAGGGAGAGGTGGCAGCTCCGCTGGATCTGGCTGGTCTTTGCCCTTTCGGTGTTCGTGGATGATGCCAAGGCTCTTTGGCAGTATGCCACCTTCCAGGACTTGGGATGGGGACATCGCCCCACAGGCTTCAACCATTCTCCCACCTTCCTTGCCAGCCATATGCTCATGGCAATTCCCGTACTGTTTTTTGCAGCCGGGCGGGAGTATATGAAGCCGCGGGAAAAGACCTTCCTCCTTGTGACGGCAGTTTTCGCCTTTTTCCTCCTGATCCTCTCGGGAACAAGGGGCGGCTGGCTGGCCTTCCTGGGAACTGCCGTGATCTATGCCCTTTGCGACAAGAATTATCGGAAAAGAGCGTTCGTGGCGGTTTCCTCTCTTCTGGTGGTGCTCTTTCTGGCCGCTTTGGCCCTGCCTTCCTTTCAGGCAAGGCTTTTGACTATGACAGACCCTTCCTACCAGAGCAACAGCGAACGGATACTCATGTGGCAATCGGCGGCGGATATCATAGGGGATTATCCTGTTACGGGAGTCGGCCTGGATGAGTTCGGCTTTGCCTATAATACGAAGTACATCTCACCCTTGGCCAGGGAACGGGCAGAAAGCCCGGAGAAATACTGGACGGGACACGGTCATCCCCACAACAACTTTCTGAAGATGTTTTCGGAAGGCGGTATTCTGGGGCTCAGTGCCTTTCTTCTCCTGCACGGCTACTTCCTTTGGAGATATATTCGTCTCTGGCGGCAGGAAAGGCACGCCTTTCCTTACGGACTCATGGCGATTCTCGTCCTGACGGCGCTGGTGCTGGAAGGTATGACGGATACGAATATGAATCAGGTTCCCATTATGCGGGAATACTGGCTGCTTGCGGGTATACTCCTGGTGGCGGGCGCAGCAGAAACGGGAGAGGGGGGAAAGCTCCATGCTGGAAAACAGGAAAAAGCTCCTGGGTGAGGCAGCTTTTGTGCTCCTTGTGTTTTTCGTCATGCTGGCCTTCTTTTCGGAAGTGCATCCCATGGTCATGTACGATGGCGATGATTGGAACGGCCTTTCGAAGCAGCGGAACATTGCTTTTCCAAAATGGCATGACCACAATCCCATCAAAGTCCTTCCGGAATCTCTCATGCCCTTGGCGGCACCGATTGCAGCGTATGTTGTCCTGCCTTTCCTGGGGGATTTCCTCACATCGGTGACACTGGTATCCGCCGGAATCCTGAGCGCCCTTATTTCTCTTTACCTCTATCTCTTCCTCAAGGTCATGGAGAAGAGATTTGCCTTGGAAACATGGGCAGCCTGTCTTTTGGGACTGATGTTCCTGTCCTTTCATTTCCTCATATTCAAGCATGGGGAGTATGGGAACCCCTATCTTTTTGAAGCGATGAATCTCACGTGCTATTACCATTATACCATTCCCGCCCTTTGGAACATCTGCATCCTGCTCTATTTCCTTTGGAAGGGGATTCCCGGCACGCGGCGCATCGAAGGGAGAAAGTGGCAGGATTGCCTTCTGGTATTCCTTCTCTACCTGGGGATTTGCTCCAGCGTTTTGCACAGCATCATCTTCATGGCGTATATCTGCATAGAATTCCTTTGGAACCTCGGGAAATGGAGGGAGCAGCGCCTTCTTTCCGGCCTTCTGGCCGTATGGGCGGTCACCCTGCTTTTCGAGGGCTTGGGGGGAAGAGCCGGGCAGATGGGGCAGTCCCTTTTGGACATGCCGGTGGCGCAGACCTTCCTTTCTCTGTCCCATGTGCTTTTCCAGAACAACAAGGGAATATGGATTGCCCTCGTTTTTGCGGTGATCTTCGTGGGGTGCAGCATCTTCATCTATCGCCGCCGTCGTGAGAAGGATGCAGTGGATGTCCTCTATGTGGAAGGACAGAAGAAATTCCTTGCCTGCGCCCTGCTTTGGACCGTCTATGAAGTGCTTGTCTGCGCCAGAGCCGGCGGCGGCTACATCGACTTGCCGGAAGTCACGATCGGACTCTTCTTTTACCTGTTCTTCCTGATGTTTTCCGCAGCCGCCTATGTCTTTCACAGAAAGCCTGGCGCGTCTGTGGTGCTTCCCATACTGGCGTTCATTGTAGTCTGCCGCACCATCAGCGCCCAGCAGAGTTTGCTGGATTCCACCATGGGACGGGTGCCCCCTGCCATCTGCGCTGAGGTCAGCAGGGATATCATTCGCCAGGTACAGGCGGCAGAAAAGGCGGGGATGCGGAAAATGGAACTGCATGTTCCCAAGGGAGACGACCACGACAACTGGCCCCATCCCAACTATATGGGGCCGGCAGTGAGCCGCCTTCTCTACGGACAGGGCTTGATTCCCTATCCCATGGAAATCACCATCGTGCCGGATTCCGCAATGAACCAAAAATATGGCATAAGGTGAAAGGTGGATCGTGTAAAGCATGAAGTACATCATAAACTATATCCTGAAGATACTGGCGGTCTGTCTCGCTTCCATCTTCCTTGGTGCGATTGCGCTCCTGGCAGTATACTGCCTGCCGACAAAATCCATGTATCGTCACCTCCAGCAGGATCGTCAAATGATTCAACAGGAAGGCCAGCACTGGTCCTGGGGGAAAATTTCCGCCACCTCCCTGGATGGATTCACAGACAGCATCATGCTGATGAATGCCGTTTATCCTGTGGAAAAGGCGAATCTCAATGCTATGATAGTGCCGCGTTGGTTTGTGGAGAAAGAATCTCCGGATGTGACGCTGGCCAAAGCGTTGGAGAGCAAGGAGGCGGCGGAGAAAATTTCGGATACGGATTATTCCATATACTGGCATGGTTATCTTGTCTATTTGAAGCCCATGCTTCTGGTTTCGAGTTATCATACCGTTCGCATTTTGAATGCGTATCTCCAGCTTTTCCTGATTGGATTCCTTCTGCTCGCTTTATACCAGAGATTGGGAATTCTTCATGCCATGGCGTTTTTCCTGACTATTTGCTTCATCAATCCCATCACTACAGCCATGTCCATGCAGCTGTCCTCGATTTTCTATATCATCCTGCTTTCTGTCGCAGGGATGCTCTGCAGGAATGATCTGCTTTATGAGAGGAACTGGTATCGTTATTTTTTCCTCATCATCGGCATTGTGACCGCTTACATGGATTTTTTGACATATCCCATCGTTGGACTTGGGATCCCGCTGCTCGTGTATGTTTTGCTGAACAAGAGGGAGCTTTCGCGAATCGGAGGGGGTGTCCTTCCCGTTGTGGAGAATATCTGCACATGGGGGACGGGATACGTGCTCATGTGGTCTGGGAAATGCCTGGCAGCCTGGGTGGTGTCGGGGCAGCTCATCCTGGAAAAGTTCGTGGGGGCGGCAAAGTACCGCTCGTCCTCGGATGTGGGCTTTGATTTGGCAGGGCATGAGCCAGTGAATTTCTTCACAGTGCTGCAGGCAAACCTGAAAGCTGCTACGGAAGGGCCATGGATATGGCTGTTTGCGGCCTTTGCCATATACTTGGCATATCGTGCCATACGGAAAGGTTCCTTCCGTGTTTCCCTGCGAATTCTTCCGGCGCTGGTTCTGGCGGGAAGCCTTCCACTTCTTTGGTATTTCGCAATGCAGAATCATTCCTATGTCCATGCGGGGTTCCTGGCTTACAGGGATCTGGCAATATTGTTTTTCGCCGTGCTATGCATAGGCATCGAAGCCGGTTCAGATACGAGATTGGAGTGAAGAGAACAGAATGAAGAAGATTGCTGTCTTGATTCCGTGTTACAATGAGGGACTGACCATTGAAAAAGTGGTCCGTGATTACAAAAAAGCCCTGCCTGAGGCGGATATCTACGTATATGACAACAATAGCACAGACGATACTGCTGCCATTGCCCGGCGGGCAGGGGCGATTGTCCGCTATGAGTACCGTCAGGGAAAAGGGAATGTCATTCGTTCCATGTTTCGTGATATTGATGCTGACTGCTATCTGATGATTGATGGAGACGATACCTATCCGGCAGAGAACGCCCGTGAAATGTGCAACCTTGTGCTGGAAGGGAAGGCGGATATGGTGATTGGCGACCGCCTGTCCTCCACCTATTTCGAGGAGAACAAGCGGCCCTTCCACAATTTTGGCAACGTGATTGTCCGCAAATTCATCAATACGTTCTTTTCGCGGAGGGAAAAAATCATCGATGTCATGACAGGCTACCGCGCTTTCAGCCCCATGTTTGTCAAGAGTTTCCCCATCATGTCGGAGGGCTTTGAGATAGAGACAGAAATGACCATACATGCCCTGGACAAGAATCTGTTGCTCACGAGCCTGCCGGTTGCTTACCGCGACCGACCCGAAGGAAGCGAGAGCAAGCTCAACACCTATACGGACGGCGCTAAAGTTCTGATGACCATCTTCAATCTCTACCGGAACTATCAGCCGCTTCGTTTTTTCGGTGCCATTGCCGTCGTGTTGGGAATCGCTGCCGTCATCTTTGTTCTGCCCGTCCTGCTGGAGTACTTCCGCACGGGGCTTGTTCCGAGATTTCCAACACTGATCACCAGCGGCTTTCTGTGCCTGACCTCCCTGCTGTCCGCTGTGTGCGGCCTGATTCTCGACACCATTGCCAAAAACAATCGCAGGAATGCGGAAATGCAGATGAACATATTGAAGATTTTGCAGAAAAAAGAGGAAGAAAAGTAAAAAAAGGACGCTCTCCCCATGCGGGAAAGCGCCTCTTTTTTTTAGGCTTTTTAGGCTTTTCGATAGGCGGATATGGAACCATTGTCGTTGTGCAGCCCATAGACGCTGCCGTCCCAAAGCCGGAAGGTGTTCATTCCGCCTTCGTTCCAGCCGTTCACGATCAGCTTGTCGGAGTCCGAGGAGTGGATGACCAGGTCGCTTCCGTTCATGTACAGAGCCTGGATGCCCATGGCAGAGTAAAGCATGACCTGATCGGCAGCGTTGCTGCCCTGAATGTAATCCGTTCCTTCGTTTGCTCCGTAGAAGAAGGTATCTGCGCCGCCTCCTCCCTGCATGGTATCCGTAACAGAGCCTGAGCCGCCCCACTGGGAGGAGCCGCCGCTGCCCGCCAGGATGTAGTCGCTGCCGTTGTTTGAGCCGACCAGTACCTCCAGAGGGCCGTGTGCGCTGTAATCCATGGTCTGTGGTGAACCCGCCATATAGGCATAGCCTGCGATGTTTCCACCGCCGTCAGCAACGCTGATGAGTTTGTCGCGGCAATTCTGCACGGTCAGGGTTCCTGCCGCAGAATGTAGCTGGAGACTGTCTCCCGCCACATCGAGGCCGCTGTACTGCGCATCAAAGTAAATCCTCTTGGCGGGATCGTAATCCGTTATGGTAGCATCTCCCCCGGTGTAGGAATAATGCGAGCTTGTCTCTCCGCCGGTCGAGCCGTTGGAACCGCTGCTGTTCAGAGCCATTTGGTGCCCAAGGAAGCGGAACAGCATATAACCTGCTGCATAGGAATTGTAATCGCCCCCTGTGCTGAAAAGAGCAGAGCGCAGAGCGGGAGCGCTATTGGATTGCGCCAGATTGCAGATTTCACTGAAACGGAAATCATCGATGCCGTGAACCAGCTCCGCCAGTCCTTCGCTTACACCGGACAGGAGGCTGTTCCATGTGTTGACATTCATGTTCGCGCACATTACGGCATGGGTGAATTCATGGGCTAATGTGCGGTCGAGGTAGCCGGAGCTGGATCTGCCGTTTCCGTCGGAAAGATCGAGATCCCGGTACTTTGCCAGATTGACGCTAAGGGTCTGGGAGCTTGCGCTGGCCAATGTGGAACTGTTGTCGTTGTAATATCCATCGAGGGTCATGGATCTCGTTTTGGCAGTATCATCCGCATAGCTTATGCCGTAGGTTTCGGCAACAAGATCCAGGCATTCCTTTCCCCACCAGGTATACAGTCCTGCCACGACTTTTTGCGCCGTGGCGTCAAGCGCGCCGGTGGGCCAGTTTATGGTCAGTCCCCGGTAGGTGCTGGTGCTTGAGGTGGGGTAGTAGATGCCCGTAACATTCTCCGGAACAATGGACTCGGCAGTTTTGGAAATGCCGCTGCCCGCATCCGATCCGGTCAGGGAACCGGTATCTTCGTTCGTGAGATCTATGCCGCAATAGTTCGTCAGGTAGGCATGGGTGCTGTCCGTGGGCACAAATTTACTCTGTGAAGAGGAGTAGGTATAACCGGTTGCATCCGTGCCTCCGTGGGATGCAACGGTTCCCACGAAATAATCCACGAGGCTGCCCCAGGAAGTCAACCAGCCGTTTGTGGCTGCGGCAACGGCTTCATCGGCAGCCGCCACACCGGTCGAGTTTGTTCGTATCAGGGTGTTTACGAAACGTTTGATGGTATCTTGTTGGATTGACATTTTGGAAACCTCCTTGCGTTCTGTGTGTTTATGTCAAATCATCCGAATGATTTGATGCTTGTTTCATCTGTGCCGTCTTTCTCCTCTGTCACCAGGAGCTCCGGATGCCGCGCCATCCAGCCGGTGAGTTCGCACCAGGCATCGCGCTCTTCTGTGTACTCCCGGCAATCCATCTCAAGGGGAAGGGGAGAACCGGATACCTTGAGGGATTGGGAGATTCTGTCGTCATAGAGGCCGATGCGTTCCTTGTTCATCCAGCAGTAGGGCGTGACAACGTGGTCGATGTGCTCCGTGAGGGGCGGAAAGATGCTGTAATACGCGAAGTCTTTCGGGGCGATGAGTTCCATGAGGGTGGCGGCGAGGTTCATATGGCCGCCGATGGTGTTTTCTGCGAGCATTTCCTGGCGAAGCCCCGGATGCTGCATGGCAAAGGAGGCGAGGAGCCGCTCCCGAAGAGCCGGTTCCTTCCGCTCCACAATGCCGCTTTCAAAGGGAATGACGCCGATGGAGTGATCCCCCGTGATGAGGAAGAGACTTTCCGGGTATTCCTCCCGCAGCTTCGAGACGAAGTCATGGAGCACCTTGTCCGTGTACCAGTAGCAGCCCAGCTGGCGGCGGATGGCATCTTCCCGGCGCACCATGGCAGGCGCATCGGACAGGATCCTTTGCGCATCGAAGTCGTATTCCTCCACGGGAATGTTGTAGGGGCCGTGGTTGGAGGTTGTGTAGATGAAATGGAAGGCGGGCGTCCCGTCTTCTTTTTCTTTCAGAAGGCGTTCCACGTTCTCCAGGAAGATGTGGTCGTAGACGCCAAGCCAGGTTCTGGGAGAGCCGGCAGGGCAGATCCGGATCCCGTCGTAGACCTCGTCGAATCCCGAAGCGGGGGCGTAGTGGAGCAGGCTCCCCCAGGTGAGGCTGCCTCCGTACCAGAGGGATGTGCGGTAGCCCAGCTTTTTGAGCTGATGCGCCAGGGCTGTGCGAGGACAGCCCTGCCAGAAATCCTGTTTTTCATTGAGCTCCATGTCGGCATCGTAGATGCCGGAGAGCATGCTGACGATGGAAGGCTGGGACACCATGCCGCCGGGAAGGATGCCGTTGAGGGAAACCGCGCCGGGAAGGCTGCGGAACTTACGCCCGCCGTCAGCAATGTGAAGGCTTTCGTAGAGGGAATCCAGAGGCCCCTGGGCGTGGCTTTCCGCGAACAGGAAGAAAATATGCTGCGGCTTTTCGATGCGTGGGCCGCCGGCTCTGCGGCAAAAATGAGACAGGGGATCCAAGGCTTTGCCGTTCTTTTGGAGGGCGTTTTTCGGCAAGACGGGGGCGAGGATGGGAATTGCCTCCTCATCGCTGCGTTTCAGGGAGGGATGAACCGCATGGCGGCGCAGGAGCTTGAGGTTTTCCAGATCGTCCAGGGTGGCTTTGGCCATGAAGATATCATCCTTGACAATGGCGGGAACCTCATCCCATTCCGGCTTGTTGCGGTGGAGGAAGGTACCGCCGAAGTGGAACCAATAGTAGATGGCAACGGCAGCGGGAATGAGCAGGGCGTTGAGAGCGTACTGCAGGGCAGGAGGGGAAAGCTCCGGCCAGGAAAAATAAGGAAGGGAGAGAAGCCCTTTCATGGAGAAATAGCAGAGAGCCGCATAGGGGAGATAGGAGAGGAGAATCCAGGCGCCATGATTCTGATGGAAGAAAATATCCGCGAAATTGCGTTTGTCGGCGTTTTTCCCGAGCCAGACCGTGTGGTTGAAGATGTCGTGGAAATGGAAGTAGAAGATGAGCTTTCCGAGAAAGGCCGTATAGAGCAGGAGAAGGTAGATCCCCATGAGCCCCATGCGGAGGGAGCTTCCCAGTTCATGCCAAAAGGGCAGAAATGCGGAAGGCAGCGTGATGAGCACAAAGAGAGCCAGGTAGGGATAGGCGTTTATGTCCATGCCCCACCAGAAGCCGTATCGGAAGCAGTGATACCACTTGCCCCATTCGCCGGAGGGCGTTTTCTTCGGGCGGTATATGAGAATAAAAGCGAGACGGAAAAGCGCGCAGACAGCCGGTGGCAGCAGCGCCAACCGGAGATCCTGCTGAAGGCCGTCAAATATTAGGGAAACCACAGATGAAACGCTCCTTTTTTTCTTTGGTGTTCCTACAATTATAACGCAATTGTTCAAGTTTTGCCACAGGCAAAACCTTCAAGTTGGCGTTTCAACGAGGCGAGAGACATGCTCACCGCCTGTTCTGACATGTTACACCCCCACTTGCGGA
>DFES01000061.1 GCA_002369175.1 Selenomonadaceae bacterium UBA3796
CTCTTGGTATTGATCCCATCCACTTCGGTATCTTCATGATTTTCAACCTCTGCATTGGGACGATTACCCCGCCTGTTGGCACGACTCTTTTCGTTGGCGTCAAGGTAGGCGGCGTGGATCTGGAGTCGGTGTTCAAGTGGCTCCTGCCCTTTTTCGCGGCGTTGATCGCTACGCTTTTGATCGTTACCTACGTTCCTCAGCTTTCTTTGTGGCTCCCGGGTCTCATGGGATATGTGAAGTGATTTTTTGACGGAAAGGATTGTGTGAAATGGAACGTTTGAATTATGCAGTGCTGGAAAAAAGCGGTTATCAGGGGTACATTTTGAAGGAGGCACCGACGAAAGTGCTTCAGTTTGGCGAGGGGAACTTTCTCCGCGCTTTCGTAGACTATTATTTTGATGTGGTGAATGAAAAGACGGACTGGAAGGGCAAGATCGTCATGACTCAGCCCAGAAGCAAGGGGCGGGATGTGATCTTCAACGAGCAGGAAGGTCTTTACACCCTCTACATACGGGGCAATGACAAGGGGACGAAGGTAGATCAGCGACGGGTCATTTCCGCAGTGGAGAAATGCTACAATCCGGTGGATCATTTCGATGAGCTGATGCGGGTGGTCTGCCTTGATTCGCTGGAATATATCACCAGCAACACAACAGAGGCCGGAATTGTGTACGACGGATCGGTGCGCTTTGATGACAAGCCGCCGGCGACCTTTCCGGCAAAGCTCACGAAGCTGTTGTATGAACGCTTCAAGGCAGGGAAAAAGGGGATTGTGGTTCTGGCATGCGAGCTCATCGATGCAAACGGGCGGGAGCTCAAGAAATGTGTTTTGCGGCACATAGATGACTGGGGGCTTGGAGAGGAATTCAAAAAATGGATCCAGGAGGAAAATACCTTCTGTTCCACCCTGGTGGATCGTATCGTTCCGGGAGCCGTCCGGGATCCTGAGGAGTTGGAGAAGCTGAACCGGGCGAACGGCTATGAGGACAAGGTTATAGATGTAGGGGAAGTATTCAGCGTTTGGTACATTGAGGGAGATCAGTCGTTGGAGGACAGGATGCCCTTCAAGAAAGCAGGCCTCAATGTTCATGTCGTCCCCGACATCGCGCCTTACAAGAAGCGGAAAGTCCGTATTCTGAATGGGGCTCATACCGGATTTTCTCTTGGGGCTTATCTGGCAGGCAAGGACATTGTACGGGATTGCATGGAGGACGACGCTGTATGCGGCTTTATGAATCGCATGCTGTACAATGAGATCATACCCATCCTGCCGCTTCCTGAAGAGGACTGCAAGGAATTCGCAGCAAGCGTGAAGGATCGTTTTGACAACCCCTTTATTGACCATCAGCTTCTGAGTATCTCACTGAACTCTACGGCCAAGTGGAAAGCCAGGAATATGCCATCCTTGCTGGAATATGTTGAGAAATTCGGCAAGCTGCCCGAGTGCCTTGTTATGACACTGGCTGCGTACATTGCCTTTTACAGCACGGGCATCAAGGAAAGGACGAAGGATAGCCTTGTATGCGTGCGTCCGAAGGGCGATGAATATAAAGTGCAGGATGATGAATGGGTGCTGGACTTCTACTATGAGAGAAAGGATATTTCCGATGCAACCCTGGTGCGGGATGTGCTTTCCAATACCCGTATGTGGGATGAGGATCTGACGAAGGTGGCGGGACTGGAACAACAGGTGTTGGCAGATCTCGATCTGATTCGGCAGAAGGGTGCGGCAGCGGCTTTTGCATCGTGCAAGTGAGGGTAATCATGAATAACAAAATGGCGATCCGCATTGCGGACAAGGATAATGTGGCTGTGGCTCTGCAGCCTGTCATGGAGGGAGAGACCCTGGATATCGGCGGCAGGAAGGCTGTTGCGCTTCAGGATGTTCCCCAGGGGCATAAGATTGCGTTGGCGGATATCTCCCGTGATGCGTATGTGGTAAAGTATGGTTTCCCCATCGGACATGCCACGGAGGACATCAAGGCCGGGGCTTGGGTGCATACCCACAATATGAAGACGAACCTCAAAGGAGAGGTGGAGTACAGTTACGAACCCTGCTGGCAGGAACTGCCGTCTCTTCCCGTCAGGACCTTTAAAGGGTATCTCCGGCAGGACGGCAGAGCCGGCACGAGAAACGAGATTTGGATCATTCCTACGGTGGGCTGCGTCAATGATGTAGCCAAAAGGCTTGCCTCTGCCAATCAGGATCTCGTGGAGAAGAATGTAGACGGACTGCATGCCTTCGAGCATCCCTTTGGCTGCAGTCAAACAGGGGCGGATCATGCACAGACAAAGAAACTGCTTGCGGCATTGGTACGTCATCCAAATGCGGGAGCCGTACTGGTGGTGAGCCTTGGCTGTGAGAACTGCACCCATGAGCAGTTTTTGGAGGAATTGGGAGAGTATGACAGCAACAGGGTGAAGTTCCTCACCTGTCAGCACGTAGAGGATGAACTGGCAGAGGGACGTAAGCTGTTGGAGGAGTTGGCCGGCTTTGCGCAGAGGTCTGTCAGGGCTGAAATCGGTGTCGATCACTTGTTGGTTGGGTTGAAGTGCGGCGCCTCAGATGGACTTTCGGGTATCACGGCGAATCCCGCCGTGGGAAGGTTCAGCGACTTGCTCATAAGACAGGGGGGCAGCACCATCCTTACCGAGGTGCCGGAGATGTTCGGAGCCGAGGGAATGCTCATGGGACGCTGCCGTACCAAGGAAGTCTTCTCGAAGGCGGAGAGGATGCTGAACGGCTTCAAGGATTACTTCATTTCCCATCACGAAGTAGTCTACGACAATCCAAGTCCGGGAAATAAGCAGGGCGGAATCACCACCTTGGAGGATAAGAGCTGCGGCTGCGTCCAGAAGGGAGGCACCGCTCCCATAGAGGATGTGATAGGCTATGCGGAACCTGCCAAGGTAAAGGGACTGACGCTGCTCTACGGCCCGGGGAACGATCTGGTTTCGAGCACAGCGTTGACAGCGGCAGGCGCAGGGCTCATCCTCTTCACCACAGGACGGGGAACTCCTTTCGGCGCACCGGTGCCGACCATAAAGATTGCCACCAATACGCAGCTTGCGAAACGCAAGGGGAACTGGATTGATTTCAATGCAGGTTCCATTGCGCAAGGGGAATCTCTGGAGGATGCGGGAGAAAGACTTCTTTCCTACGTGCTTGAAGTTGCTTCCGGAAAACAGACAAACAACGAAAAGAATGGTTTCCGGCAGATTTCCATATTCAAAGATGGCGTTGTGCTTTGATTAGCTATATATGGAGGGTACAGGAGAATGAAAAAATTTATGGATGACAGCTTCATGCTGCAGAGTGAGACGGCTCAAAGGCTTTATGAGAGCTATGCGAAGGATCTTCCCTTGGTGGACTACCACTGCCATATCTCTCCGCAGGAGATTTATGAGGATAGGCGTTTCGACAACATCGCTCAGATCTGGCTGGGGGGACGGAATCCCGACGGGTCTTATTTCGGAGATCACTACAAATGGCGGGTCATGCGTACCAACGGGGTACCGGAGGATATGATAACGGGAGGCGCGGATCCCTATGAGAAGTTTGCCGCCTTCACTCGCTCTTTGGAAATGGCCATTGGAAACCCCATGTATCACTGGTGCAATCTGGAACTCCATAAATATTTCGGCGTCAAGGAGCCTCTTACAGAGGATAATATGAAAGAGGTGTGGGACAAGGCCAATGATATGCTGCAGCATGATCCCAATATGAGTGTGCGCGGAATTATCCGTCAGTCCAAGGTTGCCTACATCGGAACCACGGACGATCCGGTGGATTCTCTGGAATGGCATGGGAAGATTGCTCAGGATTCCTCCATCGATTTCATGGTGCGTCCTTCCTTCCGTCCGGACAAGGCTGTCAATATCAACAAGAAGGGCTTCAAGGAATATATCGCCGCATTGGCTGCCAGTGTAGGGAAGAAGTCCCTGGACAGCGTTCAGGATGTGATGGAGGCATTGTCGGAGCGTATCGCTCACTTCAAGAAGCATGGCTGCCGTGCCAGCGATCACGGGCTGGACTATGTGATGTTCCGTCCGGCATCCATGGAAGAGGTCAATGAGGTTTACCAAAAGGCGCTTTCCGGCGGAGCCATTACCACGGAGGAGGCTGAGGCATACCAGACGGCAGTATTGCTCCACCTCGCAAAGGAATACCACAAGAACGACATTGTCATGGAGATCCACTATTCCTGCAGCCGTGACAATAACGAGAAGATGTTTGAGCTGGAAGGGCCTGATACAGGTTTTGATATGATCGCTCAGACCACCTGCATAGGCAATCTGGCGAAGTTCATGAGCGAGCTGTATAAGACCGGCGAGCTTCCGAAGACCATCCTGTTCTCCCTTGACAGCACGGATTTTGACCGCATTGGGACTCTGATGGGATGCTTCCAGGGGACTGAGGCGCCGGGGAAGATCCAGATGGGTTCTGCCTGGTGGTTCCTTGATACAAAGGATGGCATGGAGAAGCAGATGCGTTCTCTGGCAAGGCTTTCCTTGTTGGGCAACTTTGTCGGCATGCTGACGGATTCCCGTTCCTTCCTTTCCTACACTCGCCATGACTATTTCCGCCGCATTCTCTGCAACCTGATCGGTGAGTGGGTGGAACTGGGGCAGTATCCGGCCAATGAGAAGTCCCTGCAGAAGATCGTGGAGGGTATTTGCTACAAGAATGCGGTTCGCTATTTCGGAATCGAAAAAAAGTAAGAGACTTCGCCAATCTCAAGCGTTCCTTACGCGCTGAGCCTGATTATGTGAGCAGCCTTTGTGCTGCTCTTTCTTTTGCTTGTCCTTTTTCTTTTCGCGTGTATTTTCACAAGGAGGGGGGAAATAATACACAATCATAAAATAAGTTGTGTTTAAGATATTTATAACGAGGCAGCAGCTGTCTCCCGCTTCCGCAAGTGGGGGTGCAACCTCCCAGAACAGGCGGTGAGTATATACCGAAAGGTTGTATGTCTCCGGTGTTATGACGGATAAACACAATTTTTTTCCGGTGAAACTTACAATAAATAATGGAAAAACACAAACAAAACTATGATGAAAACATTTACAATAGGGATGAATACGAATAGAATAATATACAACAAGTGAAGGCTCTGGGGGTCAAGGAGTTGGAATTGTATGGGTAATGTGTGGAATGATGAGGGAAGAGGGTTGTTACAATGTTAAAAAATCTAAAGAAGCTTGTTGCAGCACTTGCGATTGCCAGTGTGGCAAGTCTTTCCGGTTGTGGTAACACCGAACGTGCCGTTCAGGAAGATGAGGGTGAAACCATCGTTCTTCGTTACGCGGAGAATCAAACGGGGGATTATCCCACAACACAGGCGGCCAAGAAATTCGCGGAGCTTGTGAAGGAAGGTACTCATGGCCGTATCGTCGTCGATGTCTATGATAACGCAAAGCTCAGCAATGAGGAGGCTGTCATCAAACAGGTCATGTATGGAACTGTTGATATGAGCCGCGTCAGCATCTCGGTGCTGTCAGGAATCACCCGGGACTATGAGGCGTTGCAGCTTCCTTATCTGTATCGGGACAGCGAGCACATGTGGAAGGTACTGGACAGCGAGATCGGAAATGCGTTCCTTCGCAAGATGGAGCCTGTCGGCATTATAGGCCTTTCTTGGTATGATTCGGGCTCCCGTAATTTCTACACTTCCAAAAAAGAAATCAAGAGTCTGGAGGATATGAAAGGACTGAACATCCGCGTGCAGAACTCTCCCATGATGGAGGATTTGGTGAAGGCACTGGGAGCGAATCCGATCCCCATGACTTACGGAGATGTTTATGCCGGGCTTGAGTCCGGTACGATTGACGGAGCTGAGAACAGCTGGCCCTCCTATGAATCCATGAACCACTACAAGGTAGCGAAGTATTACTGCCTTGACGGGCATTCCCGCATACCGGAAATTCAGATCATTTCCAAGAAGACGATGGACAAGCTGAGTCCCACGGATCAGCAGATCCTTAGGATGTGTGCTGTGGAGTCTGCGAAGTATGAGCGTGAGCTTTGGGCAAAGCGTGAGAAGGATTCGGAAAAGAAAGTGATGGAGAACGGGACTGTGGCCGTCAAGCTTTCGGAGGACGAGATGGCGAAATTTGTGGAGGCTGTTCAGCCGGTGTATGAGAAAT
>DFES01000172.1:0-1114 GCA_002369175.1 Selenomonadaceae bacterium UBA3796
TCAATAGCGCTTCCTTCGCCCCAGGGAAAGCCGCTGCCGGATTTCAGCGTGTTCTCATTGCACTTTGGAACGTACCTTCACAGGAAACGAACATGATTGTGGCCAAAGCAGATGCCGGGAACGTGATGGATCATTTCGACACAAATGTTCTCCGGAAGAATTATGATCATTATTTCGGGGCGACAACCGGACTGGACGCGTATTACGGAAAACCGTTCCGTGCCTTCTTCAACGACAGTTATGAATTCAAGGTTGACCGACACATCACGGCCGATTTCGGTGATGTGTTCCAGCGCCGTCGGGGATATGATCCGATACCCTGGATGCCTGCCAACATCTGGTACGGCTACAACAACATGTACGATAACGGGCACACGGCTCCGGAGTTTCGCTTTGGCGACGAAGACTGGCGGCTCCGCTACGACTACGACCTGACGGTGAGCGACCTGGTACGGAAACATCTTCTCAAAGGTTCTTCATCGTGGGCACATGAGCACGGGCTCCTGCACCGCACTCAAGCCTATGGCCTGCCCATGGACTATATGGGAGCCGCCGGTGATGCCGATATACCAGAGACAGAGAACATGATTTTCGGTGGAGGAAGCGAAGGCGGACTGAAAATGGTTTCCTCCGGGGCTATGTTGTACAACAGACCACTCGTCAGCGCAGAATCTGGTGTCCATATCAACCGGGCCCTGATGGTTACGCCACAAAAACTGCGTTCCATTGCCGACAAGCTCCTCTCCAGTGGTATCAACCAGATTATCTGGCATGGTTCTCCCTACAAATATGAAGTGGCAGGCAATCCCTGGCAACCCTTCTACAACTCCATGATCGGGGTGAACTTTTCCTCTGACTTAAGTGAAGACAACGTCTTCTGGGACGAACTGGCAGATGTGAATCAATATGTCCAGCGTGCTCAGTATCTGATGCGCAGTGGGAAGGCCGAAGCCGACATCCTTGTATATTATCCCTTCCTGGAATACAGCAGTAGCGTGAAGAATCCGGAGGAAATCCTTTACTACGGAATGCTTCCCGAGACAGAACCCGGGGCCGACAACGAGCAGGCTGCTCCAAAAGATGCTGCCAGCAAGTGGCTGAGCGATGTATGGCC
>DFES01000172.1:1310-3723 GCA_002369175.1 Selenomonadaceae bacterium UBA3796
TCAACCTTCCCTGGATACAAATGCAAACTGCCCAAAACCTCCAACGGCAATCTACGGCTAACCTGCTGATGATGGGCGACCTGCCAGTTAAGCAGCCTTCCTTCAAGGAGTACGCGAAGAACGACAGGAAAACCGCCAAACTGATGAAGAAAGTGGCCGCCGGAAAACATGTCTGCAGCAGCATTGACGATTGGGCGGTTTCGACTCCTCTGACAACGGTGGCTGGAGGAGAACGGGTCAGAACGGCCCGGCGGCGGATTTCAGATAGCGAACTGGTTCAACTCTATTGGAACGTAGACAACCGTTGGAAGGAAATCAGCATCCATACCTGCGATGCTCCCTATGCCTACTGGCTTAATGCCGAAGACGGGAGCGTGACAGCTGCCGACAGATCTTCTTCCGGTGAAATCAAAGGAATGCTCCCTCCGCTTTCCACTCGCTTCCTTTTCATCACGGACACCCCGATTCAGGAAGTGGGAGATTCCCAGCTTACACCGTCCCCCACTGCGGGGCTCAAATCCATCGAACTGGGAAAATGGATGCTGCAACTCGGAGAACAAGTCATCAACGACGCTCAACCGGAGGATTGGCGGAATATTCCGCAACTGGCCGACTCTTGTGGCGAGTCTGTTTACACCACCCGATTCTCATTGGAAAAGACCGCCACAAAGTATGTTCTC
Source organism: Selenomonadaceae bacterium UBA3796 (assembly GCA_002369175.1). Taxonomy (GTDB): domain Bacteria; phylum Bacillota; class Negativicutes; order Selenomonadales; family Selenomonadaceae; genus UBA3796. The sequence goes on from DFES01000172.1 coordinate 1,991, forward strand.
GATTTGGGAGAAGTCTACTATACCGCCGAAGTCTTCATCAATGGCAATGCTGTTGGAAAACGTATCTGGAAACCATTCAGATTCGACATTACAGACTATGTGCAAAGCGGAGAGAACGTCTTGGAAATCCGCGTGAAAGCATCTGATTATAACGCGAAGGTTTTACGTGGTCGTGAGGGCGATGCCACATTCTCCTCCATTGCGAACTCCGGACGCATGGCCAATGGACTGAAAGGTCCGGTGCAGATTTTCACTGAGTGATTGCAAAATAATGTGTCGCCATTTGTAAATGTATCCATTATGTGCCGCCTCCAATAAAAATAGGGAATTTGTTTGTTTTTGCAATACATTTGTTTATTTTTGCATAACAATACTTATAACCTATGAGAATAACGATAGTTGGAGCAGGATAGGCCTGAACATGTACAACCGGCCTCAACAGCGTGTGTTGAGAAGACGTGCGTCTTGAAATCATCACACTGATTGCCTTGATGGTTCCTGATTTCTGGCGGAAATGATCAATTGGGCACAGGCTGTGAGGGCCTTTGCTTTTTAATGATTGTCGGAAAGACCTTCATACTCAATGATGGCCTTGCGCCATGAGTCAGGGAATGCCATGGTCTGGCGACGCTTCAAATCGAATAAGACCATCACGGAGAGACATCGGCTTTTCAGTTCCTTGGTATCAGCGTCGAAGACTTCTTGTTCGAGCGTGAAGCTCTTGTTCCCAATCCGAGTGACGCGCGTTCCGGCAGCAATGCGGTTGTTTGCCTCAATCTGGGCAACGAACTCTGCCTCTATCTTCGCTACGACAATGGCAGTGCTTTCCCAATCTACATCCTTACAGACACTTGCAAAATAGTCTGTCTTTGCCGTATCGTAAAACTGAAAGTACACGGTGTTGTTCACATGACCGAATTTGTCAATGTCGTTGAACCGTATCTGGAGCGGTATGATGTGGTGAAAAATTCTGTTGATATTGTTCATATTTGAATTATTTATGTCTTCAAAAGAATGCAGGGTGCAAAAGTACGGCATTTTTTTGAAAGAAAGGAAAAAGGAGGCTCAAAATTCCATTTTCTCAAAGACCCAATGTTCATTCCATATACCGACAAAGTATTGTTGATGTATGGCGGAGGAGCCATAGGCCCTCAATCATTCAGAGAAGATATCAAAGAAGAGTTGATGAAGAAGCATCCGGTGAAATAAATGACAAGGTAAAATCTGTCTCTTTCATTCCATGATTCTTTCTGCCAGTCTTGATGACTATTTAATCGGGTCTGCACAATAATCCCGGCGGCCACAGTCTTTGCAGAACTTACCCATCCACACGTTGTCGAACTGTCCGATGGCTGCCTCCACCATCTCTGGGTCATCGGTCAGGATGCCTGCCTCGAAGTTACGCTTCCTTGGCGATTTCATGCCCATGCCGGCTCCCGTCAGGTTGGCAGAGCCGACGTAGGCGATGCTGCCGTCAATGATGATGAGCTTGAAATGGACTCTCGGACATAGCACACGCTCCATGCCGTCGTAGAGGATGGGATGGCGCTCATGGTCTTCGCGCCACGCCGTTCCTGGTTCCTTGGCATGGATGAGTCTCACCTCCACACCCTTTTTGAGCAAGGAGGCAAGCATGGCAAGGAAGGGCTTGTCATCGACATAGAGGTCTTTGATGTCTGCTGTCCCAATCCACACCGTCCGCATGGCTTGGCTTACCAGCATCAAGACTTCCT
>DFES01000140.1:0-22075 GCA_002369175.1 Selenomonadaceae bacterium UBA3796
ATCTTCGCTTCCATGCGTATCCGCGCCTTCCGCCTTCATGCCGGAATGATGCTCTTCATCGGTATTTACAAGAATCTGGCGGCAGGCATATTCACCTACTACGTTGTCTACGCGTTGTCTCTGTCCATGAGTGCAACCTCCGTGATTACAAGCTTTGCAACGCTGGTTTCCTTTGCAGCGTTGGCTCTGTTCATCACTCTTTGCTACAGAAGGGGCGGTCCCTTCGCATTCCGGGTAGTTTTCGTCATTGTGACACTTTCTTTGATCGGCTATTACTTCCTGTTCCAGAAAACAGCAGGCGGCATGGGAGAGGAAACCGTCATTGTCTGGCTGACGATTCTTGCCATCATCAACAACGTTGGCAAGGCCGGAGCAGATTACATTCCCGTGTTCCAACTGCCCTTCATGGCGGATATCGATGAGGCTGTGACCATGGAGCGCCGCGAGGGAATCTTCACCGGTGTCAACGGACTTCTTTCCAAGCTGGCTTCCGCCATGGAAGGATTCCTCCTGGGTGTTGGGCTGGCGGCCTTCGGCTTCGAAAAGGGTGCCGGCCAGCAGACGGCTACCGCAATCGACGGTGTTCTCTTCATGACCATCGTGGTTCCTATTATTCTCTGTGTGATCGTATTCCTCGTATCCCGCAATCTGAAGCTCACCAAGGAGTCCCACAAGCTGCTGGTGGATGAAGTTCACCGTATTCGCGAAGGCGGCAGGATGGAGGATGTTACTCCTGAGACTCGTGAGGCCGTGGAGGCTCTCACCGGATGGAAGTATGAGCAGTGCTTCGGACATAACGATTTGATGCGCGTCAAAGATTGATGGCGCAGGATGAGAAACATATTTCTTTCGTGCAGAAAAAGGGAGGCAGCGGTATGAAGAAGTATTCGCAGTGGATGGCAGATTCTGTTATTCAGAGGAAAACGGATTTGACCAGTTATTGGGCCTACGAGTTCGGACTCACTCTGGATGGAATTGCTGAAGTATGGCGCCAGACCGGTGAGAGAAAGTATTTCGATTATGTGAAGGAATGCATGGATACCTTCGTTCAGGAGGATGGGAGCATCCGCGGATACGATGTGAAGGAATACAACATTGACCATCTGAACAACGGCAAAATCCTGCTTACCATATATCAGGAAACCCACGAGGAGAAGTACAAGAAGGCTTTGGAGCTTCTGCGCAGTCAGATTGAGCATCATCCCCGCACTAAGGAAGGGGTATTCTGGCACAAGGAAATTTATCCTGAGCAGATCTGGCTGGATGGACTTTATATGGGAGCGACCTTCTACGCCAAATACGTCAGCGAGTTCACCAAGGACAGCAAGGAATACGATGATATCGCCAAGCAGTTCATCATTGCCCGCAAGCACACCTTGGACAAAAAGACAGGGCTTCTCTATCACGCTTACGATGATGCCAGGCAGCAGCCGTGGGCAGACAAGGTAACGGGACTTTCCAAGCATTTCTGGAGCCGTTCCATGGGCTGGTATTGCATGGCTCTGGTAGATACATTGGCAGAGCTTCCCGATGACAACCAGTACAAGCCGGAACTCATCAAGATATTGAACGAGACCATGGAGGCGCTTCTGAAGGTGGCAAGTCCTACCTCCCATGTTTGGTACCAGGTTCTGGACTGCGGGGATCGCAAGGGCAACTATGTGGAAGCTTCCGGTTCTTCCATGATCGCTTATGCGCTCTTCAAGGGAGTGCGCATGGGATGGCTTCCGGAGAGCATGAGGGAGTTTGCCAAGAAATCCTATCAGGGGCTTTTGGATGAGTTCATTACGGAGACTCCCATGGGCACCATCTGCCTCAACAAGATCTGCTTTGTGGCGGGTCTCGGCGGCAAACCTACCTCAGCCTATGGTGAGAGGGATGGTTCCTTCGCCTACTACATCAGCGAGCCCATCGTGACAAATGAGCCGAAGGGGCTTGGGCCATTCATCCTCGCTGCGGCGGAATATGAGCGGCTCTGAGAAAAAGCTTGACAGCAAAATTTTGTTCTGTGAGTGGGATGAACGATATGCTCCACGTTTTCGTGGGGCATATCGTTGCATGAAGGAATAGGTGAATATCAATGAGACTTGCGAAAACAACAAAATTGGCTGCTTTGGTCGTTTCTGCCTGCATGATGCTAGGCTCTACTGCCTTCGCGAAGCCGGCTGCCCCTACGGGACTGTCTGTTCCGGGCCTTACAGCTACGGAAAATGGAATGACCCTCGTGTGGGATCGTCCTGCCAAGGGGGATGATGTCATCGGATATCGGGTCTACATGGACGGGAATCTGATAGCAAAGACGGAACAGGATCTCAATTCCCAGGCAAAGCAGGAACTGCGCGCTTTCTATGAGAAATCCCCGGATGCTCAGAAAGTGCTGGAACACATGTACAGAGTCACGGGGCTTGCTCCGGGGAGCAAGCATAGCTTCATCGTACGGGCTGTGAATGCCAAGGGTGAGGAGTCCGGAGACAGCAATCAGGTAAGCGGCGCAGCGCGCTCCCTGGCCAAGAAGATTGACATTACGGCCTGCGGTGCGGTGGGGGATGGCAAGACATTAAACACAAGCGCCATACAAAAGGCCGTTGATCAGTGCCCGCCGGGGGGAACCGTGGTTGTTCCGCCGGGGGTATACAAAACCGGCATGATTTGGCTCCACGGGGATATGACCCTGGAACTGCAAAAGGATGCCACCATTCTGGCCACGGAAGATCCCAATGCCTATGCATATGGGTATAAGCTGTATCCCTATATTGCCCAGGAGCGTTTCTATGCTCTTTTCAGCACTAAATACCAAGAGGGCGATAAAAAGATGCAGAATCTCCGCATCATAGGTGAAGGTACGATTGACGGAAATGGATGGAAACAGGGGGAGGACGGCAACTATCTCTATCGCACGAAAGCAAAGAAGGGGGAGCCGCTTCCGCCGACCCATGTGTCCAATATTGGCATTCTGGCCTGGAATCAGGTAGACTGGCTGGATAAGAACAAGGGGCTTAACGAAGATCAGGCGTATCAGCGCCGTTCCAGCATGATGCTGCTTCAGGGCATCGACCATGTTCTGATATCCGGCATAACATTCCGCAATCCCGCCAATCACACCCTGATCGCATCCCATTGTGATGACGTGGTGGTGGAAAACGCAAAATTTTTGACCTATAACTGCAACAACGGCGATGGCATAGAGTTTGCCCATGGGAAGGGTTTGAAGGTCTATGACAGCGTATTCAATACCGGGGATGACTGTGTGAATTTTGCCGCCGGGCAAGGGGCAGAAGGGGAGAAGGATGCTCCTACCCAGGGAATCTGGATTTTCAACAATTCCTTCCATCATGGCCATGGTGCTGTGGTTTTAGGCAGTCACACCGCTGCCTTCATACAGGATTTGCTGGCGGAGGACAATGTCATGGATGGCACCGAAGTGGGACTTCGCATGAAGAGCAACGCGGCCAACGGTGGCGGGGCAAGGAATGTCCATTTCCGCAACAATGCGGCTCGCAACCTAGAGAAGAATTTCTTTATCGCTACCACCGGTTACAGCGACCCGAATCAGAAGACTAATTTCCCGAAAGCAACGAAACCGGCTTACTTCCACGATGTCATCGTTGAGGATTGTACGGTGGAGGGCACAGGGAAAAGCACCATTGAAATCGTGGGTGCGCCTGACGCGAAACATTACAACATTTCCTTCAAGAATCTGGCCATCTCCGGCGGTAAACCATGGATCCTTACGGATGTGGAGAACCTGTCCTTCGAGAATGTGAATCAGGCGGATGTTTTGAAGAATCAGTTTTGACGGTATCAGAAAGGGATGAAAACATTGTTGCAGCTTGGAATACGGCTCCACGACATGAGGGAAGGTTCCCTGGAGGAACGGGCGGCATGGGCGCAGGAGCAAGGCTTTTCCTGTGTTCACCTGGCTCTCTCCAAGACGATTCCCGGTTTTAAGATGGTGCCCAATACATTGCATGCCGGTCTTGGAAAGCACATTCGCGGGATATTCTCCGCTCACGGGGTGGATGTTGCCGTGCTGGGCTGCTACAAGAACCTTGCCCATCCGGATCCAACCACGGTTCGGGATTTGCAGGAGCTTTACATCGCCCATTTACGCATGGCAATAGCTTTGCAGTGTTCCGTTGTGGGAACGGAAACCGGAGCTCCAAATGCGGAGTACCGCTTTGAGCCAAACTGCCACACGGAAACAGCGCTCCAATCCTTCCTGCGTGGGATGGAGCCGGTTCTTGAGGCGGCGGAGACCTTGGGGGTGCTTTTTGCCATTGAACCCGTATGGAACCACATTGTGTGGAATCCCCGGGTGGCAAGGCGGGTCCTGGATGAAATGGCATCCCCTAACCTCAGGATCATACTGGATCCGGTGAATCTCCTATCCATGGAGAATTACCAGCAGAGGGAACAGGTCATTGACGAGGCTCTGGAACTTCTGGGCGAAGCTGTGGAAGTCGTGCATTTGAAGGACTTTCGGGTGGAAGACGGCAAACTCGTTTCCGTGGCTGCCGGAACGGGGATGATGGATTACAGAGCCATCATGGAATACCTTAAAAAGGAGAAGCCCTATATCCAAGCCACATTGGAAAATACCGTGCCGGAAAATGCTGTGACGGCCAGAGCATACCTGGAAAAGATATATGAGGATGCGTAACGATCAACATAGGAGTGGGGCATCATGAAGGTATTTCACATAGCAGTAGCGTTATTGACGGTGTTATCGGCCTTTCTTTCGGCGGGGTGCGGTTCAAAGGAAACAGCTTCCGGGAAGGTGATTTTTTCCTCTCACTCGGATGCGACGGATTTCGTGGGAGCCGTGTATCATGATGTTGAAGCGAAAGCGTCATCGCAAGGGGTGGAGGTGGAATTCGTTAATTCCAATCGGGATGCGAATCTTCAAGTAGATCAGCTCAATGAAGCCATTGCTCAAAAACCTATGGCCATAATTCTTCTTGCCGTGGACAAGGAAGCGCTGATTCCGACGGTGGAAAAAGCCAATGAGGCGGGAATCCCCGTTATAGCTACAAACCGTGATTTGAATGGCGGAAAGTTTGCTATGGTCAGATCGGACGAGAAGCAGGCAGGAACCCTTCAGGGGAATTATATGGCAAAGCATCTGCCTCCCAATGCAAAGGTGGTTTATCTGATGGGGGAGAGCACACAAAGCAGCGCCAACCAACGCTGGGAGGGCTTTAAAGAAGCATGCTTGGACAAGCGCTCGGATATCGAGCTTTTGGCCAAAATGGACGCGAATTGGAGTGAGGCAGAGGCACTGAAATACATGACGATATGGCTTCAAATCTTTCCGCAGATCGATGGCGTGATTTGCGGGAATGATACCATGGCTCTGGGGGCGATGAAAGCACTCAAGGCCAGTGGAAGGAACGGGGGAGTACTTATTTCCGGTGTGGATGCCAAGAGTGCTGCCGTCAAGGCAGTGGCGGCAGGGGAAATGGCTCAGACCGTCAAGCAGGACGCGGCAAGGACTGCAGAATCCATCAGCGCTCTCTTGCAAGAGGTTATCGCGGGGAAAGTGCCTTTGGAAGAAGTGAAAGTCCCCTTTGTTGAGATAACGAGAGATAACGCGGCTCAGTCCCAGTAAGGAGCGGATGACATGAACCATTTGAGCGTAAAGATAAAAATCCTTCTGCTGGCAGTCATCATGCTTTTCATCACATGCCTTGTGGCTGGTGTGGGGATCTATTCAAACTCCAAGTCGAAGCAGTCCCTGGACGATATGTATAACTACAATCTGATGACAACCCAATACCTCAATGATGCAAACAATCAGCTTCGTTGGATTGTGCTGGACGTGGCCTACATCCAGCAGCAAAACTTCACCGTGGAGAACCGCAAAGTCCTTCTGGATGACATTAAAGGCAAATTGAAAACCATTTCGGCAGATGTCGCGAAGGTAAAGGAAATCGATAAAAGCAAGCGTGCGCAGGAAACCATTGCCTCTCTTGAGAAGAACCTTGCAGATTTTTCGGCAAAGGTGGGGGAAACAGAAAAGGTTGGCACATCTCTTCAGGACAGGGCAAAGCTGCTGGACTATCTTTCCGGAGCCAACGCTATAGGGGCGGATCTTTCCATACTGACACCGGACAACGTCCTTCAGGGCAAACTGCTTTTCGAAGCCAATAACGCAGCCTATGATCGTGCCAACAAGACGTTCCTGGTGATTATCCTCATAGGGATCCTCATCGGCGCAGTGGTGGCCACATGGATAGCCAGAGGCATCGCGCTGCCGTTGGGAGAGTCAGTGAGGCAAATGACAGCCGTTGCGAACGGGGATTTGACACAGCCGATTCCGGAATCCTTGGAACATCGTCGGGATGAGGTTGGCAGTATGGTGCAGGCACTCAAGAAAATGCAGACAGCCTTGCGAACCTTTATCCAGAATGTACAGGAAGAGGCGGACAAGAGCGCCACAATGGTGGAGGAAGTCCAGCGGCTTGTGGGAGAGCTGGATGAGAGCACCCAGGACATGTCTGCTGCCACAGAGGAGATGGCGGCAGGCATGGAAGAAACGGCGGCATCCACGGTCAACCTGCAGCATCTGAGCGACACTGTGGGAGAAAAGATACAGGAAAATGCCAGAGGCGCTCAAGAAACGGAGAGCTATACGGGAGAGGTCGCGGAAAGAGCCAGCCGGCTGCAGTCAAGCATGGCACAGTCTTCGGCGGAAGCAAAGAAGGTTTATGTCGCAACGAAGACTTCCGTGGAGGAGGCCATTGCGTCGGCAAAGGTAGTGGAGAAAATCAATACTCTGACGGGAGACATTACGGAGATTGCGGAGCAGACAAACCTTCTGGCGCTCAATGCCGCAATCGAGGCAGCTCGGGCAGGGGAGCACGGGAGAGGCTTTGCTGTCGTGGCCGATGAGGTCAGGAAATTGGCGGAGCAGTCCCATGATACTGCGGTAAATATCCAATCCTTGACGGAAAAGGTGACGAGCTCTGTGCAGAATCTTTCCAACGGAGCCTTTGGCTTATTGAAATTCATGGAGGATAATGTCAACAAGGATTATGAGCTGATCAACGAAACGGCCACTCAATACCGAAAGGATGCGGATTATCTGCGCGGCTTCGCCAAGAAGAGCAATGAGGATTCCCAGAATGTGGCGCAATCGATTGCCAGCATGAACAATACTATGGAGGAAATTGCCAGAGCCACCCATGAGGGAGCCGTGGGGAACACCACGGTGGCGGAGAAGGTAAGCCTTGTAGCGGAAAAGGCAGACGAAATTCTGTCCAAAGTCAACATTTCCAAAGCGGGGGCAGAGAGTCTCAAGCAGCAGGTGGCTAAGTTCAAGGTGTAAGGTCATTTTTTTGAGAAACTGGCTCAGGTGCCGGTGATTCGGACAGGGTTCGATCCGGGAGGCTTCTTGCCTCCCGAATAGAATAGTATCATTTTCATTTATTCATTACAAAATAATTAGGGGGAAATCATTCATGAAAAAAGGACTTGTGTCTGCTTTGACAGGGGCTTTGGTCGTTGGTGCGTTCAGTACAACATTCGCTGCGGCAAATCCCTTTTCCGATGTTCCCGAGGGACATTGGGCGTATGATGCTGTTGCTCAGCTTGCAGCCAATGGTGTTATAGAAGGCTATGGCGATAGCACGTTCCGTGGGGATCGTCAGATTACCCGCTATGAGATGGCTCAGATGGTCGCAAAGGCTATGGCAAAGAATCCTTCGGGTGTCGACAAGGCCGTGCTGGATCGTCTCGTAGCGGAGTTCAGCGAGGAACTCAATAATCTCGGTGTCCGTGTGGCCAATCTTGAGAAGCATGCCGATAATGTGAAGTGGACCGGTGTGCTGCGGTATACCTATCGCAGTAATCGCGTCAAGGATGGCTCCACAGGAACCTGGGTCAAGGCAAATTCCAATCAGGCTGTCTTCCGTATCGAGCCGAAGGCGACGGTGAATGACCACTGGACAGTAAATGCCCGCCTTGAGGCAAGCACCGAGATGAGCAATGATACTTCCGGTGAGGTCGGTTTGAAGCGTGCATGGGCACAGGGGAATTATGAAAACCTGGAGATCCGCCTGGGCAAGTTCCAGTTCAAGCCGAAGGGAGAACACGGGCTGATATGGGATACGGAGATTTCCGGTGCTCAAGTGGCCGTGGGCAAGCATCTTAAGGGCACCTTGGTGGCAGGACGCCTTGCCGGCTCAAAGGTTGCCGCAGGTTACCGCAGGGCGGACAGCAATCTCAATACGAATGATGTGTTCAATTCAGGAGCTAAGGATCCGACATCTGTCATTGGCCTTCGTCTTCAGTACGACACAAACAAACCTAAGACGTTCTTCGGAGGGGCTTCCTACTATCACGTTTCTGACGATGACTTAAGGCGCGACTCCATATCCTCCGATATGGCTCGTGTCATGGCCAATGACGGCATCGATACGCTTTATTCCAAAAACAACAACGAGACGAAGGCGAGTATCTGGACCGTTGGAGCGGGATATCGATTCAGCAAGAAGGCGATGCTGTTCGCGGACTACGGGAAGAACAACAAGGCGGATCGGGAAGATCATTCATGGATGGCAGAGTTCTCCTATGGAAACTATCACGACGGTTCCAAGAAAGGTGACTGGCTGGTATACTTGGCCTATCGCCACCTCGGTTACAATACCAGCTTGAGGCCAACGGGCAATGATGACGCTTTGTGCGGTACCAAGGGATGGGCCATCGGTGCTATGTATGCGCCTATGGACAGAGTAGGACTCCAGCTCAGGTATTATGATGGCAAGACCATCACCACCGGTGACAAGGCAAGAAAACTCTTTGGTCGTGTGGATTTCTTCTTCTGATTGGTTTCTTTCTCAAAAACAGCAATAAGGACAGAGCGCATTACGGCTCTGTCCTTATTCTTCATTCTTCTTCATTATCTTCGATGGAAGGGGAAAGGATCTCATGACTTTGAATCAAATGCGATATTTCTGTGAGGTTTGCCGATGGAAGAATATCTCGCAGGCAGCGGAAAAACTCCATGTGGCACAACCCACGGTAAGTGTTGCCATGCAGTCTTTGGAAAAGGAAACGGGGCTGAATCTGTTTTATCGGGAAAAGAATAAAATCATCCTCACTCCGGAGGCCAATCTTCTGTTGGGGAGGATCAACAGTATACTCAAGCGTGTGGATCAACTGGAGCAGGACATTCAGTCCATGGCGGAATGTCATAGCCCCATTCGTCTGGCAATACCTGTGCAGTTGGGCTTTACCTTTATTCCGGCTCTTTTGGGGGATTTCTGTCTCCGGCATCCTGAGATTGAGCTGGAGGTGGTGGAAATGGGGGGCGTTACCGCGCTGCGCATGGTGGAGGAGAACAAGCTGGATCTGGCCTTTACCAATTTCCATACAAGTGCGGGGGAGCCGTTGTCCTATCATAAACTTCTGGATTGCGAGTGCTTCTTCTGTACATGGCCGGATCATCCCCTTGCAGGGAGAACCAGTGTTACCCCCGAAGAAATTGCCTCGGAACCGCTGGTGCTTCTGGACAATCATTTCATTACATATCGTTTGGTTCACGAAGCTTTCACGCAAGCAGGCTGCATCCCCAATGTCCTTCATTACACTCCCTACCTGCACACGGCCAAAAACCTGGTTCGTCAGCACATAGCGTCCGCCATCCTGATTCGTCAGAGCATCCTCCCGGAGGATAAACAGTTGGTTCACATTCCCTTCCGGGAGGCCATGACCTTTGATTCCGGCATTGTCACCAAAAAAGAACATCAGATTCGTGCCGATGAACGCATTCTGATGGACTACCTGCGAAAGATTGCCGGACAAAGCGAAGAGCCGGTGGAGTAGAATTTGTGCTTTTGGTTGAAAATGATGAAAACACAGTTTTAATTATAATTTCTCAAGAAATATTTACATGACAAACACAATAAGATATAGTATAAGTACATTCAATTTTAAGAGTAATTACGATAAAATAATGAAAACAAAAAGAATGAGCTCGATGAAAACAATAAGGAGCTGGCAATAAATAAATTTTAAGATAGGACGCAGGATGAATCTTCATAGGCTAGGCGGAGGAAGGAGGCATAGCGGTGCTATGTCGACTGGCTGATGTGCCGGTGGCACGTCAGCGAGAATTCAGAGCCGATGGCGAAGAATTGTCCGACCGACAACGACGCATATGGGGATTCAGACAAGTCAAATCTAAAAGTTATTTATGAACAGTTCCTGAGCCTTGGACGGTGGAAGCTGCAACGGAGGGATGGAAGGCTTCCGTCTGAAGCTGGATCGTGTGAAGGCAGAAGGATGAACAACATAGAGAAAAGGGGAAAGGACAGAAGAACATGGCTAAGGTTTTGACAATCGGTGAACCCATGGGGCTTTTTGTGGCTGAGGAGGCAAAGCCGCTGAAAGATGTAGAGCATTTTACCCGTCTGGTCTGCGGGGCAGAGGTCAATTTCTCCATCGGGCTTTCCCGGCTTGGGCACGATGTGGCCTACGTTTCCAGGCTGGGGCATGACCCCCTGGGAGATCACATCCGTGACTTCCTGGAGGAAAATCACATCGACACGACCTACATAAGCACAGATGATTACTATTTGACGGGCATGCAGATGAAGGAGAAGACGGAGGACGGCTCCGATCCCTTGGTGGCGAACTACCGCCGTCATACTGCATTTTCGCATTTTGATCCGGCGGATCTCAAGAAAATTTCATGGGAAGGCGTGAAGCACGTACACGCTACGGGAATTCCTGCAGCTCTGTCCGAAACCTGCCTGGAGGCAGTGGAACAGTTGATGGTGGATGCCCGGGCTCATGGCTGCACGGTTTCCTTCGATCCCAATCTTCGCCCGATGCTTTGGAAGTCCGAGGCTGTCATGGTAGAGACTTTGAATTGCTTGGCAACGAAAGCAGATCTCATTTTGCCCGGTGTCGGCGAGGGCAAGATCCTCACCGGCTCGGAAAATCCGTCGGAGATTGCGGACTTTTATCTGGAGCGGGGCGCCAAGTCCGTTGTGATCAAGCTTGGCGGCAGCAAGGGCGCCTATGGGAAGGAAAAGGACGGCAAGGAGTTTCAGGCAGCGTCCTTCCCGGTGAAGCATGTGGTGGATACCGTTGGCGCGGGAGATGGCTTTGCCGTTGGCGTTATCACGGCGCTTCTGGAGGGACTCTCCCTCTCTGAAGCAGCCCGGCGCGGCGCGGCAATCGGCGCATTGGCAGTGATGTCCGCGGGAGACAACGAAGGTCTTCCCGATAGAAATAAATTGGAACGTTTTATGGAGGGTGAATGAGAATGGACATTCGATATTCGGTAAACCAGAGGGATTTCAAGCGCTATACCACGGAGGAGACCAGAAAAGAATTCCTCATTGAAGAACTCTTTCGTCCGGATGAGGTGACAGCGGTGTACTCCCATGTGGATCGCATGGTGACCTTTGGATGCATGCCGGTGAATGAGTCGGTTCCTCTGGAAAAGGGAATTGATGTATGGCACAATTTCGGAACGAAGTTCATTCTGGAGCGTCGTGAAATCGGGATTTTCAATGTAGGCGGAGCGGGAAGCATCACGGCAGACGGCACTTCTTACGACCTTGGGTACAAGGATTGTCTCTATGTCACCATGGGCACAAAGGAAGTGACCTTCCGGAGCTCGGATCCCAAGAATCCGGCAAAGTTCTATATGGTGTCCGCACCTGCCCACAAGCCCTGCACCACGAAACTGCTTACCATAAAGGATGCCAACAAGGTGCCCTGCGGTGACGCTAAGACCAGCAACAAGCGTACCATCAACCAGTTCATCCATCCGGATGTGCTGGAGACCTGTCAGCTCTCCATGGGCATGACAGCACTGGAGCAGGGAAGCGTCTGGAATACCATGCCGGCACATACCCATGAACGCCGCATGGAGATTTACTTCTACTTTGAGATCCCCGAAAACGAGGTCGTGTTCCACATGATGGGAGAGCCCACAGAGACACGCCACGTGGTGATGCAGAACGAGCAGGCCATCATCAGCCCCTCCTGGAGCATTCATGCGGGCTGCGGCACGTCCAATTATACCTTCATCTGGGCAATGGGCGGCGAGAACAAGACCTTTGATGATATGGACAATATAAAGAATCCTGAACTTCGGTAATGCGTACTTGCAGCGTAAAAGAAAGGGTGCTGGAAATATGGATATGGAGTATTTGAAGCAGTTTTCACTGGAAGGCAAGGTGGCGCTGGTCACGGGAGCAGCTTACGGTATCGGTTTTGCCATTGCCAAGGCTTTTGCCAAGGCCGGGGCAAAGATCGCCTTTAACTGCCGCGGAGAGAAGCACATGGCAGAGGCATTGGATGCTTACAAGAAGGAAGGCATCGAGGCAAAGGGCTACTACTGCGATGTCACCAAGGAAGATGAAGTGGTGAAAATGGTGCAGGACATTGAAAAGGAGCTTGGCACCATTGATATTCTTGTGAACAACGCCGGCATTATCAAGCGCATTCCCATGCTGGAAATGTCGGTGGAGGACTTCCGTCAGGTGGTGGATATCGACCTGAACGCTCCCTTTATCGTGTCCAAGGCGGTCATCCCCGGCATGCTCAAGAAGGGACACGGAAAGATCATCAATATTTGCTCCATGATGAGTGAACTTGGGCGTGAGACGGTATCTGCCTACGCGGCCGCAAAGGGTGGATTGAAGATGCTCACAAGGAACATCTGCTCCGAGTACGGCAGTGCCAACATCCAGTGCAATGGCATTGGCCCAGGCTACATCGCCACTCCCCAGACGGCTCCGCTTCGCACCCCCGGCCATCCCTTCAACGAGTTCATCCTGGCCAAGACGCCTGCAAACCGTTGGGGTACTACGGAGGATTTGGAAGGTCCTGCGGTGTTCCTGGCATCGGATGCCTCTAATTTCGTCAACGGACACGTGCTTTATGTGGATGGCGGAATTCTTGCCTACATCGGCAAGCAGCCCTGATGTATACCGGCATTCATGAGGAAAGGCGGAATATGAAATGAATAAAGCAATTGTTATGCAAAAGCTTCAGGAAATCGGAGTTGTTGCGGTAGTGCGGGGCGCTACCATGGAGGACGGGGTAAAGACGGCGGATGCTTGCATCGCGGGCGGCGTGAAAGCCATTGAGTTGACCTTTACGACCCCGGACGCTCCCACTGCGATCAAGACCTTGACGGAGAAGTACGCGAATGACCCGGATGTGGTCATCGGCGCAGGCACTGTGCTTGATGCTGCCACGGCTCGCATGGCCATCATTGCGGGGGCAAGGTTCATCGTTTCCCCTGTCTTCGATCGGGAAGTCGTGGAGCTGTGCAATCTCTACCGTGTGGTATCCTGTCCCGGCGTCATGACCTGCGGCGAGGTTGTGAATGCCCTGAAGGCAGGCGCTGATATCATCAAGCTGTTCCCGGGTGACATCCTGGGGCAGAAGATGGTCAAGGACATCCATGGTCCTCTTCCCCAGGCCACGCTCATGCCATCCGGCGGCGTAAGCGTCGAGAATGCGGGAGAATGGTTGGCGGCCGGATGCGTGGCGGTAAGCGCGGGGGGAAGCCTCACAGCTGCCGCTAAGAAGGGTGACTACGCCGGTGTTACTGCTATGGCGCAGAAATTTGTCTCTGCTGTGCAGGAAGCCCGCAAGAAGATGCAGGCGTGACGGAAAGCCCGGAAAGCTGTAATTGATGTACCGGTGTGTTTCAGCTGGATCTGAAAAGCTGAAATGCACCGGTTTTTTTGATCTTCTTTTCCCCGGATTTCGCATGGCGTATTGGAGCTCATGGCACCCTTATTTTTGCGCTTTTAATTGAAACTAAGATAAACACATTTTTTATTGGTTTTTTCTATGTAAAGTCAGGCATAAAACACAATAAAAAAGATGAAAAACACATTTAAATTTGAGATGAAATACGATAGAATAATGACAACGGAGGAATTGAACCAAATGCAAGAATACATACTTCAGCCGGATCTGCGGTTTTTGTGAGAAGGGTTTCAGTTGAGCAGGAATGGCACATTGATATGCTGAGAAAAAACAGACGAAGGATTCTGCAAGAATTTCAGAATCAAAAAAACAAGGGTGAGATTATATTTGGAGCCGGTGTTGGGACTGCACTTGCCGTCAAGTGTTGCGAAAAAGCAGGTGTGGATCTCATGGCACTGTACCATTTCGGCAAGCTGAACATGGTTGGCCGCGGTGCGTTGTCCGGGCTGCTTGCTTACGGTGATGCCAATGAGCTTATACAGCAGGTTGGGCAGGATGTCCTGCCGGTTGTCAAGCGGACTCCGGTCTTGGCAGGGGTATGTGGCACGGATCCGTTCCGCGTCATGGATATCTTCCTTGCAAAGCTCAAGGAAGAGGGATGGAGCGGCATACAGAATTTTCCTACCGTGGGAATCATAGATGGGAAGTTCAGGGTCAATCTGGAAGAAACCGGCATGAGTTATGGCATGGAGGTAGAGATGATCCGAAAGGCTCACGCGCTGGACTTGCTTACCTGTCCATTTGTATTCGATCCGGAACAGGCTGCTGCCATGGCAGAGGCCGGAGCGGATATCCTGGTTGCCCACATGGGGATAGAGCCGAAACGGATAACGGATTTCGAGGATGCAGCATCCCTCGATATCTGTTGTGATAGAATCAAGGCCATTGTAGAGGCTGGACGCAAAGAGAATCCTGAGGTCATGATACTCTGCCACGGCGGGCCCATTGCGGAACCGGAGGAGGCGGCCTATGTCATAAGGAAATTGCCTGAAATCGATGGTTTCTTTGGGACGAATTCCATAGAGCGCCTGACAACGGAAGCCGGTATGACGGCTCAGGCTGAGACATTCAGGACCATTCAGAGAATAGATACAGAGGAAGGATGAGAAAAGGATGGCGGTTCATGTTATCAACGAAGCGAAACGATGTCTGCAGTGCAAGAAGCCTGCATGTCAGATGTCGGGTTGTCCCATCGGTACACACATCCCTGAGATGATACGGTTGTTTCGTGAGGGAAAGGGGCAGGAAGCGGCTTCCATGCTCTTTGAGAACAATCCTGTGAGTCTTTTCTGCTCCTTGGTCTGTGACCATGAGCACCAATGCGAAGGGAACTGCGTTCGAGCCAAATCTGGAAATGCTGTCCAGATTTCAAGCATAGAGCACTATATTTCCGATGCGTTCTTTGAAAAGCTGGAACTGAAGAAGGCAGCGCCGAAGGGGAAAAAAGTGGCCGTGGTGGGCAGCGGGCCGGCAGGCCTCAGCGTTGCGGTGGACATGGCCATGCGCGGTTACGATGTAACGATATTCGAGAGGAAAGATCTTCTCGGAGGTACCATGCGCTACGGTATTCCAAGCTTCCGGCTTCCAAGGACTTTGCTGGATCGGTATGTGAAGATGCTCAGGAAACTGGGAGTTCACATTCGCCCTAATACGACCATTGGCGGTGCTCTCCATTTGGATGATCTTTTCAGTGATGGTTACAAGGCGATCTTCATCGGCTCAGGTACTCTGAGAGCCAGACGTCTGGGGGTACCCGGAGAGGCTTTGGGAAATGTTCATTATGCCATTGACTACCTCCAAAATCCCGATGCGTACCAGCTTGGGGATTCGGTGGCTGTGATCGGTGCCGGCAACTCCGCCATGGATGCAGCTCGCACCGCTTTGCGGCAGGGCAGCAGGTTCGTCACGGTGTATGTGCGTGGAACCCAAACTTCGGCCAGCCACAGGGAGATGGAATATGCCATGGCGGACGGTGTGGATTTTGTTTACGGCGTGTCTGCCCATGAGATTACCGATGAGGGGCCTGTGTTCATACAGAAGAGTTTTGATGAAGAAGGTAATGTAACCGGAGAATCCGGGCCGACCCTCTTTGAAGCGGACAGTACGATCATCGCCGTGAGCCAGGGTCCCAAGGATAAGCTGGTAAGCACCACCACAGGACTGGCGGTGACAGATCGCGGTCTGGTGGAAGTGGATGAAAAGGGACAAACCAGCCGTGAAGGCATCTTTTCCGCAGGAGATGTGGTGACAGGACCTAGAAACGTGGTTCTGGCGGCCAAGGCAGCCAAGGAAGTTGCGGCGAACATGGCGGCCTATCTTGAAACAGTTTAGTTGTTACATTCTATATAGAAGGTTATTTACTGGGAGGCGTATTTATGAATATCCATGAGTATCAAAGCAAACAGGTGTTGAAGTCCTACGGCGTGAATGTGCCCAATGGCAAGGGCGGCATTACCACCGTGGATGAGGCAGTGGCTGCAGCCAAAGAGCTTGGCTCAAAGGTCATGGTAGTCAAGGCGCAGATCCATGCCGGTGGCCGCGGAAAGGCCGGCGGTGTTAAGCTTGCGAAGTCCATTGACGAGGTCAAGGCATATGCGACGGAGCTTCTTGGCAAGACGCTCGTTACGCATCAGACCGGTCCCGAGGGGAAGAAGGTTGGCCGCCTCTTGATCGAGGAGGGTTCCAACATCAAGAAGGAGTATTATCTTTCCTTCGTGATTGATCGTCAGACTGCCCGCGTGGTGATGATGGGCTCCGAAGAAGGCGGCATGGAGATTGAGAAAGTCGCTGCTGAGATGCCGGATAAGATCTTCAAGGAATACATCGATCCCGCGATTGGCCTTGCTTCCTTCCAGGCAACCCGCATGGCCTATAACATGAACTTCCCCCAGGCAACCATCCGCAAGGTTACGAAACTCATGGGCTGCCTCTACAATGCCTTTGTCGGGAAGGACTGCTCCCTCGCGGAAATCAATCCTCTGGTGGTAACGGAGGAGGATGACGTAATCGCGCTGGACGCAAAGCTGAACTTCGATGACAGCGCACTGTTCCGTCATCCGGATATTGAAGAGCTGCGGGATGAAACCGAGGAAGATCCCAAGGAGCGCTGGGCAGCAAAGGCAGAGCTCAACTATGTGAACCTGGGCGGCGATGTGGCTTGCATGGTGAATGGTGCAGGACTTGCGATGGCCACCGTTGACATCATAAAGCATTATGGCGGGGAGCCTGCAAACTTCCTGGATGTGGGTGGAGATTCCTCTCCCGAAAAGATTGCGGAAGCTTTCAAGATCATGCTGGATGGTGGACAGGCAAAGGGTATCTTCGTAAACATTTTCGGCGGTATCAACCGTTGCGATTTGGTTGCACAGGGAATTCTTGAGGCTGCAAAGATCATCTCCGAGGACGGTAAATCCCTGCCGGTTCCGGTAGTGGTTCGCCTGGAGGGAACCAATGTAGAGCAGGGTCGTCAGATCCTGAAGGATTCGCCCATCGAGAACGTCATCATGGCTCCTACCATGCAGGGCGGTGCCGAGGAAATCGTGAAGCGCGTTAAGGCAGCAGAAAAAGCTTGAGGAGGCCGGTAAGCAATGGGAATTTTAGTTAATAAAGACACGAAGGTCATTGTGCAGGGAATCACGGGTAAGCAGGCTACGTTCCATACGAAGCAGATGCTTGCCTACGGAACGAAAATCGTGGGCGGCGTTACGCCGGGCAAGGCAGGACAGACCGTAGAGGGGGTTCCTGTATTCAACACCGTTGCGGACGCTGTCAAGGCTACGGGCGCAACCGCATCTGTTATCTACGTACCGGCTCGCTTCGCCGCGGATTCCATCCTGGAGGGCGTAGACGCAGGACTGGATCTGGTGGTTTGCATCACGGAGCATATTCCGGTTGAGGATATGGTGAAGGTGCGCCGCTACATGGAAGGCAAGAAGACCCGCCTCATCGGGCCCAACTGCCCGGGCATTCTCACCACCGATGAAGCCAAGCTGGGCATCATTCCCGGCAATATCCAGAAGAAGGGTCATGTGGGACTTGTTTCCCGCTCCGGAACCCTCACCTATGAGGCTGCGTTCCAGCTCATGAATGCGGGCATTGGCATTACAACTGCCGTGGGCATCGGCGGAGACCCTGTGAAGGGGACGGATTTCATCGACGCTCTCGAGCTCTTCAAGAATGATTCTGAAACCAAGGCTGTTCTCATGATCGGTGAGATCGGCGGTACTGCTGAGGAAGATGCTGCGAAGTGGATCAAGGAGAACATGCCTGACAAGCCGGTCACTGCCTTCATCGCAGGCCGCCAGGCGCCTCCCGGAAAACGCATGGGGCATGCGGGAGCTATCATCTCCGGTGGCAAGGGAACTGCTGCTGACAAGATCAAGGCGTTGAACTCGGTTGGTATTGAAGTGGCTGATACGGTTGCTCATATCGGCGAGACCGTTGTGGAAACACTGAAAAAGGCCGGTATCTATGATGCCTGCCATACCTGCTGATAAGAATCAAGATTTACGGGGGGAAGCTCAACTCGGTGCCTGTCCAACGGGGCGAGGGAGTGTTTCCTCCCTTTTCTGGACTCTTGAGTCCTCATTTTATCCGATGTAACGGGTGTGTATTTAGGAGGTGCATTGTATGCTGGCTGCGATGACGAAGGAATATCCGCTTTCGCAGGAACTTCGTGAGAAAATCGATCGGATCCTTGACGCTCATGAGCGTGATTACACGCAGATCGTCAATATTTTGATGGAAGTGCAGGATCTCAACGAGAAGCATTACGTTCCGGAGCCGGTGGCTTATTATCTGGCCAAGAAGCTGGAGATACCGGTTGCCCGTATTTTTGACTGTATTACCTTCTATGGTCAGCTTTCGGAGAAACCCAGGGCGAAATATCCCATTCAGGTCTGTAATTCTCCCTCATGCAGGGTGAACGCCGTAAATACGGTGCAGATGCTGGAGATTCTTGAGGATCTTTTGGATATCAAGCTTGGCGAAACAACATATGATGGGCGGTTCACCATTGAGACAACAAGCTGCTACGGAGCATGCGACCGTGCACCTGCCGTGCGCATAAACGGAAAGGTTTATGACCATCTCGATAGCCGTGAGAAGATCGAAGCGCTGCTGCGCTCATTGCAATAGGGAGGTGACTGCAGTGCGGGATATCAAGTTTCTTACGAAGAATTTTGGAAAGTATGATACGTCTTCTATTGATTCCTATCTGTCCATAGGCGGGTTTGATGCCCTGAAGAAAGCTGTAACCATGGAGCCTACGGCTATCTCGGATCTTATCGCTTCGGTCAAGGTGAAGGGCCGTGGCGGTGCGGAGTACGACATGGGGCGGAAATGGTCCCAGGCAAGGGATGTGAAGGGCGACAACAAACTCCTTATATGCAATGCGGACGAAGGTGAGACAACTACCTTCAAGGATAGGGAACTGATCAAGAACGATCCCTTCAATCTCCTGGAGGCTATGATCATTGGTGCTTATGTGGTGGGAGCCGTAGAAGGGTTTATATATATGAGGGGCGAATATGCCTGCTACAGGCCTTTGCTCCTTGATGCCATGCGTCAGTGCAGGGAAAAAGGCTTCCTTGGAAAGAACATTCTGGGGAAGGGCTTTGACTTCGACATCAAGCTTTATTCCGGAGCCGGCGCCTACGTCTGCGGGGAAGGCACAGCCCTTATCCGTTCCATCGAGGGCAAGGCGGGACGCCCGAGGATGAAGCCGCCTTTTATAAAGGTGAGTGGAGCCTTTGCACGTCCCACATGCCTCAACAATGTGGAAAGCTTCTCCATCGTGCCCCATCTTCTTTTGGATGAAAAGGGAGAATATGCATCCTGCGGCAGCGGCAACTCCATCGGTACCAAGATGGTGAGCGTGGCCGGCAACGTGAACCGGCCGGGTGTTTTTGAAATTCCCTTCGGCACCACTGTGAGAGAAATCATATATGATCTGGCAGGAGGCGTACAGCATAATCATGGGATCCGTCTCATCCAGTTTGGCGGAGCTTCGGGAAAAATTGCGGATGCCTCCATCCTGGACACTCCCTACACCTATGAGGCACTCAGGGGAGCCGGTGTCATGGTGGGTTCCGGCGGTATCCTTGTGATTGACGAGCGCACCAGCGTTTTGGATTTCCTCAGGATGAACCAGGATTTCTTCTCAGAGGAGAGCTGCGGACAATGCACACCTTGTCGTGAAGGCAATCTTCATATCAAGATCATTCTCGATAAGATGGCCGAAGGAAAGGCCACGGAGGAGGATCTGCGCGTTATGGAAAAGATTGCCCGTGTTATGTCCATGTCCTCCCTCTGCGGACTGGGAGAAACAGCGCAGAACACCTTGATGTCCGCTATGCGGGTTTTCCCGGAAGTATTCCAAGCAGGGGGTGCGAGATAAATGACAGAAACGAAAGCCAATGAGCAGATGGTACATCTTACGATCAACAATATCCCCGTGGAGGTTCCCAAGGGAACAAAGGTCATGCAGGCCGCGGCCAAAATTGGCATTGATATCCCGCATCTCTGCTACCATGAGGATCAAAGGGCCAAGGCTCGCTGCCGCCTTTGTTCCGTAGAGGTCACGGGCAAGCGCCGTCTGTTGGCAGCCTGCTCAACAGAGGTTTGGGAGGGCATGGAGGTCCATACGGATACGCCCATTGTAAGGGATACGCAGGTTGCCATCCTCCAGCTGATGCTGGCCAATCACAATCAGGACTGCTTGAACTGCGCCAGAAACCAGAATTGCGACCTTCAGAGACTGTGCAGCCGTTTCAACATTCTCCATTCCAATCTCCCCAATGTTGTGAAGCCTGAGCCAAGGATCAGCACGAATCCCAGTATTGTGAGGGATCCCTCCAAGTGCATCCGTTGCGGCCGATGCGTTCGCGCCTGCAAGGACGTACAGGGAATCGAGGCTCTTACCTACGCCGGCAGATCCAGTGATATCATTGTCACAACGGCCTTCAAGAAGCCCATGGAGACGACGGACTGTGTTCTCTGCGGACAGTGCAGCCTTGTATGCCCGACGGGCGCCATCGTGGAAAAGGACGATACGGATGCGGTACTGGATGCCCTCCAGGATCCCAAGAAGCATGTTATCGTGCAAGTGGCACCCTCTGTCCGTGTAGCCTTGGGAGATGCCTTCGGCATGGAGCCCGGTGAGATCGTAACGGGTCAGATGGTTACGGCTCTGCGTCTTTTGGGCTTTGACAAGGTATTCGATACCAACTTCGGTGCGGATCTCACCATTATGGAGGAAGGCTCCGAGTTCCTCAGCAGACTGCAGAATGGGGGAGTGCTCCCCATGATTACCTCCTGCAGCCCCGGTTGGGTGAACTTCATGGAGAAGCGGTTCGGGGATTTCACGAAACATCTTTCCTCCGCAAAGTCCCCCATGAGCATGTTCGGTGCTATCGCAAAGACCTACTATCCGGAGAAGGCCGGCATCGATGTGAAGGATATCGTCACCGTTTCCATCATGCCCTGCACAGCCAAGAAATATGAGGCATCGCGTCCGGAGATGGGAAGGAACGGCATTCCGGATGTTGATATTGTGCTTACAACAAGAGAGCTTATCAAGCTTATCAAGTATGTGGGCATCACCTTCAAGCAGCTTCCGGAAAGCGATTTTGACAGTCCTCTCGGCACCGGAAGCGGAGCCGCAGCCATCTTCGGCGTTACGGGCGGAGTCATGGAGGCAGCTCTCAGGACGGTCTATGAGAAGTTCACCGGAAAGACCCTTCCGAAACTTGAGTTTGAAGATGTTCGCGGCTTCAAGGGCATCAAAGAAGCAGAGGTGGATCTTGGAACCCGCAAGGTCAAGGTGGCTATCGTCCACACCCTGAAAAATGCAAGGGTTGTGATGGAGCAGGTACAAAAGGGAGAATCTCCCTATGACTTCATCGAAATCATGGCCTGCCCGGGCGGCTGCATAGGCGGAGGCGGGCAGCCCATCGGAACCACCAATGAGATAAGGAAGAAGAGAATCGAGGCACTCTATCAGCTTGACAAGAGTCTGCCCCTCAGGAAGTCCCATGAGAATCCGGATATCATTACGCTCTACAAAGATTTCCTCGGGGAGCCGCTGAGTGAGAAAGCCCATGAGCTTCTCCACACCCACTACCACAAAGTGGCGCCTCTTTATGAATTCGATTGAGGATAAGCAGCGCAAATCAACGGAACGGTTTGCGTTCATGTAAAGAAAATGGCACGACTGATGTATTCAGCGTGCCATTTTCCCTAGGGCGTGTTGATTAAATGAACTTGGCCCAGATTTGCGTAGATTGGCTGTCCATTGCAAGGCGACAAACCGGAGGCATAGCGGTGCTATGTC
>DFES01000140.1:22132-22885 GCA_002369175.1 Selenomonadaceae bacterium UBA3796
CTATGTCGAGGATTTGTCAACGACGCAGGGGCAGTCAAGAACCGTGAAGATGGGGTGAGTGAATTAATCAACACGCCCTAAGGAGCTGGCAACTCTCTTTTTGTGAAAGCTTGTACCATGAAGGAGCTATGAAAATGACGAAATATGATCCCAAATCGGCGAAGGCTGAGGAGTTCATCCATCACGGGGAAATCTTGGAGACGCTGGAATATGCAAAGGAAAACAAGAGCAATCGTCCGCTGATACAATCCCTTTTGGAACGCGCAGTGGACTGCAAGGGTCTGACCCATCGGGAGGCAGCAGTGCTGCTGGAGTGTGACCAGGAGGATCTGAATGAGCAGATGTTCTCCCTCGCCAAGAAAATCAAGGAGGAACTTTACGGCAAGCGAATCGTTCTGTTCGCGCCCTTATACCTTTCCAATTATTGTGTCAATAGCTGTGTCTACTGTCCGTACCACAGGCAGAATGAGCACATTCGCAGGAAGAAGCTGACGCAGGAGGAGATCAAGAGGGAAGTCATTGCCCTCCAGGACATGGGGCATAAGCGCCTGGCTCTTGAAACAGGGGAAGACCCTGTCAATAATCCCATCGAATACGTGCTGGAAAGCATAAAGACCATATACGGTATCCATCACAAGAACGGTGCCATACGCCGGGTGAACGTGAATATTGCGGCAACCACGGTAGAGAACTATCGGAAGTTGAAGGAGGCGGGGATCGGTACTTATATCCTCTTCCAGGAAACCTATCATA
>DFES01000090.1 GCA_002369175.1 Selenomonadaceae bacterium UBA3796
TCTTCCGTCACGCCTTTGTTGATGACGTCCCGAAGCCGCTGTGTTCCCGCCTCCGGCGCAAACGTCAGCCCGCTTTTTCTGACCTGCTGCATGCGATGAGCCAACTCTATGGAAAAGCTGTCAATGCGGAGGGACGGAAGGGAGAAACTGATTTTCTCCTGACGAAATTCCTCCATGAGATCATCCACCAAGCGGGGCAAACAGGAATAGTCTGCCGAAGAAAGGGAAGTCAGGGACATCTCGTCATAACCTGCAGCGTCCGCCAGTCCCCTGGCCATGCGCTTCAAATGTTCTTCGCTCCGCTCCCTTGCAGGTCTGTACCAGATCCCCGCCTGGCAGAACCGGCAGCCCCTGGAACAACCCCGAAAGAGTTCCAGCATAATGCGATTGTGGACAATGTCCATATAGGGCACCAGGGGATGTTCCACGGAAATAACCGCATCCATGTCCCTGATCACCCGTTTGTATATGACAGGCTTCGCCGCCTCATGCAGAAGCCTCCACGCTCGGAACCTCCCCTTTTCGTCGTATTGGGGTTCATAAAAGGAGGGCACATAGATGCCATCTACCTCCAGCAGACGGGAAAGGAAGCCCTTCCTTCCGCCGGGAGAGCCCTCCCCCTTCCATGCCAGGAATACATCCACAACCTCCCCCAAAACTTCCTCGCCCTCACCGATGACGAAGAAATCAAAGAATTCTGCCATAGGCTCCACATTGGAAACGCAAGGGCCTCCTCCCAGAATGAAGGGCATGTCCTCGCCACGCTCCTCCGCCCGTAGAGGAATCCCCGCCAGTTCCAGGAGGTTCAGCACGTTGGAATAGATCATCTCGTACTGCAAAGAAAATCCCCAAAAATCAAATTCTGCCAAGGGATGACGAGACTCCAGGGAAAACAGGGGAATCTGCCGCTCGCGCATGAGAGCCTCCATGTCCGTCCATGGAGCGTAAACCCTTTCTGCTGCCGTATCCTCGCGACGATTGAGTATCTCATAAAGAATGGCAAGCCCCAGATTTGACATGCCGACCTCATAGACATCCGGCAGGCAGAGAGCGAACGTGCAGCCCACCCCGCTCCAATCCTTGTGCACTGCATTCCATTCACCGCCCGTGTACCGCGTCGGTTTCGTCACCGACTGCAGGATCTCAGGTGGAAGTTTTATCATAAACTGCAACCCCTTCAAATTCTCAGAACAACAGCTTCTGTTTTCGCAGGTGGATATTCAGAAGCACGGCAACGGCCAGTATATTCGTCGTCAAGGAGCTGACGCCATAGCTCATGAAGGGAAGCGGGATCCCCGTGACCGGCATGATGCCCATGGTCATGCCCACATTGACGAGAACATGGAAGGCAAGCATGGAGGTAATTCCCGTGGCGAGCAGCCTTCCGAATATGTCGCTGGCATCCTTGGCTATCTGTACGCCCCGCCAGAGGACGATGAGATAGAGAAGGAGCAAGACCGCCGCGCCGATAAACCCCAGTTCCTCCCCCACCACGGCAAAAATGAAATCCGTGTGGTTTTCCGGCAGGAAGTTGAGCTGGCTCTGCGTTCCCTCGAACAATCCCTTGCCGAAAAGCATGCCGGAGCCGATGGCAATCTTTGACTGGATGATATGATATCCCGACCCCAGAGGATCCACATTGGGATCGATGAACACCATGATGCGCATCTTCTGGTAATCCTTGAGAAAATGCCAGAGAACCGGGAGACAGGCAATCCCCGCAGCAAAAATGCCGCACAAAAGGCGCAGCCGGATGCCGCAGACGAAAATCATGCCGAAGAAAATCGCCAGAAACACCAGCGAAGTTCCCAGATCCGGCTGCTTCAGCACGAGCAGGAAAGGGACTCCCACATATGCCGCAATGGGCAGAAGATCGTGGACGGTATTGATTCTTCCGACCCGTCCTTCCAGCATCGCTGCCAGAGATGCAACCATGATGAGTTTTGAAAACTCCGATGGCTGGATGTTGATGGGACCGATGGAAATCCACCTCTGCGCCCCCAACGCAGAATGCCCCACCAGCATGACCGCCAAAAGCATAATGAGATTGAATACATAGAGTCTGGTTCCATAGCCCTGAAGTATTTTGTAATCAAAGTTCATGAGGAAAATCGCGAGGGCTACATCAATGATCGCGAAAATCCCCTGTCTCTGAACAAACCAGTAATGTTCCCGACCGGGCGCATTGATATGGGTTGCACTGCCGATGATGACAAGACTCATGACCACAATGCCCGCAGTGGCTATGATCAGGGCGAAATCCATCCGCCGAAATATACGTTTCGTCATAACTCCTTACCTTACCCTCATCCCTTTACATAAAAAGCTGACGCGCCTGCGTCAGCTTTCTCAAAGAAGCTGTCCTGCCTCCTCAATGCTTCATCTTGCTGACGGGGATATTGGCAACAAGCGCCACAGAGTCATCGTCATTGGCAAGAGAAATTTCCATATCGTGTTTGTTGATTACCATGTATTTGGAAATGACCTGAATAATATCATTCTTTAGATGTTCCATAAGCTCCGGCGAAAGATTCGCCCTGTCATGAATGAGGACAACCTTCAAACGGTCGCGGGCAATCTCGCGGGAGGATTTCTTCTCCTTGCCGAATATCTTCATAAGTGCTTCCAGCATTCAAGCGCCCCCTTACATGCCAAGCAGTTTCTTGAGCCTCTGCAAGAATGAATCCTTCGGGAAATCCATAAAGGGAATCTCCTCCCCGCAGATGCGTCCGACAATGTTGCGATAAGCCTGCCCTGCCACAGAGTCCTCCAGCGTGATGACCGGTTCGCCACGGTTCGTGGAAGTGACGACCTTTTCATCATCCGGCACCTGGCCGATGCAGTCAATGGAAAGGATGTCATTGATATCATTCATGTCGAGCATGTCGCCCTTCTCCACCATCTGAGGACGAATCCGGTTGACAACAAGCTTGATGCTTTCCTTGTCCGCACGGTTCAGTTCCCCGATGATCTTATCCGCATCGCGCACAGCGGAAATCTCCGGCATGGTTACGACAATGGCGCAGTCAGCCCCCGCTATGGCTGTCTTGAAACCCTGCTCTATTCCGGCGGGACAGTCAATGAGAATATAATCGTATTCCTTCCGAAGCTCCTGGCAGAGCCTTACCAGCTGCTCCGGATTTACGGACGACTTGTCCTTGACCTGGGAGGTGGGCAAAAGGAACAGATTATCGTATTTCTTGTGGCGCACCAGCGCTTTCTTGTAGGGAACACGTCCCTCCGTTACATCAATGAGATCGTACATGATGCGGTTCTCAAGCCCCAGAAGCAAGTCAAGATTTCTAAGCCCCGTATCCGTGTCCACAAGAACCACTCTCTTGCCCCTCATTGCGAGACCGACTCCAAGATTTGCCGTCGTCGTGGTCTTGCCGACACCGCCCTTCCCCGAAGTAATCACAATGACTTCGCTCATAAGATAACATCCTACCTTTCTATCGGTTCAATAACGATCTGTCCGTCCTTTATGGAAGCGCGCTCCGCTTTCTCCGTCTTCTCCATCTCGTCAGGGGAGCGGGCAATGAGATTTGCAATGCGTATCTGCATGGGCATGAGATGATCAGCGATGACAAAGGCCTTGGAATTCCCGTAGGCTCCCGCATGAACCATGCCGCGGCACGTCCCTCTGATATCAATGCTGCCCCCTGCAATGATCTGCGCACCGGGATTCACATTGCCGCACACCAAAACCGAACTCTTGGTTCTTATCTCCTGACCGCCCCGCAGGGTACGGTTCACCACAACCATCTGCTGGGCATCCTCTTCCGATGCAGTCCTGTCAGGATTCGGCTGTTCCCGGGTCTTCTGCACCGCAGCCAGCGGATCTGTCGTGCGGAACAATACGCCATACCGGGAAAAAAGGCGCTTGAGCCTGGCCTGATCATCCTTCCGTAGGGCATCCGGCGCAATCTGGATCACCGTGCCACGCGTAAAGAATCCTGAACCTGATTCCAGCTTTTCGCGGATATCCTGTTCAATCGTATCAAAATCAAATCCCTGGGTAAAACTCAACAGCAACCCGGTTTTCGTACCCTTTATTTTTACGATCTCATCGTTCATGTTACTATCTGCTCCATCCCTTACTAGGCCGTGTCGAAAACTCCACCGGCACACTACAGCGGCCATGCTTCAACACGCCATACAGAAAATTGATTGTTCCTCCGCCGGAGGCAAAATCTCACGGTTTCCCCGCTCCCGCAGGGGACGCCGGCTGATTGAGCCCGAAGGCGGCTTCCAGTATCTTGCGGCCGATGGGCACTGCAGACGCTGCCCCATAGCCTCCCTGCTCGACAACCACTGCCACCACAACCGTGGGATAGGAGAAGGGTCCATAGGCGACAAACCATCCATGATCTCTGCCGTGGGGATTCTCTGCTGTCCCCGTCTTGCCTGCAATCTCAATGGGAAAGCCCTGAAAGCTGCGAGCCGCAGTACCGTAAGTCGTCACCTCATGGAGGCCTGTCTGCACCAGATGGATGACATCAGGGGATACCTCCAGCTCCGAGAGAAGCTCCGGCGTGAATTCCTTGATGACCTTGCCATCCTGGGATACGATGCGGTTCACGAGATGGGGCTTATACCGTTTGCCATTGGCGGCAATCTCTCCCATGACCATGGCCGCCTGCAAGGGCGTCACAAGGTTAAATCCCTGTCCGATGGCCGCATCGAATGTCTCGGACAAATACCAGTCATCCTCGTACACTTTTCTCTTATATGCCCTGTTTGCCACCAGGCCATCCGATTCATAGGGAAGATCTATGCCCGTCGTCTTTCCAAGACCGAACATACGGGAATATCTTTCCAGCGCGTCAATGCCCAGACGATTTCCCATTTCGTAGAAATAAACATTGTCCGAATGAGCCATAGCCTCGACGAAATTCAGCCAGCCCAAAGCTTCGCCGTCAGCATTTCCCTTCGGGATAATCCAATGGTAACCGGAATCGAAGATCTTCTCATCCGGTGATACTCTGCCATCGGCAAGGGCTGCGGTTCCCGTCACGATCTTGAAGGTGGACCCCGGCGGGTACTCGCCGGTAATCGCCTTGTTGTCCATGGGATGATAGGGATTGTTGTTGATGGCATTCCAATCCTTCGTGGAAATTCCGTGAGCGAAGAGATTGGGGTCAAAGGCCGGGCGGCTCACCATTGCCAGAACCTCCCCCGTCTGGGGATTCATGACCACTGCCGCCGCAGCATGGGCATTGATCAGCGCCAGTTGGTCATCCACGGCTTTTTCCGCTGCTGTCTGGAGGTTCTTGTCAATGGTCAGATAGAGATCCGCTCCCGGAACCGGCTCCTTGATGCCCAGAACCTGAACGGGTTTTCCCGTCACATCCACCTCGACCTGTTCGCCGCCATTGACGCCCCGGATGTCCTTGTCGTAAACCTTCTCAAGGCCGAATTTTCCTACGATATCGCCGGATTTATAGCCCTCATCCTTGCGCCGCTCCAACTCCTCATCACTGATTTCACTGACGTATCCAAAGGTGTGGGCAGCCTCCTGTTTCAGAATATAATTGCGGATTGGCTGCACCTCGATGACCACACCGGAATACAGCTTCTTCTGTTCCTCGATGATGGAGACGATATCCGGCGTAACGTCCTGCTTGATGCGAATGGGGTCGAAACCGCTGTGAGCCTCGATCTTTTTATGGATATCCTCCACCGGAACGTGCAGGAGCGTAGACAGGCGGGAAACCACATCCTCAGAAACAGGCGCAGTAAGAGGCAAAAGCGACACGGTAAATCCCGGCCGATTTGTCACAAGAAGCTCCCCATTGCGGTCAAAGAAAGTTCCTCTCGGCGCCATGGACGGAATGATGCGGATGCGGTTGCCATCAGCAAGGCTCGCGTAATACTCGCCATCAATGACCTGCAGATATCCTGCACGGGCCAGGAGAATGGCGATGACCATGACCACCATGATGCCCAGGGCTTTGACGCGCCCCTCGTATTCATCATTCTCAATCAAGCGTATCTCCCCTATATCACCTTGATGCGACTATTGTTTCCCCTTGACGTACTGATCCATCCAACAAGCTGCCTTATGCACCGGATACGCACAAACAAACTGATAGCAAAGCATTGGCAAAAAGACATTCTGCAAATGCGTTATGAAAGGAAAGCGGTACCCCAGAAGGAACATGAACGATGCCAGAATAAAATAATGAGCCACGGTTGCAAACACCGAAACTGTCAAGGGAAGGAAAAACTGGTCTTTGAATACCTGATCGGAAAATTTGCCGCAAACATAACCAATGGCCATACAGCTGAATACATCGACACCAAAAAAAGTTCCTGTTGCCAGATCCTGGAGCAGGCCGACGCAAAACCCCATGAGGACTCCGAGCCGCTTCCCGCGCAGAAAGGAAAAGGACACGGTCAAGAGCAGCATCAGATTGGGCGAAATTCCATGGTAAGCCGTCAGGGGAAGAATCGATGTCTGCAGCACGTAAAGCCCCGCCGCAAAGGATGCCCATAGGCCAAATCTTCTCATGGAGTCCCCCCTGCTGTCCGGGAATTCTCCGCACTCCCGGACTCTGTACCCGGAGTCTGCGCCGGCGAGACCAGCGGTGCCGGCACAATTTCCCTGGATTTCACGATGACCGCAACATCTTCCAACTTCTGAAAGTTCACCGACGGCTCAATCACACCGTACTTCAGGAGACCGCCCGGATCGTTTCCCAGGGAAGACACGGTTCCCACGATGATACCTTTGGGATAGACACCCCCAAAGCCGGATGTGACAATCACATCCCCCTCCACCACATCGGCATTCTTGGGAATGTTCACCATCCGGGGCATGGTCGGATTGCCCATATCCCCTTCCACAATGCCCGTTACTCTGGACTGAGGACGCTGCACCAGAGTTCCCACAGAGGAGCGGGGATCCATGATGAGCTGAACCTTGGAAGAATTAACGCCCGCCTCCGTGACATGTCCTACAAGCCCTTTTTCCGTCACCACTGCCATGTTTTCCTGGATGCCATCTACCGTACCGCGATTGATGACAATCATGCTTGACCATGTGGCAGACTCCCTGCCGATCACCCGCGCCGCCATGAGGTCGAACTGGGTTGCCGACTGTTTGTAGCCGAGGAGCGCCCGCAGTCTCTCATTCTCTGCAGCATACTCGCTGGCCTGCAGATTCTGTGCTCGAAGCTGCTCCACCTCATTCCGCAGCATCTTGTTCTGCTGGTGCTCCGTGGCGATTTCCCATATATTGGAAGTCACGTAGTTCACCTGGGAGCCAACCCATGAAACCGCCTGCTGAAAAGGAGACAGGACCAAAGAGACCGCCTGGTTGCTCAGATAGGCCTCAAAATGCCCTTTGCCCGCCAGGAAGACAAGACAGAAAATGCTCGCAAAAACAACGGCCAGCACCCATGATTTACGGTTGGAGGACTTATCCCTTCGTATCCTTTTGCTCATTGTTTCAGTTTCTTGGAAGTCATGACAACACGCTTCAAGAGCTCAATATTCTCCAGGGATCTTCCCGTTCCCTCGCCCACACAGGAAAGAGCATCCTCGGACACAAGCACGGGCATACCCGTTTCATGGGAAAGGAGTTTGTCGAGATTCTTGAGAAGAGCGCCGCCTCCCGTCATCACAATTCCATGATCCATGACATCCGCAGCCAGCTCCGGCGGCGTCTTTTCCAACGTGCCCTTCACTGCATCGATGATCTTGTAGATGGG
>DFES01000066.1 GCA_002369175.1 Selenomonadaceae bacterium UBA3796
AGCAGAGCTACGTCAAGGTTTCACTGACGCAGGCAGGCGGAAAAATGGCCGCTGTAGTGTGCTGGTGGAGTTTTTCAACACGCCCTAGTATTGAAGTATATTTGAGGAAGAAGAGAAAACAAGCGGGAGGCGGCAGGCAAATGAGTGGATTATTGACTAAAGACTTGGATTACAAGCAGTGGGTTCAGTCTCTGAGCAAGAAGTTCCGTCAGAGCCAAATCAAGGCTGCGGTGAAGGTCAACCGGGAAATGCTGGCCTTTTATTGGGAGCTGGGCAGAGACATAGTGGAGATGAAGGCAGAGAGCCGGTGGGGAAGCGGGTTTATGGAGGCGATCAGTCAAGACTTGCAACGGGAACTGCCAGGTGTGAAAGGTCTGTCCTCCACCAACTTGCGCTATATTAAGAGATTTTATCTATTGTACAGT
Organism: Selenomonadaceae bacterium UBA3796; assembly: GCA_002369175.1. Taxonomy (GTDB): domain Bacteria; phylum Bacillota; class Negativicutes; order Selenomonadales; family Selenomonadaceae; genus UBA3796. The sequence continues at coordinate 426 of DFES01000066.1, forward strand.
CATTTAATTCAGGCACAAGCTGTGCCTGAATTGGTTACGACTGAAATTTGCGCACAAGTTGTGCCTGAATTGAGTTATGAGGAATTGTTCAGTATTCCCTGGGGGCACCATCGCAATATCATAATTAAGTGCCAAGATGATACGAAAAAGGCAATTTTCTACATTAAGAAGACTACCGAAAACGGCTGGTCACGGGCTGTGCTTCTGAATTTCCTGGACACTGACCTATATGAGCGGCAGGGCAAAGCTGTCACAAACTTTGCGTCCACCCTTCCTCCGGAGCAGAGCGAGCTGACCCAGGAGATAACCAAGGATCCGTATAACTTCGACTTCCTGACGCTGACGGCAAACTATCATGAGAAAGAGCTGAAGGACGCTCTGAGGGACAATATCACCAAATTCTTGTTGGAACTGGGCAAGGGCTTTGCCTTTGTGGGAAGGGAATACCGCCTGACCGTTGGCAAGACGGAGCAGTTTATTGACCTGCTTTTCTATCATATCAAGCTGCGCTCTTATGTTGTCATCGAGGTGAAAGTGACGGATTTTGAGCCCGGAGACATTGGCCAGGTCAGCACCTATGTGGCCGCCGTGGACGGCATACTGCGGGGAGAAGGCGATGGCCAGACCATTGGCCTGCTTATCTGCAAGACCAAGGATGAGGTGCTGGCCAAATACGCCACCGCAGGGGTAAGCCTGCCCATAGGGATTTCTGAGTATGAGCTGTCCAAACTGCTGCCCGAGGAGTTCAAGGGGACGTTGCCCACTATCGAGGAGATAGAGAGCGAGCTGAAATAGGGGTATACTTCGTAGCTATTGAAATGAAATTGTCAGGAGGTGTTCACTTGTCTGTACCAGATTTTCATTGTATTGGCTTCCGTCCCAGCATTGACGAAAACTGCACCCATCTCATTCTGGGTTCCATGCCCAGCGTGACTTCTCTTGGAGCCCGGCAGTATTATGCCCATCCACAAAACCGCTTTTGGCCTTTGATGGCCGGCATTTTGGAACAATCACCGCCGTCTGCTGACTATCAGGACCATCCATGCTCTGACGGATCCCCAGTTCTTTCAGCAGATGCTTGTAATCATCGCTTGTGAACTGGCTCCCCTGGTCTGAATTTAAAATCACCGGTATGCCATGCTTTGCTACAGCTTCTCTGACTGCGTACAGGACTTCGCTGGTGTCTAATGTGTCAGATAGACGGTGGCTGAAAGCATATCGTCTACTCGACAGTTAAAAATAAAAGTTCAGTTCCCCGTAGAAGACCTTGGAGGACTGCAGGTGCTCGCCGGAGCCGTTTTCGTCCGGCATTTTCTTTCCGATGAAATACTTGGCAGTTCCCACCAAATTCTTCGCAAAGGTGTAGTCCACTCCGACTTCAAGTCCCCTATGGCCGTAGGGAATGGCATCATAGGTCGGTGCAATGACAGCATAATGGCCAAGCTGGCGATAGGCGGCAAAGATTCCGAAGGAGCCCTTGTCTGCGGGATCGGCTTCCTTGTAGTCCAGCTCGATGCTGAAAGCACGTTTGGCTTCGGAGGATACGGGATCGGAAGACCCAACGGATTCGTTTTCATGCCCCAGGTCCCTGGCCCAAGCGTAGGCACCGTTCAACGAGACATTCTTGTCAAAGCGGTATCCAAGGCCGATGTCGTAGATATTGATAGCGGAAGTACCGCATTCCGCATACAGCGCATCGCGGTTGGCCCAGCGATGGTATCCAAGTCCCCAGGTGAACTTCTCCTCCCGAGGATTGTAAATTTCGATGGCCTGATAGCTTCCGGTTGGAGAAACCGCAGCATCGTTCTCCATGATGGAGTAAAATTGCTTGGAGCGGCCTGCGGTCAGTGTCGCTTTGACTTTATTGCCAAAAGTAACCTGCGCGCCGGAGAGACTTTCATCGTAAATCATGCCGTTATCCACAAAGGTTTCATACGGAAGTCTTCCCAAGAGAACCTGGAAGTTATTGTAATCTCCCTGTGCCCAGGCGCGTCTCAGCCTGGTGGTCGGTATCTCGGGGTTGGCGGCGTTGGAGCCGTCGACGGCATTCGCATCCGCCTTGACGTCGAAATTGTAGTCGATTCTGGCATTGACAGACCAATGGTTGTTGACCTCCATGGATGGCTCCAGACGCAGCGTTCCAGCCTGAACCGTTGTTTTCTCGTTTATGCCGTCATCCTCTTCAATTTTGTTCGCATAGGTGTAGACGAGTTTTCCTTTCCACTTTACCATGTCGGCATGTTTTTCGAGATTGGCAACGCGAACCCCGAGGTTGTTCAGCTCATCGCGGAACTCAGCCGCCAGTTTGTCGATTAGAGCCTTGTCCCTTGCGCTGACGTCCGCTTTTGCCATGGCCTTCGCAATCATCTGAGCCATTTCGTAGCGTGTGATGTTCCTGTCCCCGCGAAAGGTTCCGTCACCGTAGCCGTTGATCACCCCATCGGATGCCAGCTGGCTCACGGCATCGTAGGCCCAATGTCCGTCCGGGACGTCCGAAAACGGATTTGAAGCCGCAAATGAGGTTCCGGAGATGCTCATGAGCAGCGCAGCTCCCAGAGCAGGCAATATCCTTTTTTTCAAGTAAATCACTCCCCTTTTCTGTCCGTGGTTTCCCTGTTTCCTCTTTTGTTTCCAGGAAAACCTCTACAAGTATATCACATTTATGATATTCTGCATCATAGGGAATTGAACTATACGAAAAATTATTATAAAATTAAAATGGTAGGGTTATTTCAGCTTGGGAACTGGGCAGAACGCAGGGCGTGATGCATTGTTCCTTATCTCGGGAGGTGTGGGACATGGATGTCAATTTTGACGATCTCATCAGAGAACGAAGAAGAATGACGGCTTGCCAGCGTATGGAAGAGCCGGTGGAAATTCGGAATATATATGAAATCCAGGGATATGACCGATTGGAGCTTACCAGAAGATTTGGCCAGCAACCGGAGGAGGGACGAAACGTCCAATGCTTGCGACCCGTTCAGGAAGTGCGTACACTGACGGAGCAGGAGAAATGCATCCTCGAGCAGCAGGACTTCGTATCCGGCCAGTTCTGTATTCAATTCCTCTACAAGGTAACAGGTGACATTGCCCGTGATATCTTCCGAGAGAATGTTCACAGGATCTTCCGGAGGAATCCGGAGCTCCGGGTGAATTTCGTCCCATTGGGTCTTGAACACAAGTACCACAAGGTGGTATTCGAGGACTCCATGCCCGAGGTGAATTACACCAGCCTGAACTGCCTGGAGGGGGAAACCCTCGACCATGCGCTCCAGAGGGTCATGGAAATGGATCGCCGCCATGGTTTTGATCTGGAGAACGATGTGCTGATGCGCATCCTGATCATCAATACCCTGCGCAAGAACGAATATGCCATCCTGCTTACGGAGTCGAGAATCATTGCCGATGCGTGGAACGCAAGCGAATTCCTCCCTATGGCATGGGGAGGGCTTGAGGGAAGGGAGGAAGTGAAGAAGCTTCTTCCGACGGAGTTTTCCAGCACATCCTATCGTCATTGGGATTCCGTACTGAGCAACCTTCCCACGCCGCCTTCTCTGCCGGGCTACAAGGGCTTCGATATGCGCCTTGACAAGAGGAGCTACCGCGTGCGGCTGAACAAGGTGGATTATGCCCTTCTCCTGACCAGAGCCCGCAGCAGCAAGGATCTGATCATGGCAATCCTCTACACGGCCTGGGGGCTTTTGCAGAAGCATATCGAGCGAATCCATGAAACCTGCTACTGCCTCATTCTGCCGAGCCATTCCATGCGGCTGCAAAATGCGGTGAGACTGGCAGGTATCGTGCATCCGGTTCCCATGCGGTTTTCCTGTGAGCAGGAAGAGCTCATGAAGGATGTCGTTATTCGCCAGCTCAAACAGATGCTGGTAGCGCAGTCCATGCCCGTTTCCCATATGAAGGACATCTTGACGGACACGGGGCAGACCACGGCAGCTTTCCCGTTTCTCCTGCACTTCCACAGTTTTCTGCCTGAGAAGACAGGCTTTGCGGGGGTGGATACAAGGACGCAGGGAGCTTTGGTGGATATGCGCTCCTGGGATGCAGGGCTTGAGAATTTCGGCCTCTATTTCGATATGAACAACAAAGAAATCTCCTATACCATGTCCTATAACACCTACTCCTATTCTCCTGCGAATATCGAGGCTTTGGCGAGAGCCTTCGATGCCGTGCTGCACTGCCTCCTCTTGCTGTGGGACAAGGAGTACGCCCTTTTCGACGAGAAAATCAAGGAAACTCTGCGGCGATGGGATCGGACCTATAGTGTCTACGTCAATTAGGGTCATGATTTCTATTTCATGTTTTTCGTTATTCACGATTGACTTTGCTGTGGTTCACCTTTACAATTTTAACAAGGGCAAGTTTGGAATCAAACCAATCATGAGGGGGAATGATTTATGATCTACACCGTTACCTTCAACCCGGCGCTGGACTACATTGTCCGCCTGGATTCCCTGGTGGCCGGAGGCATCAACCGTCTGAACTACGAGAAAGTTCTCGGCGGCGGCAAGGGGATCAATGTGTCCATTGTTTTGGCGAACATGGGCATACGGAGTACGGCTCTGGGCTTCATCGCCGGATTTACCGGAGAGGAAATCAAGCGCCAGCTCATCACCCAAAACGTGGATTTCGATTTCGTCCAGCTTCCGGAAGGCTTCACCCGCATCAATATGAAAATCAAGGCGGATGTGGAAACGGAAATCAACGGGCAGGGACCGAACATCAGCGAGGCGAAACAAAAAGAGCTCTTTGAGCGCCTTGATCGTCTCCAAAAGGATGATACCCTCGTATTGGCAGGCTCCATTCCGAACACCCTGCCGGATGATATCTATGAGCGTATCATGGAGCGGCTCCAGGGAAAGGGCATCCGCATCATCGTGGATGCCACGAAGAAGCTTCTCATGAATGTGCTGAAGTACAAGCCCTTTCTCATCAAGCCCAACAATCATGAGCTGGGGGAGATGTTCGGTGTCACATTGAAGACCGATGAGGAGATTATCACCTACGCGAAGAAGCTCCAGGAGCAGGGTGCGCAGAACGTCCTCATTTCCATGGCCGGGGACGGGGCAATCCTCTTGACGGCGGAAGGGAAATCCTATAAGAGCCCGGCGCCGAAGGGGAAGCTTGTGAACTCCGTTGGCGCAGGGGATTCCATGGTGGCAGGTTTCATCACAGGCTACACGGAATCCAATGGGGATTTCGAGGAAGCATTCTACATGGGTGTTGCTACAGGCTCCGCTTCCGCTTTCTCCGAAAACCTCGCTACGCGTCCTGAGGTGGAGGCTCTTCTGAAAACCATAAGGTAGTAGGTTGTTTTTCGATATCATAAGCCTTTCCCGGAGGGATCGGTGATACATCCCAAAGGAGAAGGCTATGTTATTATATATATTTTTTTCTTTGTTTTTTGTAAAGGAGTGAACACCTAAAATGCGTATCACTGACCTGCTCAAGAACGAATCCATCGTTCTTGGGGCAAAGCCGGCGGACAAGAAATCAGCCATTCACGATCTGGCTGACCTCATGGCTGCTTCCGGCAATCTCTCTGACAGAGAGCAGTACGAAAAGGATGTCCTCGCCCGCGAGGCTTCCGGCACCACGGGGCTCGGCGACGGCATCGCCACGCCCCATGCGAAGAGTTCCGGTGTAAAGAAGGCAGGACTTGCCGCTATGACAGTTCCTGCCGGCATGGACTTTGAATCCATGGACGGGAATCCTGCCCGGCTGTTCTTCATGATCGCTGCGCCGGATTCCGCCGCAGACGAGCATCTTTCCATCCTGAGCAAGCTGGCGACTATGATCATGGATCCTGATTTCAAGGAGGCTTTGATTGCCGCCACGACAAAGGAGGAATTCCTCAAGCTCATCGATGACAAAGAGGACGGGAAGTTCCAATCCTCCGGTGCTGACACAGCGCCTGCACCGACCTCCGACCACATTCAGATTCTTGCCGTAACGGCTTGCCCCACCGGCATCGCCCATACCTTCATGGCGGCGGAAAGCCTGGAACAGCACGCCAAAAAACGCGGCCTCACCATCAAGGTGGAAACCAACGGTTCGGAAGGCGCGAAGAATGTTCTGACCTCAGCTGAGATTGCGGCAGCCGATGCCATCATCGTCGCCGCAGACAAGAATGTCGCCATGGCGCGTTTCAACGGAAAGCCCGTTGTCATCAGCAAGGTTGCCGATGGCATTAACAAGGCAGACGAGCTCCTTGACCGCGCTCTTTCCGGAAGGACGCCCATCTATCATGCCTCCGGTTCTGACGAGTCGGCAGGCGCAGACGATGCGGCGGAGGAGAGCCTTGGACGCCAGATCTACAAGCACCTCATGAACGGCGTATCCCACATGCTTCCCTTTGTGGTGGGCGGCGGTATTCTCATCGCCTTGGCCTTCCTTTTCGACGATTATACCATCGATCCTTCGAAGTTCGGCTCCAATACGCCGGTGGCACAGTTCTTCATGTCCGTGGGCGGTGCAGCCTTCGGCTTCATGCTTCCGGTCTTGGCAGGCTTCATCGCCATGTCCATCGCTGACCGTCCGGGTCTTGCCGTTGGTTTCGTGGGCGGCGCCCTTGCCGGTTCTACCGGTTCCGGTTTCCTCGGCGCACTCATTGCAGGTTTCGTTGCCGGCTACACGGTGAACTTCCTCAAGAAGACGTTCAGCGGACTGCCTGCATCCCTGGACGGCGTCAAGCCGGTTCTTCTCTATCCCTTCTTCGGCATCCTCATCATCGGGCTCATCAGCATGTTCATCATTGCTCCCCCGGTGAGCGCCATCAACTCCTGGCTGGTGGATACCCTGAAGAATATGGATCCCAATGCGCGCATTCTTATCGGCATTGTGGTTGCAGGCATGATGGCCATCGACATGGGCGGTCCCATCAACAAGGCAGCGTATGTCACCGGTACCGGACTTCTTGCCAGCGGTGAGTTCCACGTCATGGCAGCCGTCATGGCGGGCGGCATGGTTCCGCCTCTTGCCATTGCGCTTTGCACCACCTTCTTCAAGAACCGCTTCACGGAGAGTGAGCGCAAGGCAGGCGTGACCAACTATGTCATGGGCATGTCCTTCATTACAGAGGGCGCCATTCCCTTCGCAGCGGGAGATCCCCTTCGCGTCATCCCCTCCTGCGTCATCGGCTCTGCTACTGCCGGCGCACTCACCATGCTCTTTGACTGCACCCTCCGGGCTCCTCATGGAGGCATCTTCGTGGTTCCCACCATCGGAAACCCCGGCATGTACATCGTCTCCATTCTCATTGGCGCCGTGGTGGGCTGCTTGGTTCTTTCCATACTCAAGAAGCCTCTGAAAAATTAAAACTTGCATAGCAGCATAGCACCAAAAGGGGGCTGTCGCATGAGTACGATTCCACTTATGCGCAGCCCTCTTTTCCTTGTTGAAATGCCAATTCAATGGCACACAGTTGTAAATCCTTTCACGAAAAGTGTAAATCAAAAACATAAAACACAAAATAAAATCGCAAAAAGGCAAACGAAAACTCAAAATAAAAAGAGTAAATATAAAATTATTGACCAAATTGCCACTGAAATGTAAAATAATATGCAAAAACATAAAAGGAAAACACAAAATGACGGAAGAAGAACTGAAAGAAAAGGTAAAATATGTACAACAAGCAAAATTTGAAGCTCAAACGCTGGAATTGAAGGCAGCCCATGAAGGCTGTCCCCAAAAGCTATATGATACCCTATCCAGCTTTTCCAATCAGGATGGTGGCGGCATCATACTCTTTGGCATAGACGAGACAAGTAACTTTTCACCGGTAGGGGTATATGATGCTCAGGACATACAAAAGAAAATCAATGCGCAATGCCTTCAAATGGAACCCGTGGTGCGCCCTGTGCTGACCGTGACTGTGATAGACGGAAAGCATTTCGTAGCCGCTGAAATCCCGGCCATAGATATTTCGGAGCGCCCCTGCTACTACCGCGGCAAGGGCAAAATCAAAGGCTCCCACATACGCGTAGGCGACAGCGACGAGCAAATGACGGAATACGAAATTTACAGCTATGAAGCTTTCCGCCGCAAATATCAGGATGAGATAAGGTTCGCAAACCACGTCACGCCTGCCTCCCTTGACCAGAATAAATTGAATGACTACCTCCATCGCCTGCGCCTGGGCAAACCCAATCTCTCCCAACTCTCCGATGCTCAGATAGAAAGCCTGATGAGCATTGCCAAAGACGATCGTATCACCCTTTGGGCCTCGCTGCTTTTCGGGCTCTATCCCCAAGCCTATTTCCCCCAGCTTTCCATCATAGCCACAGTAGTCCCCGGTTTGCAGGTAGGCGACCTGGGCACAGAGAGCGAACGATTCCTTGACAACGAGCGAATCGAAGGCGACCTCGCCCAAATGCTGGAGCGTGCCCTGCAGTTTGTCCGCCGCAATATCAAGAGCAAAACCATTATAAATGAAGAAACCGGCAAACGCGAAGACCGCACCGAATATCCCATGAACGCAGTGCGTGAAGCCATCCTCAATGCTCTGGTACACAGAGATTACAGCATCCATACGGAAGGAATGCCCATTCAAATCCAGCTCTTTGAAGACCGCATGGAAATCCGCAGTCCCGGCGGCCTCTACGGCAGGATTACAGTTGACCAGCTGGGCAAAGTGCAGCCGGACACTCGCAACCCCATGCTGGCCTCAGCCATGGAAACCCTGCAGCTGACAGAAAACCGCTATTCCGGCATCCCCATCATAAGGAAAGAACTAGCCAGTTATGGACTTCCCCCGGCAGAACTGGAGAACAGACGCGGCACCTTTATCGTAACCTTCCGCAAACGCCCTCAAAACTCCGGATTCCCCATTCATACCACCGATGACACCAGGATTGCCAATCTTATCGCCTTCTGCCACCAGCCTCGCAGCCGCTCAGAAATCGCTTCTTTTCTCGGCATAAAAACCGTCACCTATGTAATGCAGCAGTACATAAAACCACTTCTTGATGCAAATAAACTACAAATGACACTCCCCGGACAACCGCGAAGCCATAAACAAAAATATGTCAGCATGCCAGGAATTAACTCAATTATAACTTGAATACCCTGAACCACACGCCTCAGATAAAAGAGGCACGGGAGGATCCACGCACAAAAATTATGGTTCCAACGGGGTAGTTAGCGTTGTTTGAGCAATATGGAAAAAGAGCGGCGTACCACATGGGTATGCCGCTCTTGCGTATCAGGTGGTTGTTTGTTTAGAAAAGCTGGCTCGTTTTCGCGGTTAGGGCGTGTTGATGGTGAGTGAATTAATCAACACGTCCTGGTTATCTTTTTCAGAAAATCCCGCCGATGCGCAGGGTGTCGTCCCAGAAATCGTAGTCGCTCTTTCGCTTTTTCACGATGCCGGACTTCTCAAGCTCTTTGAGGTTCGACAGGACGGCATGATAGACCCTTTCCTCAATACTTCCGGGCACGAGGTTTTCCCAGTTGTTGTAGTTATACTTGCGTTCACGGACGGTATTTTGGGGACGCTCCGTTACCTCCAGTTCGCTGAGGAACTGGATCTGCTGTCTGCTCGGACGCAGATAGTAATGCTCCATGTAGTATTTCTGTGGATAACTGTATTCCGATGTATTCGCAATGG
>DFES01000160.1 GCA_002369175.1 Selenomonadaceae bacterium UBA3796
AGCCGTTCCCTTGGTGGCGAGCTGCGTGAGCATGGCATTGGCGAGAGGCTCCAGCCCTTTTTCCCGGGCAATCTGGGCGCGGGTGCGCTTTTTCTGCTTGTAGGGGAGATAGAGATCCTCAAGCTCCTGCAGTTTCTGCGCTTTTTCGATGGACTGGCGAAGCTTTGGTGTGAGTTTTCCCTGCTCCTCGATCTTTCCCAGGATTTCCTCCTGCCGCTTCACGAGATTGCGCAGGTAGGCAATTCGTTCCTCGACGGAGCGGATCTGTTCCTCGTCAAGGGAGCCGGTAGCTTCTTTGCGGTACCGGGCAATGAAAGGAACGGTATTTCCACCGTCCAGAAGCTCTCTGACGGCATCCACCTGCTTGGGACGTATTTTGAGTTCTGCGGCAATCGCTGCAGAGATTTCTTCCATTAACATAATGCACCTGCTTTTCATTTCATTCCAAATGGATTACACCCATACAGTATACCACATTATGGGAAGGAGAGGTCAGGAACGTTTGGGCAAATTTGACTTTTCCCCTGTCGGACGGTAAAATTGTTCCTGCAACGGATTTGAAAGTTGCGCCCTGCAGGGATTGGGTGGATTCTCATGGAATATTAATTTACCTGCAGGAGATTTACAGCCGGGAGTCGTATGATAAGCAAGGGATGAGGGGGAAGGCGAAATCAAGTCGAAAGCAATGGAGGTTTCCGTACTTGCCAGCGGAAGCAAGGGAAATGCGATTTTTGTGGAGCTGGATGGAACCAGACTGCTGGTGGATGCGGGCATCAGCGCCAGCCGCATCAAAAAGGGGCTGACGGAGCAGGGAATCGATCCTGCGGATCTGGATGGAATCCTCATCACCCACGAACATAGGGATCATGTGAACGGACTGCCGATGCTGAGCAAGTGGTACCATCTTCCCATCTTTACCCGCCGGGGGACAATGGAGCATATGGCCTGCCGGGACAAGATTCCCGGGGAATGCTTCCGCGTTTTTGAAGAGGCATTTCCCCTGGGGCGTGTGAAGGTGATGCCCTTCGGCATTTCTCACGATGCGGCAGATCCTGTGGGATACCGGCTGCAGGGCACGGAAACTTGCACCATCGCCACGGATTTGGGGTTTGTCACCGGCAGTGTTCAGTCAGCCCTGGAGGGGGCGGATGTGATGATCTTGGAAGCAAATCACGATCCCGAGCTTTTGAAGCGGGGCTCGTATCCCTGGCATCTCAAGCGGCGCATCCTTTCCAATCGGGGGCATCTTGCCAATAGCGACGCAGCGTGGGCTCTTGTCCGGCTGAAGCGGCGTCCGCGGCAGGTATTCCTGGCACATCTGTCAGAAGAAAATAATCGCCCGGAGCTCGCCAGGGAAACAGTGCGTTCCATCCTGGCACAGCAGGGCGTAGAGGTAGGATTGACCCTGACCTCGCAGTATGAGACAGTTTCTCTTAGAGCGTAGGACAGGGGAAAATAAAAACATGGAGGGCTTCAATATGCGCAACATGATCAAGAATATCACGAAGAAGCGTTGGGCCATGACGGCAGCTGCGGTTGCGGTTATGGGGGCAGTGTATTTCAGCGGTTGTTCCTTCGGAGCAATGGGAGACAATTCCGCCGGAGGCGGCATGGCATCCTCTGCGGCGGCGGCATATTCCGGGGCAAACATATCGGATGCCCGCAATACGCCTGCTGTGCGGGTGGCAAAAGAGGTGGGCCCCGCTGTTGTGGGCATCACGAACAAAGCCATTGCGCGGGATTGGTTCAACAACCCCGTGCAGACCGAGGGCGTCGGCTCCGGCGTGATCTTCCGCAAGGATGGATATATCGTCACCAACAACCATGTGGTTGAGGGAGCCAAGGAACTGATCGTTTCCCTGCCGGACGGGCGCAGCCTCAAGGGAAAACTGGTGGGGGCAGATGCCCTGACGGATATCGCCGTCGTGAAGGTGGAGGCCAGCGATTTGCCCACGGCGACCTTCGGGAATTCCGATGAGGTCGTGGTGGGAGAGCCTGCCATTGCCATCGGCAACCCACTGGGCCTTGAATTCCAGGGGAGTGTTACGGTCGGCGTTGTCAGTGCCCTTAACCGCACGCTGGAAATCAGTGACAAGCGGGTGAAGCTCATCCAGACGGATGCTGCCATCAATCCCGGCAATTCCGGCGGCGCACTTGCCAATGCCGATGGGGTGATCATCGGCATCAACAGCGCGAAACTGGCTGCCAGCGGTGTGGAGGGCATGGGGTTTGCCATTCCCATCAACACCGTGCAGAACATTGTGGATGAACTGATGTCGAAGGGCTATGTGGCTCGTCCCTACATCGGCGTCACCATCTTCGACAAGGAGTCGGCAGCCCGCTATGGCTACCAGCTCAATATCAGCAAAGGGGTCTATGTCTATCGCGTCTCTCTGGATGCACCGGCAGGCAAGGCGGGCGTCCAGCCGGGGGATGTGATCCTGAAGCTGGACGGCAGGGACGTGGACAGCGTGACGGAACTTCGGAATGCCATCGCAGAACACAAAGTGGGGGACAAGGTCTCCATGGTTCTTGACCGCAGCGGGACGGAACAGACGGTGGAAGTCACCCTGGAAGAGATGCCCCAGAGCGATCAATGATGCGTATCACGATTCTTGCGGCAGGAAAAATCAAGGAAAAGTATCTCACCATGGGCATCGGGGAGTACGTGAAACGTCTTGCACCCTTTGCCCGGGTGGAGATACGGGAGATTTCCGAAGAGCGGATGCCGGAGCGTCCCTCCCCGGCGGAGAAGGAGCAGGTGCTCCGCCGGGAGGGGGAGCGGCTCCTGCGCCTGGTGCCGGAGGGCAGCGTTCTCTTTGTCCTGGATGTTTCCGGCAGGGAGATGGCATCGGAGGAATTTGCGGAGAGACTGGCGGAGCTGGCTCTGGCGGGGCGAAACAGCATCACCTTTCTCATCGGAGGAGCCTTTGGGCTTTCCGGAGAAGTGCGGGAGGCGGCGGACGAGCTTGTGAGCTTTTCACGGTTCACCTTCACCCATCAGATGGTGCGGCTTCTCCTGGTGGAGCAGATTTACCGCGCATGTAAGATCAACCGGGGCGAAAAATATCACTGGTAGAAAGCAAATTCCCGCCAGGCTTCAAGACCAGTGGAAATCTGTCTTTTCCAAGGGGACGGAATTGACAGGAATCAATTCCAAAATGCTGGGAAGTCCATGAAATAAAATCGCGAAACAATAGCAACTCATGTATTCCCAAAGCGTGGGAACTATGTTACAATCATTTCAATCAAGCGGATAGATGATTTTTATGGAACCAATATCATATGATAAAGGCTCTAATATTGCTTGATAGATTCATACAGAAAGGAAGGTATCTATGAGAATGTCGAATACATGTGAGAGAAAAGATTTCGGCTGCCGGGATGCATATATGGCGTCGAAGAACGCAGCAACGGGCGCTGTGGTGATGCGGAGGGTCATTAAGTGCATGTTGGGTTTCCGCGAGAGCGCCAGGCTCGTGGCAATTGCCAAAAAAACAGGGTGTGTGATCCGTTTGGCTGCCGGCAAACGATCCGGTTCCACGGACAGTATGTTGTCGCTTATTCGTATGGGGCTCCGCGAGGGGACTTCGGTAGTGCTGTCAATCCAGGGTGAGGATTCACGGGCTGCCTTCCATGAATGCGTAAAGGTTTTGGATGGCGAGTCCGTCAACAACTGAATATGCACATGCACTTGCCTTTGCCGGCATAAAAGAAGCAGCCCGCTTTTCCGAGAATGAAAAGCGGGATTTTTTCTGCCCAGTTGCTTCTGTAGAAAGAGAGGACGGATCAGCCGAAGAACTGGTAATAGCATATGACGAGGAAGAGTGCGACGGCGAAGCCGATGGAAACAAAACCGGCCCTGTCCGCAAAGACCTGCTGGGTTTCCGAGAGCTGGAAGTGGCGCCGCGCATAGGTGAGCCCCAGAGAAACGATCAGGAGGGCATACATGGCGCGGTTCATGTTGTCAAAATGTTCCCATCCCAGAGCCAGTACAGCCGTGGTAAAAATCGTAATGCCGATGAGGAAGTAATCCTTGCCGATGGTTTTTTCCTGGGCAGGGGGAGTCTTTTTCTGTGGGTGGATTTTCTGCCGGAGTTTCTTATACTGCTTTGCCATGGATACATCACCGATCCTTCTCAAAATGTTCTTTTGTATATAGTATAGCAAGTTTCTTGTCTGCTGTCAGCCTCATTGAAGTTTTTCCTGTTTTTAGCGGGCGATGACCGGCAAAAATTTCGGATTCTTCCGATAAAAGGGAGCGCGAGAACTCCGGAGGGGAAATTCCCGACAAAAAGGAATTGCAGGGGAGGGGAATGCTTGATACAATAGACGTATTCCAGAGATGTATTCCAGAGACGGGAGGATGCGGTCGGATGATCAGAGAGCATCGGAGCAGGGAGAAACTGGAGTCCTATTATCGAAAATTTACGGAAGAGGGTGTCATGGATCCGAATGTCCATCCCTGGGTGGCGGAATCCTGGCGGCGCAGCAGGGAACTGGGCGTGTCCACGGAAACCATGGACGTATCCCACCGTCTGTCCGTGGAGGAGCTTCGCAAGCGGCAGACAGGGCACGGAGAGGCGATTTCCTATTTGGCGCGCCTGAGCGACGGGCTCAGGGGATTTTTCCAGAAGTATAATCTCAGCCTCCTTTTGGTGGATACGGATTGCGTGGTTCTGAAAAGTTATTTCTTTCCCTTCTATCAGAAGACTCCCGGGGAAATCGAGGGTGTCCGCATGGGCATCAAGGAGGTTGGAACTTCTTCCATCAGCCTGTCCCTGGAGCATCAGGCATCCTTCTGGCTCTTCGGGCCTGAAATGTGGGTCAGGGAATGCCAGGTGGGGGATGCCTGCTCGACGCCGGTTCAGGTGGAGGGTGAGACACGCTACATCATGACGCTGGTCTTTATGACGCAGACGGATATTCCCAGGGATGCGGTGATAGCCCTCCTTTTGACCATGAAAAGCGCATTGGAGCAGCATATCATGGATGTTCTCCGCAGCAAGGCCGAGGAGGCAATCTTGAATGCGGCTCCCTTTGCCGTTTACCATATCCTTTCGGACGGAGAAGTCGCCTACGCCAACTGTCTGGGGCGCAAGCGGCTGGAGGATATCGGCGTGGAGAAGCGCAAGGCCTCCAATTTGAAGGAGGTTATCCTGAATTACTCCCATACTCCAATCCAGAAGGGTTTTGAGGGGTTCGCCTCCTATAACGAAGAGGTGACCTGGATTACCCGGGAAAAGACGTATGAGGATATCACCACGGTGGTTCCGATGGAGAAGGATTCTTCGGATAGTGTTGTGGTGGTTTCCATGCCCATTGAGGATCTCCGCACGCTGGTGGCGCATGCTTCCGGCTACACGGCGAAGTACAGTCTGAACTCCATGGTGGGCAAGGGTTCTATTTTTTCCGGTGTGAAGGACAAGGCGGCGCGGGTGGCGCGGAACGGAAAGCATGTCCTTCTCCAGGGAGAGGCCGGAACGGGAAAGCAGCGCATGGCGCACGGAATTCATCAGGCAAGCGATCGGGCGGGCGGTCCCCTCATCACACTCCGGTGCGGTGACGGGGCGCCGGAGCTTCTGGAGCAGGAGATTTTCGGCCTGGCGCTTTGCAGGGAATCCAGCCATCCGGGACGCCTGGAGCTGGCCTCCGGCGGAACGCTCTTCCTCGATGAGATTGAGAAGATGCCCATGAACGTGGCAGACGAACTGGCGGAGGTTCTCCTGACGAAGAAGACCCGCCGCCTGGGGGAGCAAACGGAGCGCGCCATTGATGTGCGGATCATTGCGGCTTGTGATGGCGATTTGAAACGCCGGGTGGAGCGGTCCCTTTTTTCCAAGAAGCTCTATGGGATCATCTCCAAAAGCGTTATCCGCATGCCGACCCTCCGGAGCCGTCGGGAAGATATCCCCGGACTGGCTGCCCATATCATCCTGGAGCTGGCGCAGCAGCACCAGATGGAGCCGAAGCTGTTGCTGCCGGAGGCTGAGGAAAAGCTCCGGAACTATGACTGGCCCGGCAACATCAAGCAACTCCAGGCGGTGCTGGAGCAGGCGTTCTTCCATACCTGGGGCAGGAAGATCGGAGCAG
This sequence comes from Selenomonadaceae bacterium UBA3796, assembly GCA_002369175.1. Lineage (GTDB taxonomy): Bacteria > Bacillota > Negativicutes > Selenomonadales > Selenomonadaceae > UBA3796. The sequence goes on from DFES01000160.1 coordinate 6,094, forward strand.
GGGATATCAACATCGTGGGAATCATCTCCTCGGATGACCGATGGAAACGGGATCGGGAGGTATTCCTGTGCGCCTGGCAGGCGGCGGGCGGCAATGTGAGCCGTCTGGCGAATCTCCTGGGTGTCAGCAGGGTCACTTTGTATCGTTATCTGAAGAAGTATGGCCTGGAGAAGAAACAGGGAAAATAGAAAGGGTTTGTAACGTGCGACT
>DFES01000155.1 GCA_002369175.1 Selenomonadaceae bacterium UBA3796
GATAATCGCCGTAAGGCATCATGACCTCAATGTTGCGTCCATGCCTCTCGGAAGCCGCAAACTTCAATGCCGCATTGAGCATGGCAGGATTCTTCCAGAGATCTTCCTCCTGGCATGCCTTGTCCATGTCCTTTGCGCCATCCAAAAATGCCTGGATATCCATGCCGACACAAGCCGCCATGGTAAGCCCCACCTCGCAGAAAATCGAAAAGCGGCCGCCGACGCCATCCGGAACCGAATACGTAGGCCACTTCTTCTCCATGGCGAGCTTCTTGAGGAGGGTGGGCTTTTCCTCATTGGGATCCGTCACAGCCACTACCTCTACCTCGATGTCCTCATATTTCTGCAGTGCATCATAGATCACCATGAAGTTCGACATGGTGTCAAGGGTTCCTCCGGACTTGGAGATGACGAGGAGGAGAACCTTTCCCTTGCGCTTTTTATGGGATTTTATATATTCCGCCAGGCGCTTGAGCTGACGGATGAGATCTCCTGTACGGCGCGGATCGATGTTCTGGCCGCTGAAATAAATCCTCGGGAATCCCCCGCGCTCCTCATCGGACATAGAGTTCCAGAAGTCACCGCAATGCACGTCAAAGAGCACCTTGTTGCCGAGATAGGAGCCACCGATGCCGAGGGATACCACCGCATCCACATTGTCCTTCACATGGTCCGTAAGTTCTTTCAAATGAGCCAGGGATTTCGGGGAATTGAGATGACCTTCTTCCACGTAGGGAAGCTGGGAGAAGAGAACTTTCTCCGGCGCCCCGTCCTTCGAGAGATGCTCTCTGATGAAGCCTTTCTCCCGCATGACCTTCATTGCCTCATGGGCTTTTTTCAAGTCCTCTTCATAGGACTTCAAATCATCCGCCGTGACCTTTCCTTCACCGAAAAGATTGTCATAGTCAAAAGAAAAACCGGATTTCAATGTCAAACTCATAAACAAATACCCTCCTTAAAATAGACAGATCATTCTATTCAAGAATGCCGGGATAGTCCCGCATTCTCCCTCACATAATCCAATGTCCTATGCATAACATAGCGCAATGATTCCAATGGTTCCATAGAAAGCACCGCCACCCCTGAGGTTGTGCATGGGATTTCATGCGCGAATCAGTGCCAGAAGCTCCCTTGTTTTTTCCTCCATGAGTGCCCGATTGCTGCGGGACTCCACATTGAGCCGTATCTCCGGCTCCGTGCTGGATTTGCGCAGATTGAACCGCCAATCCTGAAATTCCACGGAGATTCCATCGAGCTTGGAAACTGTCCCCTTTGTGCCGTAGAGAGCTTCCACCTTCGCGAGAATGGCATCCGGATCCTTCACCTTGCTGTTCATCTCGCCGCTGGCGGGATAGCGCTCCTGCCGATCCTTCATGAGCTGGGAAAGTGTCTTTCCCTCAAGCCCCGACATGAGCTCCATCATCAGGAGCCATGGAATCATGCCGCTGTCACAGTAGGAAAACTCCCGGAAATAGTGATGGGAACTGAGTTCTCCGCCATAGACAGCATCCATTTCCCGCATCTTATCCTTGATAAAGGCATGACCGCTCTTGCATACCACCGCCTTGCCCCCATATTGCCCGGCAATCTCAATGGTGTTCCAGGTCAAACGCGGATCGTGAATGATCGTCCCGCCCTTCTCCTTCTTGAGGAAAGCCGCCGCAAGGAAGCCGACCATATAATAGCCTTCAATGAATTCGCCCTTCTCGTCAAAGAGAAAACAGCGGTCAAAATCCCCGTCCCAGGCAATGCCCACATCGGCGCTGGCTTCCCGGACGGCCTGGGCGGTGGCTTCACGGTTTTCCTGTCGCAAGGGGTTTGGCACTCCATTGGGGAAATTGCCGTCCGGTTCGTTATGGACTTTCACGATATCAAAGGGAAGCCGCTTCTCCAATTCGTTGATGATGGGACCTGCCGCCCCATTGCCCGTATTCGCCACGATTCTGAAAGGCTTGAGCTTCTTCACATCCACATAGGAAAGGATGTGGTTTACATAGGCCTCCGTGACATCAAACTGCTCCACCTTTCCCCTTGGCGGAAGGGGACGGAAATCGCCATCCAGAACCGCCTTTGCGACCTCCCGGAGGCCATTGTCCTCTGAAATGGGACGCGCTCCGCTCTTCACGAACTTCATCCCGTTGTATTCCTTGGGATTGTGGCTTGCCGTCACCATGATTCCGCCGTCCAAGGCGTAGTGAACCGTTGCAAAATAAATCATTTCCGTGCCGCACTGCCCAATATCCATGACATCGCAGCCTGACTCCGTCAATCCCTGTACAAGGGATTTTTGCAAGGACGGTCCCGAAAGCCGGATATCATGCCCCACGACCACTTTCTTCATGCCGAACATGTCCGGAAGGACGCGCCCCACCCGATATGCCAATTCCTCATTGACATCCGAAGGATAGATGCCCCGAATATCATATGGCCCAAAACCGTTTGCATTGACCGCCATAAAATCCCCCCCATGGATATGCTGCATTTTCTATAGATATATTATTCGTGCTAAAAATGCATTTTCCTCTTCCAGTAGACAGAAAAAATCGGCATGACCGGAAAATATCCGTCATGCCGATTTCATATACCGATGAGCCTATGCGCTTATGCAAGAAGTGGTTTCACGGCTTCCGCCAATTTATCTTTCTCCGCCTGTGCCGCATCCAGATCCTTGCCAAGGGTCGTAAAGTAGGTCTTGATCTTCGGCTCGGTTCCGGAGGGACGAATCACTACGGTGGATCCATCATCCAAAGAATAGATCAGGACGTTCGCCTTCGGCAATCCGGTCTCTTCGGGATTGTTGTAATCAAGCGCCTTGACGACCTTCTTCCCGGCGAATTCCGAAGGAGGCTCTTTCCTGAGTTTCTCCATGATACCCGCCATTTTATCCATGCCGGAAAGCCCCGGGAATTCGAAGGAATCCACCTTGTTGAGATATCTTCCGTACTGCTGGTAAATCTCCTCCAGACGCTTCTTGATGGAAGAGCCGATGGAACGGTAGTATGCCGCCATCTCGCAGATGAGCATGGAAGCAATGACCGCGTCCTTGTCACGGACATAAGGACCGGCGAGGTATCCATAACTTTCCTCAAAGCCGAAGATGAAACGCTCCTCCTCGCCCTTCTCCTCCAACTGGAGAATCTGGTCGCCGATCCACTTGAAGCCGGTCAACACCTGGCGAAGCTCCACACCGTAATGTTCCGCCACCTTCACGGCAAGGGGCGTGGAGACGATGGACATGACCGCAATGGGATTCTCGGGCATGGTTCCCTTTTCCTTGCGGCCCTGGCAGATATAATCGAGAAGCAGTACCCCCATCTCATTGCCGGACACAAGCTCGTAGGAGCCATCCGGACACTTCATTGCAATGCCCACGCGGTCAGCATCGGGATCCGTTGCCAGCATGAGATCTGCCTGTGTCTCCTTGGCGAGCTCCAACCCTTTCTCAAGAGCCGCAAAAATTTCCGGATTCGGGTAAGAGCAGGTGGTGAAGTATCCATTGGGATACGCCTGCTCGGGAACGATGGTGATATCCGTGATACCGATATCCTTGAGGACACGCGTGACGGGAACAAGCCCCGTACCATTGAGCGGCGAATAGACCAGCTTGAGTCCTGCCGTCTTGCAGAGACCCGGACGAACCTGTCGCTTCTCAATAGCTTCGTAGAAGGCATCCTTGCAGTCGTCTCCCACAAACTTGATCAGTCCCTTCTCGACGCCTTCCGCAAAGCTCATGTACTTCGCTCCGGTGAGAATATCCGTCTTCTGGATGGCATCGTAGACCACAGCTGCTGCATCGTCCGTCATCTGGCAGCCATCCGGTCCATATGCCTTGTATCCGTTGTACTTCGCGGGATTATGGGAAGCCGTGACCATAATGCCCGCATTGCATTTATAGTAACGCGTCGCAAAAGAAAGCGCAGGAACCGGCATGAGCTCATCATAAATGCGCACGTGAATGCCGTTAGCGGCAAGAACGCCCGCAGCATCCCGTGCAAAATTCCAGCCTTTCAGGCGGCTGTCATAACTTATGGCCACCGTCTGGTTGCCGCCCTGCGTCTTCACCCAGTCTGCAACACCCTGGGTCGCCTGACGGACAACCCAGATGTTCATGCGATTCGTACCTGCGCCCAATGTGCCCCGCAATCCGGCCGTACCGAACTTCAATGCCACCGCAAACCGATCTTTAATGGCCTCGTCATCACCCGCAATGTCCAGCAGCTCTTTCTTGAGGTCAAAGTCCACCAGGTCAGCCTCGCACCAACGCTTGTAATCGTCTTGATACATGTATTCCCCATCCTTTCTGTTTACGGGAACGCTTCGGATTCTTAAACTTGAACTGTTCTGTTCCCAATTGAATTGAATTACTTTAAGTGTACCGATTTTAAAAGGGACTGTCAAGACAACATGCAGAAAAACGCATCTTACAGCGAATATTTCTTTCGCATGTGCTTCCGCGTCAGGAAAAAGGCCACTGCCAAAGGTACGCAGGCACCAATCCAGGCCAGTGGACTCGCACAGCAGGCGCCGAGATAACCAAGCCACTCCACCAGGAAAACGGCTGCCGCTGCGCGCATGATAAGCTCCATGACACCTGCGATGGTGGGTGCCATACTCTTTCCCAAGCCCTGCAGCGTGAAGCGGAAAATAAAGAGAAGCGCAAGGATCCAGTAGCATACCCCATTCACCACAAGATAGGTCTGCCCGTATTCAATGACCTGCTCCTGACCATCCCCAACAAAAAGATGCATAATGGACGGACCGAAGAAAATAACGGCTGCACCGGCTGCGATGCTGAATCCCACGGACATATAGATGCACTTTTTCACCCCTTCTTCAATGCGGGCGAACTTCCTGGCTCCATAGTTCTGTGCCGTATAGGCCGCCATTGCCATGCCGAAGGACATCGTAGGCATCAGAGCGACGGAATCCACCTTCTGGGATGCAGCGTAGGCAGCCACCGCCACAGGTCCGAGATGATTGAGCGCCACCTGAAGGATCACTGTGCCAATGGCGATGACAGATGCCTGAAATCCCATGGGAATGCCGATTTTCAAATGCGCCATGACCACCTGACGATCCGGCTTCCAGTCTGACCAGCGCGTATGCATGGCAGGGACCTTTGCCCGGATATAGAAAAAGCAAATCACATTTCCGATGAGCCAGGCTACCACCGTGGCCAGCGCCGCTCCCGGAATCCCCCATCCCAGCCAGAGAATCGCCACAGGCTCCAGCAGGATATTGATGAACAGCATCGATGCCAAGATGATCGTCGGAGCGCGGCTGTCTCCCAATGCACGGAGAATATTCGCCTGCATCTGAATGAGCACAAAGGTGAAGATGCCCCCATAGATAATGCTGATGAAATCATAAGCTCCCTGCAAAATTTCCGGCGGAGTCTGCATCCAGATGAGGAAGGTGCGGCAAAATGCCACGCCAATCACCGTGAGGACAACAGACGCTGCTGCGCTCAGCTCAATGCAGACAGCCACGCTCTGCCGAACCCCTCGCCTGTCCTTTGCGCCGAAGCGCTGTCCCGTGTAGATGGAAAGCCCCGATGTAAAGCCCAGGATAAACCCGATGAACAGAAACATGAGACTTCCCGTACAGCCAACCGCCGCCAGTGCCTCCACCCCGAGAAAACGCCCTACGATGAGCGTGTCCACAAAGGCGTAGAGCTGCTGGAATATATTCCCCGCCAAAAGAGGCAGCGTGAAAAACAAGATGAGCCTTGCAGGATCACCTTCCGTCAAATTCTTTGTCATACTGATCTATCTCCCGGTATACTTTGTTACCCATGTGCGAAGTGTTTCCTGAAACACCGTCACATTGTCAAAAAGAGCCTCGGTCTGTGGACGAAGCTTCGTGTAATGAAATACAGGATGGCGGCTCACCATGTAGTCCGTAGGATACGGCACCACAGACACGCCCGCCCCCTCGAAGTTCAGCACCGCCCGCTTCATGTGAAAGGCCGATGTCACGAGAATCGGCTGCCGGAAACCATGCTCCCGGAGGATCTCCGCAGAATAGTGCGCATTCTGCGTCGTATTGACACTTTTCGTCTCCAGGAGGATATCCTGTTCCGGTACGCCGAGACTCTGCAATACACGGCTGGCAATCTTCGCCTCTGCGCCGCTGTCGGAGTAGACCTGCCCTCCCGAAAGAAGAATCGGCACCCGAAGCATGCGATAAAGCCGTACTGTGGCCAAGAGCCGGTTCGCAGGGCTGGAACAAAGAGAGCCTATGCCGTCCACATCGGGAGAATCCGGCATGGCACCGCCTCCCAACATGATGATGACATCCCCCCTGGGATCCTCCGGCGGATCATAGACGGATTCCAAACTACCCATAAGCCGCTCCGCCACAAGCCCCGTGCAGAGCAGATAAAAGAGAAAGGCAGTACCCGCAAGCATCGCCGCAAGCCGCTTTTCGCCTCTTTTCCTCCAGGCATACCACGCAATGACAAAAAAGATAACGATGAAAATCCCCGGCGGCAGAACCCAACTGGCGCCGAATTTCAACAGATAAACCATAAACAAAAACCCCGCAAAGAAAAAAGCGCAAATTCCCTTCCCTCGGAACAGGAATCCCCGCAAAAACAGCGAATTCATTCAGTGTATGTATACTATCTATCATACGCAGAGCATCTTGTGAATAACGGAATAAGGAGACTGCAAAAAGGAGAGCGATATCCATGGCATTCATTGAACAGAAGGTCATCCAAGCGAAAAACAAGGCGAATGGCAAGGGAGAAATCACCATAGTCCAGCTCCTCACAGAGGCGGAGCTGGACGGAAAGTGCAACATGTTCGCAAAGGTCACGATTCCTCCCGGCTGCTCCATCGGCATCCATGAGCATCACGGAAATACGGAAACCTACCATATCCTGCAAGGCAAAGCCCTCTACAATGACAACGGCACGGATGTGGAGATCGGGCCGGGAAAGACCACCTTCTGCCCCGATGGAGAAAAGCATGGCATTGAGAACATCGGCGATGAAGATCTCGTGTTCATGGCACTGATCATCAAGAAATAGACACCAAAAATCTTCACAAGGCGGCTGATGCAGCCGCCTTTTTCATGAAATCACTTCTCTTCCGCTATTTCCCTGAGATACCGTCCCAAAGCATCCTTCCAATCCGGAAGACGGTGGAAGCCCGCTGCGTCAAGACAAGCCTTGCTCATACGGGAATTCTTCGGGCGGACAGCTTTCGTAGGATAGGCGCTGGAGGGCACCGGAGTCACCTTCACATCACAGCCGGCCTGCCGGAAAATCTCCTGGGCAAACTCCGCCCAGGAACAGATACCCTCATTCGTCGCATGGTAGACACCATATGCTTCACTTTCTACCATCTCCACGAGAAGCGACGCCAAATCGCGGGTATAGGTCGGAGAACCCACTTGATCCCCTACCACGTTGAGCTCCTTGCGGCTCTCGCCAAGGTGCAGCATGGTACGGATAAAATTCCTCCCATGGATGCCAAAGACCCATGAAATCCGCAGGATGAAGTACCGCGTGAGAAGCTCCTGCACCGCTTCCTCCCCCGCGAGTTTGGAGCGCCCGTAGACGTTCCGGGGGCTCTTCGGTGCATCCGGCGCATAGAACTCCTCTCCGTCCCCCGGAAACACGTAATCCGTGCTGATATAGAGCATTTTTGCCCCGATATCCCGGCAAATCTCCGCCAGACTGCGCGTCCCTTCCGCGTTGACCTCCATGGCAAGCCCGGGCTCATCCTCTGCCTTATCCACAGCAGTATATGCCGCGCAGTGCACTACGGCATCGGGAGCATACTCCTCTATGTACTTCCTCATCCCCGCAGGATCCGTCAGAGAAAATTCGACGCGTCCGCACCCGCGGGCAGGAATCCCCCGGCTTTCCAGTTCGCGCATCACATCAAAGCCCAACTGCCCCGTCACACCGGTTACCAAAACCTTCATATTCTACCTCCCGCGCTTTTCACTCACAGCAATACGCCATCCCGTCTTCCACCGGCTCCAAAAGCAGGAAAAAGGAACTCAGATCCACATGAAAGACGATATCCTGCTCCTCTCCCGCTTCCGGGTTTCCGTTGAACCGCTCACTGTACACAAGAGAGACCGCATGGCAATAGTCGTTCACCTGGTTCTTGAACGCATTGATCTTCTGGCTGCAGACCGGCCTTCCAAATTTGAAAACCGTTCCCACCGGGAAATAGCCTTCCACAAATACCCGATTGGGAAGATAATTCGTTGCCTCCACAAAGGGAATCGGCACCTTGGAACGAAAAAACCTTCCCTCAAACTCAAAAGGCTGTATGCTCATATCCATCTTCCTCCTAAATCCATGGTATAGTTCAAACTCACATAGCAACGCCAACGCTTCCAGACCATCAGAAAAAAACCTCTTCCAGCTTTTCATCCCCCTCATCGTTCCCGCGCATTCCTGCAGACGTTTTCTCTCCTGCCATTGGTATGTGCAGATGGATTTCCGTCCCTTTACCCAAATCGCTTTTTAAAGTTATTTCAATATCATGTTGTTCGGCAATCCACCGGGCAATGGAGAGTCCCAAACCGGTTCCGCCGACACCGCCCTCTGCTTTCGTGCGTGAACTGTCCACACGATAGAACCGCTCAAATACCTTCTTCTGGTTCTCCGGCGCGATTCCAATCCCCGTATCGCCAAGGACAAGGTGGAAGAAAGCTCCTTCCCGCCTCGACAAAACGTAGATCCTTCCGCCTTTCGGAGTGTACTTCTGGCTGTTTTCCAAAAAAATCCGCATCATTTGCCGAATGGCAACCGGATCGCAGTAAATATTACCCTCATCGTTTTGGAGAAGCTCCACCTCATGCTCCTTCGCCACAAGCTTCATCTTTTTCATGACATCTGCCACAAGCTCGGAAAACTCCAGCCTTTCCATATGAAGCACCTGACGTTTTTGATCGGCTCTTGCCAGGAAAAGCAACTTTTCAATAAGCTGCTGCATGCCCTCTGCCTCAGAGCGGATGGACGAAATCCCCTCATCCAGGATTTCAGGATCCTGCCTCCCCCAGCGGCTCAAAAGGTCAGAATACCCCAGAATGACCGTCACCGGTGTCCTCAGTTCATGGGAAGCATCTGACACGAACTGCTGCTGTTGTTGAAAAGCTCCCTGCAGCCGCTCCAGCATGCGATTGAAATTCTCCGCCAGCTCCGTCAGCTCATCCTGCCGCCCCCGGGGCACAGGGATACGGCGATTCATGCGTTCCACTGCCATACGGCGGGTCAGCCGGGTGAGAATGCGAATGGGATTGAGTATCCTGCGGCTCACAAAAAAGCCGGCTGCAAGGGCAATGAGAAAACCGATGATATTCGTGATGAACAACACCCATAGGAGTTCTCTCAGGAACTCTTTCTCCGCCGTGATGGTCTTAAAAAAATGCAACTCATAGATCTGACCCTGCTGCAAGATTTGCACTTTAGCGTAGTAGATGCTCATATTTCGGATATCCGCAACCCCCATTCTGGGATTGGCAAAAAGAGGCGGATTGGCTCGCAGATGGCGCTCCACCCTTTCAATGGACGGATAATGGGCATCATTCTCCAAAATCACACGTCCGGAAATATCCGTCACCCGGAACACCACCCCGGGAAGCAGCGGATCATCCTGCCAGAAATCCGCATCGAAAAGCTGCCCCATTGCCACCCTCTCAAGCGTATTGTGCATGCTGATTTCCATCTCGATCTCCGCCTGATGGTAAAAGCTGAAATACACGCCTGCGCCGGTGATGGCACTGGTAACCAGCAGCACAATACACAGAATCGCTGCATAAAAAAGGGTGATCTTCACGGAAATGCGAGGGTAGGTCAGCCGGTTTGTGGCCTTGGCCAGCCATAGTTTCCATGGCCTCATGGACTTACTCCTTTATCACGTAGCCAACCCCGCGCACCGTATGGATGTACTTCTCATGGAACTTGTCATCGATTTTCGCCCGCAAATAGCGAATGTAGACATCCACAACGTTGGTATCCCCAACGTAGTCATACCCCCATACCTCCTGCAGGATCTGATCTCTGGTCAGCACCATGCGCTTGTTTCGCATAAGGTATTCCAAAAGGGAATATTCCTTCTTCGTGAGTTCCACATTCTCTCCCTTCACCTGTACCTCGTAGCGGCTTGGATAGAGAAGGAGATCCCTCACCTCCAGCTTCTCTCCCTCCGGCGCCGTATTCTGAGGCGCATGCTTCCGAAGGGCTGCCCTCACCCGTGCCAAAAGTTCCTGGATGACAAAGGG
>DFES01000173.1 GCA_002369175.1 Selenomonadaceae bacterium UBA3796
TGGACGCCGAAATGCGGCCTGAAGAAAGGCTCCGAGGAATGGATCAAGGCCGGTGGCGGACACCATACGGTACTGAGCTTCACGATTACAGAATCCCAGCTTCACGACCTGGCAGTTATGTTGGGCATGGAACATGTGGAGATTGTATGACAGGAAACTATATAAAGCAACTTTAAAATATGTCAGAAAGAACCCCGCAGGCGATGTATGGAGCCTGCGGGGTTCTTTTATGCTGGCGAACGGTAAAATTTACTATCCCCTCAGTCAATTTTCGCTGTCCCGCCCACTGCGTTCTCCAGAATCCGTATCTCATTGTGCATGAGGTAGCGGCTGCGTTCGGGAGGGATGCCATTGACGAGATAATCGAAGGCCACCTGCATGGATTTTCTGCCCTGCTGGTGGGGATGCTGGTACAGAGCAGCCTGGATGACGCGGCGGCGCATCATTTCAATGGTGGAGGGAATGGTGTCGAAGACGATCATGGTGATGTCCGTCCGGTTGGAGGCCAGGACGGCGCGGGCGGCACCGTAGGCTCCGGCGGAGATGACGAAGATGGAGTTCGTCTCCGGATGTTCGGACAGCAGGGTGCGGGTGCATTCGTAGGCCACCATGTCGTCATCTTCCGTTTCCTGCGCTCCCAGATAATGGAAGTCCGGGTGGTTCCGCAGGACGGAGAGGAAGCCTTCGAGTCGCTGACGGTGACCGAGCATGGCATGGGAACCGAGGAGCACGGCGGTGGATAGGCTCTTGGGACCAATCATGGAGAGCAGTGCTCCCGCCGTCCGCCCTCCGTTCATGTAGTCGCTGCCCACATAGCAGTGACGGTGGACGGACTCGATATCGTTATTGACCGTGACGACAAAAAGTCCTTCATCAATGAGCTTGTTGAGTTTCTTGACGATGGCGGGCGCATTGACGGGATTGATGATGAGGGCATCGATTTGCGGACGGAGTTCATCGATAAGAGCACATTGTTCCTTTGTGTCAAAGCCCCGCATGCTCCTCCAGATGACCTTCAGGCCATAGGCTTCATATTGCCGGGCGGCCTTGCGCATGGAGACAAGCACATCGTCAAAAAAACGGACACCCTCGGAAGCGATGAGCACTCCCACCACGGGATGCTTGCGCCGTGCCGTCAGGGCTTTCCCTGCTGGGTTCGGCTGGTAGTTGAGTTTTTTTGCCATGTCCAGGATGAGCTTTTCCTTGTCCGGCTTCACATTGCCACGATGATTGAGTACCCGATCCACCGTTCCCCGGGAAACGCCGCATAGTTCGGCGATTTGCTTGATGGTTACCATGTTTCTTATCTGCCTCCGTTCCTTTTGTTCCGTTCTTGCCTTCTTATTCGCTCTGCTTTGCGGCAGTTCCTGCATGGACTGGATTTTTTGGTACGAAACACTTGCGAGAGATAGGGAAAGGTTTGTGGTGCCGCAGGAGGAAAACTTGTACTTTCTGTCGAATATCAACCCAGCATCAACTTGTTTCAGCAGATGTTTGCGGGAGTTTTCTTGGAAGAGGGGGCAGGACGAAAAGGGAGGAGAATCTGGCATAGATGTGGAAATCACGAGCAGAGAGAAAGGAAAAGGGGAGAAGAACATGAAAAAGTTGGTCGCAGTTTTGTGTGCGGTATTGGTATTGTCGCTCTTTGGCGTTGCTGACGCCAAGGCGGGGGACGCAACACCGGCGTGGATACAGAATTTGCCTCAGGCTCAGGCGGCGGAGCAGATTTTCGTGGTCGCCGGTGTGGGGAAGACGACGGCATGGATTTCCTTCCACGAAAAGGATCTGCAGGGGAACTGGCGCGAAATCATGACCAGTCCCGGTTTCATTGGCAAGGAAGGATTGGGCAAAGAGAGGGAGGGTGACAACAAGAGTCCGGTGGGAACCTTCCGCTTCACGGAGGCCTTCGGAATCGCCCCGGATCCCGGTTGTGCCATTCCCTATATCCAGGTGGATGAGAACTATTACTGGTCAGGCGATGGGCGCCCCGGCATGAACTACAACAAGATGGTGGATATCCGCAAACTGCCGGGGCTTGATACCGAAGCGAGCGAACACATCGTGGACTACGACCCACACTACACCTATGTCATGAATATCAGCTACAATGAAGCTTGCACTCCCGGTCTCGGCTCTGCGATTTTCCTGCACTGCTTCGGCCCCTTCAAACCCTACACGGGCGGATGTGTCTCTCTTCCGACGGAGAAGCTTCGCGCCGTGATGCTGAAAGTTCGTCCGGACTGCGTGGTGGTGATTGACAGCTTGCGGAACTTGTCGCCGGAAACCGCTGCAGCATGGAATATTTGAAGGGTTTGCCCAGGTTTTCGTCCCGGAGGAAATCACGTAAAAAACACTTGTTTTCGTGATGAGAATTTTGTATACTGAAGTACAATGGAACAGGGGAGCTTGTGTCAGCAGGCTGAGAGGAAGTCATTCAACTTCGACCCTTATGGGAACGGTATCGTTCCTTACCTGATGCGGGTAATGCCGCCGTAGGAAGTCCTACTGAAAGCTTGTTGCAGGAGATGCCTTACGGCGCCTCCTGCTTTTTCGTATACAGAAAGGCGGTAATGATGTGAAAGTGACAGAAAAGCGTACCTCGTTATGGGAAAATGGCCTGATCTGGTTCGGGGCTGCCCTCTCCCTGGCAGAAATGCAGACGGGCACGTATTTTGCTCCTCTGGGATTGGAAAAGGGACTGGCAGCGATCCTGCTGGGGCATCTTTTGGGTTGCGGGCTGCTTTTTGGAGCCGGGGTCATCGGCGGCAGAACCGGGAAAAGCGCCATGGAAACGGTGAAGATGAGCTTTGGGCAAAAAGGGGGCCTGCTTTTTGCCCTGCTTAACATCTTGCAGCTTTTGGGATGGACGGGCATTATGATCTATGAAGGAGCTTTGGCGGCAGAAGGGATTTTTGGCAGCGGCCAGAGTATCTGGGGCGGCCTTTTGGGGGCTTTGATCCTGTTTTGGCTGGCCGTCGGCCTGAAGAAGCTGGGACGGGTGAATGCCGCGGCCATGGGGGGGCTGCTGGTGATGACGGTGGTGTTGAGCTTCGCCCTTTGGGGGCAGGGGAGCGAGTTGCAACTGCCTGCTGAAGCTATGAGCTTCGGTCTGGCTCTGGAATTATCCATTGCCATGCCCCTGTCTTGGCTGCCCCTGATCAGCGACTACACCCGGGAGGCAGAACAGCCTGTCAGAGCGACGGCTGTCAGTGCCGCGGTCTATGGACTGGTCAGCTGCTGGATGTACATGATAGGTCTCTTGGCAGCACTGGCCTGGGGGGAGACGAATATTGCCGTGATCATGCTGAAGTCCGGGTTGGGGATGGCAGGGCTCTTGATCATTCTTTTTTCTACCGTCACCACCACATATCTGGATGCCTGGTCGGCAGGGGTGTCCAGTGAGTCGCTGTTCCCCCGGCTCAAGGGGAACATCGTCGCCATGGCCGTGACGGTGCTGGGAACCGTCGGAGCCATTTTCCTGCCTTTGCTGGATTTCACGGAATTCCTCTATTTCATCGGTTCCGTCTTTGCCCCTATGATTGCTGTGCAGCTGACGGACTACTTCGTCACCGGCAGGCGTTATGAACAAGATGCTTTTTGCGGACAGAATCTCCTGCTCTGGCTGGCTGGTTTTGCCATTTACCGACTGTTGATGCAGATGGAGCTGCCTGTGGGCAGCACCCTTCCCGCTATGCTGCTTACTGTGCTGCTCTGTATGGCAGTGAATGTCCTGCGGCGAAAATCCGGGGAACAGGGCAGTCAATGGAAAAAGAGAGTAAAAGTATGTTCCATGCTGGTTTCCCTGCCGGTGGTTATGGCCTTTTCCATGGAGAGCGTTCTTGCGATGCCGTCAGGCAGCCTCCATTGGCAGGGTTCCACCATCCGGGTGGTTGACGGCGATGGCGCCTTCCGCTGTGGAAGTACGAGTTATCCCCACTACCAGCCGCCTCAGAGTTCCTCTTATCCAAAAGCGGAGCCTTCGGACGGAAAAAAGCCAAAGAAGCAACAAAAAGATGGGGAGACGTGAACTTCCCACATGCCAAAAGGCCCTGATAGATGGGGTATCGGGGGCGTTTGAACATCATAAATAGGGATTAGGGCGTGTTGATTAATTCACTCACCCCATCTTCACGGTTCTTGACTGCCCCTGCGTCGTTGACACATCCTCGA
>DFES01000217.1 GCA_002369175.1 Selenomonadaceae bacterium UBA3796
CTGGTAATCAATGAACTTGAGCCCCCTGAGATTCTTGTAGTTGCTTCCGTCCTTGAGATCATCCACCACAAGAACATCCTTGCGGCCACGGTCATTGAGTTCCTTTACGATATTGCTGCCGATGAATCCGGCGCCTCCTGTCACGATGATCATGAAAGCTCCACCTCCTGCATTTCCTTGAGCAATTCTTCCTTGCTGACGGCATAGGTTCCCAGCTTCGCCACCACCACGCTGGCAGCCAGATTGGCCATATAGGCACCGTCCGCCGGCTTGAGCCCTCCCGCCAGAGCCATGGCAAATACGGCAATGACCGTATCCCCCGCGCCGGAGACGTCAAAGACCTCCTGGGAGCGGGTGGGAATATGAATAATATCCTCATCCTGCACAAGGGAAAGCCCCTTGGCCGAACGGGTCACGATGATATTCTTGAGCTTGAACTTCCGCATGACGTAGCGCGCAGCCCGCTCCACGGCAGTGTCCTCATTTTTGATGGGATCCAGAAGAACTTCGTTGATTTCCTTGACATTGGGGGTGATATAGTCCGCCCTGGAATACTTGGTCCAATTGCTCCCCTTCGGATCCACGATCACGGGAACTCCATGGTCGTGGCAGAACTTTATGACCGTCTGGCAGACATCCTCGGTGCAGGCTCCCTTTCCGTAGTCGGAAATGACCACACAATCCATGCTTTCGTTGAGTTTCTGGCTCACATAGTTCTTCATGCGATCCGCATAGTGCCCTTCCACGGGCTCCGTATCCTCAAAGTCCAGTCGAAGCATCTGCTGATGGCCGCCGATGACGCGGATCTTCGTCGTAGTGGGAGACTCCGTAGGCACCAGCCCCCGGATGTCAATCCCGCGGGCAATGAATTTCTCCATGAGGCTCTGGCAGTGGTAATCATTTCCCACAAACCCGCAGATGGAGGTCTGGCATCCCAAAAGGGCCAGGTTGTGGGCAACATTGGCAGCGCCGCCCAGGGTCTCCTTTTCTTCCATCACATGGGTGATGGGAACGGGAGCCTCCGGTGAGATGCGCTTGACCTCCCCGTAGTAGTACTTGTCCAGCATAACATCGCCGACGACAAGTATCTTGCATTTTCCCGTCTTCTCCGAGATAAACTCACATAGTGCCTGCCTGTCCATCCTGGGGGTCACACTCCTTCTCGCTGACTCGTTTTTTCATCTGTTCTTCTGCTTCCCTAATTTTACAACAGTGCACTCATATTGTCCATAATGAGAGGGCAGTTCCCTGGCAGGCTTCCCCCCATATTTCGCCAGGAGTTCCCGGACATATCCCATGACCGTATCCACAGAAATGCATTTCATGCAGGCCATGTTCTCCTCCCCTTGTCTTGGACATTCATGCATGCCGCAGGGATGGCAGGCTTCCGAGGAGCGGATCAGGATATCCTTGGCATCATAGGGATAGAACCCCGGCACGGGAGAAGCACCGAACATGGTGACAATGGGGATGTTCATGGCAACTCCGATGTGCATAGGGCCGGAATCCGTGGTCAGAAAAAGGCTGCATCTTCTGAGCATGGCCCCGAGTTCCCCAAGGCTGAGTTTCCCCGTGAACACCCGCACTTTGCTTTCTTCGGTGGGAGCAGGCCGATACGCCATCTCTCCGATGCACTCCCGCACCATGGAAAGATCCATGGGACCGCCGAAAAAGGCAACGGCGTACCCCTCTTCCACAAGCGCATCCGCACACCGGGCAAAATAGGAGCCGAGCCATCGCTTCGTCTTCCAACTGGCGCCAATGTTAAAGGCAATGACCCTTTGCCCCGGAGAGAAATTCTCCTGCCAAATCTTTTCCGCCCTCTGCTCCATCTCTTCGGACAGCCACATCTCCAGACCGCCATCATCCATGCGCTCGATTCCCAACGTCTCCCGCAGCACCTCCAAATGGGCATGCACCTGATGCTTCCAGCCTGGGACGTAGCGGTAAGGGGGAATGAGGCCGAAGGGGCCTTTTCCGATGTGGTGGGCGACCGATGGATTCTGCATGACCTTATCAAACAGCAGAGAAAAGACGGGCTTGCTGTAGCCGACGATGCGCTTTGCGCCGCTGAAGGCCGCAAGAGCCGATGCCCGCTCATTTCGATGCAGGTTGATCACCAAGTCGAAATGCCTGCTCCTGACTTTCGATATAAACTTTATAAAATTTCTGATATGATTGTCCTCGCCTTTTTTGTCCAAGAAGAGACATTCGTCGATATGTTTGTTGAAGCATACGAGCTCCGCCAGCTTCTTGTCCGCCAGAAGGGATATCCTTGCCTGGGGATAATTGACCCGCAATGTGCGCAGCACAGGCGTTGCAAGCATGAGATCGCCGATGTGCATGAGATTGATGACGAGAATATTGTTGTACATAAAAAAGCTCCTTAAGGAAGTTCCGTCCCCTTTTCCAAAAGCCACCAGGAAAGGGTACGCATAGCCGGAAGCACTGCATTCACTTCCGCGCGGGCTGAGGCAGCATCTGCAGAGGCCACACCGGGCAGAAGTTCCGTAGCTTCTCCATTCACCATTCCCATAACACCGTCGGCGATCCAGAAGTCGCGGTTGAATCCCGCCCGAGTCCCTTCCGTCATGCTGGCGGCAATGGAATGATATTCATAGCCCTCAGGAGCAATGAGCTCCACAAGCGTCGGAACGATGTTCGTATGACCGGCAGACACGCCCGCAGGCAGCAAATCCTTCACAACCCCCTGCCCGTAGAGCAGAAAGGGAACGCTCTGCCGCTCGAACATCGTGGGAATCGTCCCCGGGTTCATCCGTACGGCATGGTCTCCGGTGATGAGGAAGAGACTGTCGGGATATTTTTTCATGGTATCTCTCACGAACTCCGTAACCACCTTGTCCATGTACCAATAATGGCCAAGCTCCAGGGCAAGGGCCTCCGGCTCCTCCACATGGGGGAGCTTTGCGACTGCCGCCTTTTCCCGTTCCATGTCAAAGCCTTCCGCCGCAAGATCCAGATTGTAGGGAGGATGGTTGCTGACAGTCATGATGAGGTGAACCGTCGGCGGCTCCTCCGAAAGGTGCTTGGAAAGAGCCTCAAAGAGATGCCTGTCCGTGGTTCCCCAGGCACTTTGCTTTGGTGCATGGTAATCCGGATAGCCATAAAAATGATCAAACCCCTGGGCAAGCGCCAGGCGGTTGATGTTGTCCCAGGAGGGAACACCTCCATACCAGAAATCCACGGCATACCCCAATCCCTTGAACTGAGGCGCCATGGATGTGGGATATGTCTCCTTGAAACTGCGGGGCTGGTAGTTCACCCGCACATTCACATCCGAAAGTCCCGTGACAAGACCTGTGATCGCAATGGAAGTGAAATCCCCATTGGGCATAAAGGAAGAAAGATAACATGCATTTTCCTCCTTTATGAGTCCCTTGATGCCATCTGCCGCATGAAGCTCCCCGTACTTCTCCAGCATGGGCCACTGCGCCCAGGTCTCGCCGAGAATGATGAACACATGGCGGGGCTTCGGCAGTTTCGCCCCCTTGGCTCTGCGGGAAAGATAAGAAGCGAGATCCTTTCCGGAACTATCGGAACCGCCCGCAAGCTGCCGGGCAAACTCCATCACTCTTCCCGGCTCTACGCCGCTGATTTCCCCTTGAGCCATGCGCTTCTCCGACTGCCATGCCCGATAGAGAGCCTGACCGTCATCGAGAATGCATTCATCGAGAAAGGCGTTTCCCGTGACCCCCGCATTCTCCCAATTGATGCCATGCGCATAGTCAAAGCTTCCGCCAAAGCGAACAAAGAGGGCAAAGACAAAGGTCATGGCTGCCAAAAGGAACGCCATCAAAGGCTTTCCGGCAAGCGGACGCAGGGAAAACACGGGCCGTCGGAGCAGGAAGCGCAAGAGGCTCCAGGCTGCTCCCAGGAGGAGCAAAACCACAAGAAAGCGCCAGACCATCCCGTATTCCTGCAGCATCGTCCAAAAGAGAGCAGACCGGTCATCGTGGATTCCCTGCATCACCTGAACATGATACGTCATTCCGAATTCGCGGTAATAGGGAAATCTGGCCAAGAACAGCACGGAAAAGAGGAACGAAGCTGCCGTTCCGATGGCGAGACGCACGGACTCTGTATTCAATCTGGGAAGGAAGAGGTTCGGCAGAGTGCAGAAAACAAAGGAAAGCAGTGTGACTGCACCTGCGGTTTTCAGGCTCAGCCGCATCCCCGTCCAATGGGCGAGAGCGACACTCTCCCAGGGAACCCCATCTCCCATATAGGCAGACATGTACCATAGGAAAAAAGCGCGGTAAGCGCAGAGGAGGAAAAGGATAAAGAAGAACAGCTTCAAATCCTGCTGCATGTTTTGGACATATTTTCCCATTCTCATAACAATGTTCCGATTTTCTCCTGAACCCTTTGGACGCTGATGCTCTCAAGGCAGTCCAGACCCTTGGGGCAGGCTCTCTTCCAACAGTACCTGCAGGAAGCCTCCACTTCCAGCGCATTTTCCAGTTGTCCATAAGGACCGTTGCGGTTGGCATCGGTGGGGCCCATGACCATGACAGTCTTCGTTCCAAGCCCTGCCGCAAGATGAACGGGACCTGTGTCCCCACCGAGGACGAGGCTTGCCTCCCCCATGAGGCAGGCAAGTTGTGTCAGGGTCGTACGTCCCACCAGGTTCACCGGGGGAATCTCCGTCAGGGAGGATATCTCCCCGGCGATCTGCTCATCCACAGGCCCTCCGCCGACGATCACGGGGATGATGCTCCTGCCATACAGCCAATCGCTGAGCTTTGCATAATGCTGCGCCGGCCATCGCTTGTTCGGCCAATTGGCTCCAACGGCCATGACCACATAGGGATTTTTCATATCCGCTCCTGCCTGGAGCATGATCCTCTGCGTAAGTTCTGCATCCCTCTCCGGAATCTTCAGGGGAAAGACCGCCTTTTCCACCCGACAACCTAAGGCTCTCGCCACATCGAGATAACGCTCCACGATGTGCCCCCGGGCATTGGGGCCGATGACGGGGCGGCTGATCCTGTCGCTGAGTTCACGCATGTTGCAGGTGCCGAGTTTCTGAGCCGCCCCGCCCAGCCAGATGATGGCAGCAGATTTGAACAAGCCCTGAAGATCCAGCGAGGCATCGTAATGACGGCACTGAAGCTTCCTGCGGAAAGGTCCGATGTTCCGCAGGAACCCCCCTAGGCTGCGAAACTCCTTTTTCTTGAAAAGCAGGAGCTCGTCAATGCAGGGATTCGCTTGGAGAAGCGGGTAGGCCGGAGGCTCTGACACCCATGTCAGATGTGCATCCGGAAAGGTTTCCTTTATGGCATGGGAAACCGGCAGCGCATGAATGACATCACCGATGGCACTGAGTTTCACCACGAGAATATTCTTCATTTCTTCTCCTTTTCACGCCGAATCTTTTCGATGACACTGGTGGTGGAACGCCCTTCCACCATGGCGACGAATTCCACCCGCCCGCCATAACTCTGGACGATTTTCGCTTCGGGAAGGGTGTCAAGGGTGTAGTCGCCCCCCTTGACATAGACCTCCGGCTTTACCTTTGCAATGAGAGCCTCTGCCGTTGGTTCCTCGAAGAGGACAACATAATCAACGGAGTCCAGAGCACCCACCACTTCGGCTCTGTCCTCCTCCCGGTTGATGGGGCGCGCCGGCCCCTTGAGGCGACGCACGGAGGCATCCGAATTCAGCCCCAGTACCAGGCAGTCCCCAAAGGAACGCGCCTTTGCAAGATAGCGGACGTGGCCTGCATGGAGAATGTCAAAGCAACCGTTTGTAAAAACAATGCGCCGTCCGCCCTTCCTCAAGATATCGCAGAACTTTTCTATATCCTTGCCGTCTACCTGCATGCTTCTCACTCCTCGTTACTGTACCGCCCGTTTCAACTCATCGCGGCTCACCGTTGCCGTTCCGAGCTTTCGGACAGCAATTCCCGACGCGAAATTGGAGAGTTCTGCCGCAGCCTTCGGTTCCGCCCCCGCCGCCAATGCCAGGATCACCGTGGAAACGCAGGTGTCTCCTGCGCCGGAGACATCGTAGACCTCGCTCTTGTCGGACACCAGAATGTCATGGATGCTCCCATCCCGCTCGAAGAGGGTCATCCCCTTCTCTCCCCGGGTAACGAGAACCCCGTCGGCATCCAGTTCCCGCAAAAGATCCTGTCCCGCCCTGCGGAGAGCCTCTTCTGTTCCGAGCTCCCGTTCCATCGCCGCCGCCAGCTCCGCATCGTTCTGCTTCACATAGCCCACGCCCTTGAAGCGGCGGATATGGTAGCGGGAATCCACAATGCTCGGGATCCCGTGTTCCCTGCTGTACGCAATCAACCGATCTTTGATTGCTTCCGTAATGGTGCCCGAGCCGTAATCGCTCATGACAATACCGCGGACCTTCGGCAGGATTTTTTCCACGTATTCCAGAAGGCCTGCCTCGAACTTTTCCGAAAGGGGCTCCCTGCTCTCGTTATCAATGCGGACAATCTGCTGGCTCACCGTGGCACGGCCTCCTGCAATGATCCGCGTCTTGGAAATCGTGGGGCGCGCCCCGTCATGGAGAAGCCCCTCCACATTCGCCCCGTTGCCGGAAAGAATGCGCTTCAGGCCCTCCGCACTGTGATCCGTGCCCAAAATCCCCACGGCAAAAGCCCTGCCGCCCAGAGTCGCCACGTTGTTCACCACATTGGCGGCGCCACCGGCCACGATTTTCTCTCCTGCCTGCTCCAGCACCAGCACAGGCGCCTCGCGGGAAATGCGGGAGATTCTGCCGTCAAGATAGATGTCCGCCACCATATCCCCTATGACCAGGATGCTTTGCCCCTGGATCGCATCGATCATCCGTCCCAAACTCTTGTCCATGACCTTCTCCTCATCACCATGGCGAAAACTGCCATCGGACCTGCCAGGAATCCCGCTTCGCCCGATAGCGAAGAATCAGCTGGGTGCAGTGGATATCGTGATACCAGTAATAATCGATATCCTTCAGCCTCCTGTTTTCAACATCGTACTCGAGGCCGTACACCAGACGATCCTTGTCGCTGAAGCGATAGCTGAAGCCCGTCTTGACGGCTCTTCCCACATCATTGACGTTGTAGTTGAACAGACTGTTTTGGGTGTTGGATACGGAGTACTCGAAGGTTCCGTAAGCTGCCCAGCGTTCATCAAATTCCTTCAATGCCGCAATGGTATAGTCAAAGCCTCTCCTGGTGGAATCGTCATAGGTTTCCTTCGTGATCTGATAGCCTGTACTGAGCATCAGATACCAATTCCCCTGCAGGCGGATCGGATCACGGTACAGTCCCAGCCGCCCGTAACGGTGCGTGCTTTCAATGTCCGAGGCATTCGGCTGCTTGCGCTCCCATTTTCCGAGCTCGTAATCCAAGACATAGTGGAAGGGGGTATCGGCAATGCGCTGCTGATAGTTATAGATAAAGGCGGGTTTCCGCTTGACCCAGTTGTTGTCCACATCATCGTAATAGCCATAAGCAAGACGGGCAGTGGAACCGGCATGGGTCCATTTCAATTCGCCACGGCTCCTGGCTCCATATTTTGAAGTAACGTAGAGGCGAAACATTGCATCTACGTTCTGCTGAATCGGCCGGCTGAATTCTTGGGAGATCCAGACGCCATTGCTGCTGTTGTAGCCTACTCTGGGATACTCCGGACCCTTGGCGCCCGGCCGGATATCCTGAACATACTGATCCCTGGTGTAGACGATCTTGTCCTTCAACCAGAACTTCACGTTTTCCATGATCATCTTATCGTTGGGCCAAAGGGTGACCTTATCCGCACTCAGATGATAATCCGGTGCCTTGGCTCCGCACTTCGTCATGGTACCGTCATAAACGACCACATGATCCGGGTAGAACTCAAACTTCTTCCCCGATACATACTGCTGATCTACCTTGCCCACAGCCTCCTCCATGGTTCCCATATTCTCCCCATAGTTATAGAAGGTATTGTAGCCGTCCATGGTAATACGCGCCTGATTTGGTGTCAATTGCAGGATATGTGCCTTGCCGGGGATTTCGATCTCCTGACGGATGGTGTTGCCCTTCACAACTCCGTCATCCTCCCCGGAATCGAATTGGTGGGCATCCATCTGGACGATATGCACCTTGCCCTTGGCGATGAATTCTCCCGTCACCTGATTGTACTCGAGATCATCCCCCTCAAAAATGGTGGGTACAGGCTTTGCCGGATCCAAGGGTTTTCTCAGGTTTGCTTCTATCGTGCTCGCATCCTCCAAGAGTTTTTTCTGTTCATCCGACAGCGCATTCTCACGCTCATATCGACGGCGGTTTTCTATGAAATCCAGCCGATCTGCTCCCGTATCCGTGCTGGATCTATAATCTGCCAGTGCATACCCGGGCGACAAATACAGCAAAGCGCTCAGGCCGACCAACAGTTTCGTCTTGTTGTTCATCAAAAAATATCTCCTATCCTCCGATAGCGTAACACAATCAAACACACGATATATTATAACGCAATTGTTCAAGTTTTGCCAAGGGCAAAACATTCCGATTAGCGTTTCGACAGGTGTATCCTGTCATAACGCAATTGTTCAAGTTTTGCCAAGGGCAAAACATTCCGATTGGCGTTTCGACAGGTATATCCTGTCATAACGCAATTGTTCAAGTTTTGCCAAGGGCAAAACATTCTGATTGGCGTTTCGACAGGTACGCCCTGTCTACCGATTTACCCATAGGGAAAGCGGCATCCGATTGGATGCCGCTTTCCCCGTATATCTCACTTCATTGCCAGGTTCGTCTGAACGCCGTAGAGAGTCTGCTCATTTTTCGTCTGGACGATGACCTCCGTGCCCTTCGGAAGCTCTATGTTCTTCCCATTGACAAAGGCTCCGGCAATGATGCCGATCGGCCCCAGAAGCACTATGCCTGCAATGCTGGCACCGGCTGCCATGGCCAGATTGGTCATTTCCTTTTGCGCCGCCTCTCCCACAAAAGTATCCACATACGTCCCATCGATGGACTTTGTCTTTTCGAACTCAATGACAAGCTCCGCATTGCGGCCGAAGTTCTTGGCAGGCTTCACCTTCGTCACCGTGCCCACTCCTTCGGCTCCCTTGACAAAGAGCAGGACATCGTCCACCACCACGTCCTCTGCCACGTGATAGGATACCTTGTCACCCACTTTGAGATGCTTCGTGCTGACAGGCTCCGACAGGGCTATTTTCACAAGCGTATCTGCAGGCACCTGAACCTTGACCATAGGCAGGGTATTTTCGCCAAAAGATGCCTTCGCAAGGTCGTCAATGCGCGTGGAGAAATCTCCTTCGCCCGTCTTGCCCTGAATCTCCATTTCCAGATTGGAAATACGCTGCTGCACAGGCTCCGTGCTGACCTCCCTGCGAATATTCCATTGGATGGCATTCAAAAGCGCCTGTTTGGAAGGTTCCCTGTCATTGATGTAGACTTCATTGTAGATGGCGTCCAGGCGCGCCATCATGCTGCCTGTATTGTGCCTGCCGTTGTAATCCTCTTCCAGACGGCGGATACGCTCCATGACCGCCCCGGTCTGTTCCGCGCCATAGGTGTCTTTCTCCAGCGCTGCGAGTCGCGGATGTATCGCATCCGACTCCGCTGCCATTGCTGTACCCATACTGGATACCAGGAATATCGTGCAAATCAATAAGCACATCATCTTTCTCAGCATAGCCAAAGCCTCCTTCTTACACATGCTGCTGTTCACAGGTTCTTGCCTGCTCGTAACGGGATACTTTCGTTTCCTCCACGTGATCGTTCACCGGTTCCGGATGAATGAGAACATCCATGGTACCGAAGCCGCCGTTCCGGATGTTCTGCTCCAATTCATCGCATACGGCATGAACGCGGGATAGGTGCATTGTGCCGTCAAAGAGAACATGAACATCCAAAAGCTTATAGGAGCCGGATTTCCTGGTTCGCAGGCAGTGAAAGCCCTTGACCTCGGGAACTTCGGCTATGATTTCGCCAATGCGGGCCTCTTCCTCTTCCGGCAGGCTCGCATCCGTGAGCTGCAACGCAGAATCCCGCACCATGTTCCAACCGGCACGGAAAATGATTCCTGCCACAAAAATAGCAATGACAGGATCCAGCCAGCTCCATCCCGTCAGCTTCATCAGGACAAGACCCATAAGAACTCCCACGGATGTCCAGATATCCGCCTGCAAATGCAGCCCATCCGCCTCCAAGGCCTGAGAGCCGGTTTTTCGCGCCACATGGATCAGTCGACGGGATACGATGAAATTCACGAGAACAGACACCAGCATAATGACGATGCCGTACCCCAATTCCTCCGGCACACGGGCTTCCTGGAACTTCCCCACCGCCTCGGCAACGATGCCGACCGCCGCCCCGACAATCAGAAGCGCTTCTACCGCTGCAGAGAGGTTCTCAAACTTCCCGTGTCCGTAGTCGTGCTCCAGATCCGGCGGCATGACGGACTTCCGCACCGCCCAAAAAGCGATGATGGCCGCCATGAGATCCGTTCCGGAATGAAGCGCCTCCGATACGAGGCTCACCGCCCCCACATAAAGCCCCACTGCGAGCTTCAGCAGAACCAGCACTGTATTGGATACGATGGACAGCCAGGCTGTCCTCTTCTTCAAGACATCAAGCTCTCCCATGCACACCCTCCGGGAAACAAAAGAGCCACCCCATGGGGAAGGCCCTTCTACGACAGCGAAAAAATATATTCCACAATGATGCTCATGGGAGACAGCTCCCCGTAAGGCATGGGAACATTCGGCCCTGTGGCGGACTCCAGCACTTGTTTCGTATCATACTGGATCACCTGAGAATCCAGTATACGGTAACGTCGCTCCCCTGCATCGAAGTTCATGGTATAGAGAAACATCCGGTTTGCGGCAGCTTTCTTGACTGCAATACGGGCATTCACCACTTTATCGCTCTCAAAAGCAATGGAATCCACATCCACATAATATCCCGTTGCCCCATTGGAATCCACAAACTGCAAATTCTCCGCCAGACAGACAGGACTCATCAGCGACAATGCCATGAACAA